>JAHEXT010000049.1 GCA_023251945.1 Actinomycetes bacterium
GCTCGTCTCGGCTGTGCGCCTTCCGTACACCGTGGCCACCTCCTTCCTCCTCATCCTGATCCTCGACGCGGCGTTGCTCCGTGCGGCCGACGCGCTCACCGAAGGCGCCATCCAGGTGGGGGGCTTCGGCTCGGCTCTCATCGCGGCGCTCGTGATCTCGGCGATCGCTGTGGTCCTCGAGGTGGTCGTGGGCACGAACGACGACGACGCGTACACGATCCGGGTCATCCAGCGGATCGCGCGCCGCTCGGGCGAGCGGGTCGAGACGGACGTGCCGGGAATCGTCTTCCTGGAGATCGACGGGCTCGCACGCCCGGTGCTCCAGCGCGCGATGCGCGACGGGAATGCGCCCAACATGGCGCGCTGGCTGGCCGAGGACACGCACCGGTTCGTCGAGTGGGAGACCGACCTCTCGTCCCAGACAGGCGCGAGCCAGGCCGGAATTCTGCTCGGCTCGAACGAGGACATTCCCGCGTTCCGCTGGGTGGAGAAGGAGACGGCGACGATGATGACCTGCTCTGCGCCGCCCGACTGCGCGGAGCTCGAGCGGCGCCATGCGTCCGGCCGGGGCCTCTTGGTCAACGGCGGCGCGAGCCGTGGGAACCTGCTCTCCGGCGAGGCCGACCACGTGATCCTCACGGTCAGCCGCATGGAGGCGGAGAAGGGCGCAAACCCGGGATACCGGGCTTTCTTCTCGAACGGGTTCAACGTCACTCGGGTCCTCGTCCTCTTCTTCTGGGAGGTGATCCTCGAGTGGATCGCCGCGCTGCGGGCAGTCCGCCGCGACGTCCGTCCACGCGGCCACCGGGGTGGCATCTACCCGTTCATGCGGGCCGCGATGTGCGTCGTCGTCAGAGACCTGATCGTGTTCGGCGTCCTCACGGACCTGATGAAGGGCAGGCCGGCGATCTACGCGACCTTCTCGAGCTACGACGAGGTTGCCCACCACTCCGGGCTCGAGCGAGCGGACACGCTCGAGGCGCTGCGCAAGCTCGACCAGCAGTTCGGCCGGATCGACCGCGCGCGCCGGTACGCATCTCGCCCGTACGAGATCGTCGTCCTGTCCGACCACGGCCAGACGCAGGGTGCGACCTTCAAGCAGCGGAACGGCTACGGCCTGGACGACCTCGTGGAGCGCTCGCTCGAGACGGGGAAGGTGAGCGAGTTTGCGGGTGGTGACGAGCAGAGCTCGATGGTAGGACACGCCGTCGCGGAGGCGACCGGGAAGCAGCCGAAGCGCCCCAAGAACGACGTCTCGGACCGGCAGGTCGTCGTCCTCGGCTCCGGGAACCTGGGCCTTGTCTACCTGCTGGAGGAGCGACGCCGACTCACGCTCGAAGAGATCGAGGAGCGGCACCCGCGACTCATTCCCGCGCTCTGCGAGCACCGGCACGTCGGCTGGCTGCTCGTGCGCTCGTCACAGCACGGGCCGGTCGCGCTCGGCGGGAACGGTGCGCAGTACCTCACGCACGGACGCGTGGAAGGAGAAGACCCGCTCGCGCACTTCTCCCCGACCGCACCGCACCACCTGCGCCGCACGGACGGGTTTCCGCACGTCGCGGACATCATGGTCGGGAGCTTCTACGACCCCGAGCTCGACGAGGGCTGCGCGTTCGAGGAGCTGATCTCGTTCCACGGTGGGATCGGTGGTCTGCAGACCAGGGCGTTCATCCTCTATCCGGCCGGGTTCCCCCTCCCGGAGGAGCCCATCGTCGGCGCGGCCGCGGTGAACGAGCTGCTCAGAGGCTGGCGACGCCACCTCCAGGGCGACAGCTAGATGGTTGATCGGTAATTGCCGTCGATGAGGGGATGGCTGAGACCGAGCCGGGGACGCCGCCCGTCCGAGCGCGTATCGGGAATACGGGCCAGGACGGGCGGCGCCATCCGGCGATGGGTCTCTGCCACCACCCGCGCGGCGAGCAATTGCCGATCAACCATCTAGACTCGACTCGTGCGGAAGTACGCGATCTGGGGCACGGCGACGTCGCCGGCCCACGAGGGGTGGGTGCGCTCGATCGGCGGAGAGTTCGAACGCGACGAGTTCGTCCCGGTCGAGCACATCGCGGACGCCGACTTCGTCCTCAACATGTTCGACCCGGAGGACCCGAAGGCGTTCCGGCGTGCCTCTCGCGGAACGTACTCGGCGGCGTTCTACGAGCTTCCGGAAGCTCCGAAGGACGTCCTCAAGGAGAGCTATCCGATGCTCGTCCGGACGCTCTCGAACGTTGTGCTCCTGCGCGTTCCCGGCGACGGCGTCTGGTTCACGACGATGGAGCGGGGCACGTACCACGTCTCCGACGACCCGAAGGAGATCTACCAGCGGCTTGCACCCCTCGCGAAGTCGCGGCTCGTGATCGACAACGAGTGGATTCCAGACCTCGAGCCCGAGCTCTGGGACGGCGACGAGATCACCGCCGACATCGGCGAGGCCGGGCGGAGGCTGGACGAGCTCGACCTCCTTCCCTCTCCCTTCCCGGTCGAGGAGTACCTCTCAGGCCGCGAGCTGCGCCACGTCATGCGGCTCTACTCCGCAGGCGGGCTCTCCTACGGGAACCTGTCGGCGCGCAAGGACGAGACGCGGTTCTGGATGAGCGCCAGCGGCGTCGACAAGTCGAAGCTCGAGGCCGTCGGCCGCGACTTTCTCCTGGTCAAGGATTTCGACGACGACCGCGGCGTCATCGTGCTGAGCGTCCCGCCGGGAATCGAGCCGCGCCGCGTGTCGGTCGACGCGATCGAGCACTGGATGATCTACCAGGCGCACCCCGACGTCGGAGCCATCCTCCATGTCCACGCCTGGATGGAGGGAATCGCCGCGACCGACGTCAACTACCCGTGCGGGACGCAGGAGCTGGCCGTGGCCGTCGCCGACCTCGTCGCGCTGGAGCCGGATCCCGCCCATGCCGTGATCGGGCTTCGCAACCACGGGATCACCTGCACGGGCGGGAGCCTTTCGGAGATCCTCGACCGCGTCGCCCCAAAGGTTCTCCGCCAGGTCCCGATGACGTAGGGCCGGACATGCCGGCCCGGGCGAGGCATGCCTCGCCCCTACGGTGTCGTTCGAAGTCGCAGCCCCGTGAGCACCGCGAGTGCAGGCGCGATGACGACGTCGTTTGCCACGCACCAGACGCATATCGCGTCGATCACGAACAGCTGCAGCACGAGGAGGTAGCTGCTGAAGAGAAGCCCGACGAGGGCGATCGCCGCCGCGGCGAGCCGCGCCGCCGGCGTGTCCCAGGTGACCAGCGCGAGGATCGCCGCGTAGGCGACGACGCCGAGAGCCGCCACCGGAATGCCGGCAATCTCGGAATAGGTCGACTCCTGGACCGTGTCGCAGCCGCCCCCGGTGACACAGATGACCGACTCGTCGGCGTAGTGGGCCCAGGTGAGGTACGCGGCGACGCCGAGCCAGGCGAGTGCAACCAGCGCGGCTGCGACTCGCAGTCCGCGGTCGCTCAAGACCGCAGTGCGTCGTCGAGCGCCGCGCTCAGCGACGCCGAGTCGAGCGGACTCTGGAGGACATACGGCTCCGCGTCCCCGATCTTGACGAAGAAGGTCGGCGTCCCGGGAATGCCCGCCGCCTGCGCCTCCGTGAAGCTGGCTTCGGCGGTCGACGCGACCTCGTTGCTCTCCGCGTCGGCGAACAGCTTGGCAACGTCGAGACCCGGTGTCTCACCTGCGAGCTCGCGGAGGAGATCGTCTGTCACCCACCCCGCGTTCTCGCCGCCCTGGTTTCGGTAGAGCGCCTCCTGAAGCTGCCAGAGCCTGTCCTGCATCCCGGCCGCGAGGACGAAGCGCTGTGCCTTCAGGGAGTCGGAGCCGATGAACGGGAACCCACGAAACTCGGTCTTCACCTTCCCCGTTCGGACGAACTCGTCGACGATCGCCGGAAAGACGTTGAGGGTGTAGCTGCGGCACGCCGGGCACTGGAGGTCGGCGTATTCGATGAGAGTCACCTTCGCCCTCGGCGCGCCGAGGACGCTGCCGTGCTGCGGAATCCCGGCCAGGCTGACGGCTGCGGTCGAGGAGGAAGTCGTCGTGCCACCGCTTGTCCGGGTCCAGAGCGCGACTACGACGAGCGCTGCCGCAGCGGCGACCGCGACCGAGAACGCGAGGACGACCATGAGCGCGGACGGACGTCGCTCCGAGTGGGGCCGCGTTGCCATCGGTCGAAGTGTGCCCGTCATCGCCCGTATCGGCGATCCGCAACCGCGCGGGCCAGGCTGCGGGAAAGCCGCAGGAATAATGCGGCGGTGCTCTCCGCAAAGAGGCGACAGGATGCGCTCGTCGAGGCAGGGATTGCGCTGACGTCCGAGCTGTCGCTGGACGCGGTGCTGCAACGGCTCACCGAGCTCGCCGCCGAGCTAACGGGCGCCCGCTATTCCGCCCTCGGCGTGATCGACCAGACCGGAGCGGCGCTCGAGGGCTTCTACACCCACGGCGTCGGCCCAGAGGTGCACGAGGCGATCGGCCGGCAGCCGCGAGGCCGCGGAATTCTCGGCGTTCTCATGAATGAGCCCGAGCCCCTGCGCCTCCACGACCTCCGGGCCGATCCCCGCTCCGTCGGCTTCCCGCCGGGGCATCCCGAGATGCGGACCTTCCTCGGCATGCCGATCAAGCTCCGGGACGTCGCTTACGGGCACCTGTATCTGACAGAGAAGGAAGACGGCGCGGACTTCACGGAGGAGGACGAGGAGGTGCTGACCCTTCTCGCTGCGCAGGCCGCAGTCGCGATCGAGAACGCCCGCCTCTACGAGGCGGCGACCCGCTGGTCTCGTCAGCTCGAGTCGGTCAACGAGGTCATCACGGCGATCGCCGGCGAAGTCGAGCTCCCGCGGCTCCTCGATCTCGTGGCCACGCGACTGCGCGAGCTTCTCGGCGCGCGCATCGTGGCCGTCGTTCTCCCGCACGAGGGCGGACTGCGGATCGCAGCCGCGGCCGGGGCCGAGATTGCCGGGACAATCCTCACCGCTGCATCGAAGAGCGCGAAGGTGCTCGAGCGCCGGCAGAGCGAGCGGGTCGACCGAGTCGCCGACGATCCCGAGGTCGATCGTGAGCTGGTCGAGCAGCTGGGTGTCGAGTCGGCGATCTTCGTGCCACTCCTCGCGGCGGATCGGGCGCTCGGGCTCATCGTGGCCGCGGACAAGCTCGGCGACGACCCGCGCTTGGACGACGAGGATCTCCGGCTCGTCGAGAGCTTCGCCCGCCGGGCCGCGGTCGCGGTCGAGCTCTCGCAGCGCGTCGCCCGCGACTCTCTTCGCCGCGTCGTCCGGGCCCAGGAACAGGAGCGTCGCCGCCTCGCACGCGAGCTGCACGACGAGACCGGCCAGGCGCTGGCGTCGATCCTGCTCGGCCTCAGATCGGCCGAGGACGCGCCCGACCCCGCCGCCCAGCGCGAGGCCGTCGCGCGTCTCAGAGAGCTCGTCGTAACGACCCTGCACGACGTGCGCCGACTGGCAGTCGAGCTTCGCCCCGCTGCACTCGACGACTTCGGGCTCGTCCCGGCGCTCGGGCGACTCGCGGAGAGCTTCCGGGAGGGGAGTGGAGTCGAGCTCGAGGTCGAGTCGCGCCTCGGCGAGGAGCGGCTCCCGGGCGAGGTCGAGACGGCCGTGTACCGGATCGTCCAGGAGGCGCTGACCAATGTCCTCAAGCACGCGGGCGCAAAGCACGTGAGCATCCTCCTGACACGGAAGAATGAGAACGTGTCGATCGTGATCGAGGACGACGGTCGCGGGTTCCGCCCCGGGGAGACCGGCGACTCCGGGCTCGGACTCGCTGGCATGCGGGAGCGCGTCAATCTGCTCGACGGGACGCTCGCGATCGAGTCCTCGCCGGGGAAGGGTACGACGCTGGTCGTGAGCGTTCCGGCGTGACTATCAAGGTCCTCGTCGTCGACGACCACGCCGTGGTGCGCTCGGGGATCCGGCTCCTCCTCGAGGCCGAGGAGGACATCGAGGTGGTCGCCGAGGCCGGCACCGCAGAGGAAGCCGTCCGCGCCACGCGGCTCGAGAAGCCGGACGTCGTCCTCCTCGACGTCGTCATGCCCGGGAGGAGCGGGATCGAAGCCACTCCGGACATCCGTGCGGCCGCCAAGAGCGCGGCAGTGCTCGTTCTCTCGATGCAGGACGACCCGAGCTACGTACGCGAGGCGTTCGCCGCTGGCGCGAGCGGGTACGTGCTGAAGGAAGCGATCGACGTCGAGGTCGTGCAGGCCGTTCGCGAGGTGGCCGCTGGACGGAAGTACGTCCACCCGGCACTCGGGGCCCGGCTCGCTGCGGCCGAGGCGGAGAACGCCGCGAAAGCGGCGAGCGACCCCCTCTCGGAGCGTGAGCGGGAGGTCCTCCGGCTTCTGGCCCTCGGTCATACGAACCAGGAGATCGCAAAGATGCTCTACATCTCCGTTCGCACGGCCGAGACGCACCGCGCGCACATCATGCAGAAGCTCGGCCTCCAGACCCGCGCCGAGCTCGTCCGTCACGCGCTCGCCTCCGGACTCCTCGACGAGACCTAAGCCTCGCGTCCCTGGACGCCTCCGACTCCCGCCTGGCAAAGCCGGGCTCCGCCGGAGGCTGACGCCGCTCGCGGCAGGATGCGTCGCGCTCGGCGCTTGTCCGTACCTCATGTACTGTCCTGCGCGCCTCGCGCTCGCCTCCTTTGCGAGGGTTTTGGGGTCCCCAGAAAGTGCGCAGCACTTTCTGGGGCTGGGCGCCCCAGGAACGCGAGGGACCGCAGCGTTCCCTAGCCGTACGGGCTGCGGGTTTTCCGCATCGGGGATAAGTCTTGTCGCCGATGCCCACCGCGCAGCGTTCGCCCGACGATTCGCCGCATGAGCCGGCTTGCGGTCGTCGTGCCGATCAAGTGGGGGTCGTATCGCGCTGCCAAGGGTCTGATCGAGAAGGGACCACCCTTCGATCCTGGACTCACGCCGTTCGACCGGCACGAGGTCTTCCTGACCGACACCGAGGTCGTCTTCGTCTTCGAAGGAAGCGGCGTCCGGGAAGCCGTGGAGTCGCTGCTCGACGACCTCTCGGTCTGGCAAGAGGCCGACACGTGGCGGGCTCACCTCGCCGGGCGACCCCGGCTCGCCGAGGACCTCTACCACTGGGAGCGGCGTCAGTAGGACGAAAGCCCGGCAGGGGCTACGTCTTGAGCGCCCGAGCGGCTCGGTTCGCGGCCCGGGCGAGCGCTGCGTACGCTGCCGCGCGCTCCGCCTTCGAGCCTGAGCCCTCTGCTTCCTCGAGCTTGCGAAGCTGCTCCGCGACCGCTGCGTCGAGACGCTCCTTCCGCCCCCAGGCGAGGAACGTCTCGCCCACACCGCAGCGACTCGCGAGCTCCCGCAGCACTTGAAGCGAGGGGATCCGCTCCCCACGCTCGATCCGGGAGATGTACGCGGCGCTGCACCCGGGAAACGCGAGCTCACGCTGGCTCAGCCCGGCACCCTCCCGCGCGTCGAACAGCCGCTTTCCGACGGCCTCCGGGTCGTCGACATGAGGGATGCGCTCTCGCTTGATCGGCATCGAGCCGGCGCCGCCTTGACCTTGGACAACGATACTCCCCTGTCCAGCCTTGCGCCACTCGGCACGATCTGTCGCCTCCGGGTGTCAGCGCGTGAGCGACGCCTTCGTGCGCGAGGTCAGCGTCGTGTCTACGGATACGACGCCGGGCACCCGAGCGACGAAGACGGGAAGGAGCTCGGCGTCGGTCTCCGTCTCCACTTCGCCTTCGAGGTGAACCGCGCCGTCCGTGACGACAACGGTCACCGCGCCCGGCTCAAGCCAGAGCGTTCGCCGCAGGATCTCGCTCTCGATTTCCCTCGCGATTTCTGCGTCCGTTCGCGTGAACGCCCGCACGAGGTCCGCTCGAGTGACGATTCCCACGAGCATGCCGTTCTCGACGACGGGCAGACGGTTCACGGATTCGGAGACCATTCGTGCCGCGGCCTCGTGTACCGGCCGATTCGGGGCGATGGTGATTACCGGAGCGGTCATCGCCTCTCCGACGGTCCTCGCGCGGATCTTGTCCCCGAGGGTGACGTCTGCCTCGAGCAGCCAGCCGAGGAGACCGCCTCGAGGCCGCTCTCCGCTCACCTTGGCGAGGATGTCGGCCTCCGAGAGGACGCCGACCACCGTTCCGGACGCGTCTACCGCCGGGACGCCCGAGATCTTCCGCGCGGACAGGAGCGAGGCGGCGTCCTTGAGCGACGTCTCCGGCGTCACTGTGACGACGTCTCGTGTCATGAGCTCCACGACCTTCATATCGCACCTCCTGCGAGTTCGTCATCCGGATCGTGTCCGAGCAGCCTCCCGCGAGCATCGGTGCCGGCACGGAGCTCGCGTTCGCCTTCCTACGGATCTCATCGAACGTACTCAGGATCTGCTCTAGGCTGCTCCGAGCGTGTCCGAGGTCGACGCCGTCACCGTCTTCGTCGCAGCGCTCCTGACCGCGCTGGCGACGGGCCTCGGCGCCCTCCCGCTCCTCTTTGCCGGGGCGAGTGGACGGCAGGCTCTCGGCGTCGCCAACGCCGCCGCCGCCGGCGTGATGCTCGGCGCGAGCGTGAGCCTCGTGCTCCAGGGTGCGGACCGCAGCGGCTCGCGAACGGGAGCAGGCGTGGTCGTCGGCGTCGTGTTCATCGTCCTCGCCTCGCGGTTCCTCCACGGTCACCCCCACGAGCTCGCGCTCGGGTCGCTACGGGGCGAGGACGCCGTGAAGGGGCTCCTGATCGTCGGCGTGATGACCGTGCACTCGGTCGCCGAGGGAGTGGGCGTCGGAGCGGCATTCGGTGGAGGAGAGACGCTTGGAATCCTCATCGCCATTGCGATCGCGGTCCACAACGTCCCGGAGGGTCTCGCCATCAGCCTCGTGCTCGTTCCGCGCGGGACCTCCGTCCCTGCCGCGGCCGGGTGGAGCATCTTCTCGAGCCTCCCGCAGCCGCTCCTGGCGGTCCCGGCGTTCCTCTTCGTGGACGCGTTCGAGGGAATCCTCCCGGCTGCCCTCGGCTTCGCAGCCGGCGCGATGATCTGGATGGTCGTGCGCGAGATACTTCCCGAGGCCCTCGAGCAGGCGCCGCGCGGGGTGGTCCTCGCGACCGCGCTCGCCTCGTTCGCGGCCATGCTCGTCTTCCAGGCGATCCTGCTGTAACTGAGCTTCGCGGCTACCAGGACTTGACGCGGTCGGCCGCCTCGGGCCGGGCGAGGCGGATGCGTGCGTCGACGATCACGGCTCCCGTCGGAAGCGCGAAGACCGGGTTGAGGTCGAGCTCGGCGAGCTCGGGAACGTCCTCGGCGAGCCGAGAGAGACGGTGCAGCAGATCCTTGAGCGCGGCCGTGTCCGCAGGCGGTGCGCCCCGGAAGCCGCTCACCAGGCGCGCGACGGGGCCGCCCGCGAGCAGCTCGTCGGCGTCGGCGTCGGTGAGCGGGGTGAGCAGGAACCGGGCTCCCCCGACCAGCTCGGCAAGCACTCCTCCGGCGCCGACCCCGACGAGCGGCCCGAAGACCGGATCGTGGACGACGCCGGCGAGTAGCTCGACCCCGCCCTTCAGCATGGGCTGCACCACGACCGGCGGACCGATCCGTTCCGCGGCGGCCCTCACGTCCTCTGCGACCTCGAGCTCGAGGGCGACGCCGCCGAGCTCCGTCTTGTGTGCTCCCGCGGCGGCACTCTTCACCACGACCGGATAACCGAGCTCCTCGGCGGCGGCCAGCGCGGCTTCCGGAGATTCCACCAAGCGCTGCGGCACGACGGGAAGCCCGTACGTCTCGAGCAGGGCCTGGGCTTCGGCCGGCTCGAGCCAGACGTCGTCGCCCCTCTCCAGCGCCGACGCGACGATCTGGGTCGCCGGCCTCGCTGCGAGCTCGAGCTCGGGAACCGATCCGGCCGGGCGCCGGAGCCACGCAGCGTACTCGGCCGCGTGACCGAGCGCCCGCGCCGCCGCTTCCGGATACGGGAAGACGGGAATGCTCGCGAGCTCGCGCATGGACGCTGGCGGTCCCTCTGCTGCCAGGATCGCGGAAAGGACTGGCTTGTCGGTCTCGCAAGCCCGGACCGTCTCGGCGATCGCACGGCCGACCTCCTCGGCGGTCACGCCGACCGGCGGAACGAAGAGCACGATCAGCGTGTCGATGCCTCGGTCGGCGAGAAGGAGCGGGATCGTTGCCCGGTAGGTGTCCGCCGTCGCCGAGCCCAGCATGTCCACCGGGTTCGCGAGGCTGGCCTCGGACGGCAGAACCTCGGCGAGTGCGCGGCGCGTCTCCTCCTCCAGCGCGGGCAGCTCGAGCCCCGCCGCCTCGCAGGCGTCCGCGGCAAGGATGCCGAGGCCCCCGGCGTTCGTGAGGGCGACCGTTCTCCGCCCGCGCGGGAGCGGCTGGTACGAGAGCAGCATCGCGACGTCGAGCAGCTCCTCGAGCGTCTCGGCCCGGATGACTCCCGCCTGATGGAACAGCGCGTCGACGGCCGCCTCCGAGCCCGCGAGCGCCGCGGTGTGCGAGCCTGCCGCGCGCGCCCCGGCGCGCGTACGCCCGCTCTTCATCGCGAGGATCGGCTTCCGTCGGGCGATCCGCCGTGCGAGGCGCCCGAACTTCTGTGGATTCCCGAACGACTCGAGGTAGAGGAGGATCACATCCGTTGCCGGGTCGTCCTCCCAGTACTCGAGCACGTCGTTCGACGAGACGTCCGCCTTGTTTCCGATCGAGACGAAGGACGAGATGCCGAGCCCTTTCGCGTCGGCACGCTCGAGGAGGGCGAGCCCGAGCGCGCCGCTCTGGGACGAGAAGCCGATTCGCCCCGAAGGAAACGGCCTCGGGGCGAACGTCGCATTGAGGCTCGCCTCCGCCGACGCGATGCCCAGGCAGTTCGGGCCGATGAGCCGAGCCCCGTGTGCGCGCACGAGAGCGAGGAGCTCGTCTTGCCGCTGGCGACCCTCGGCCCCGATCTCCGCGAACCCGGCCGAGATCACGCACACCGCGCGCGTGCCGCGCCGAAGGACGGCCTCGACCGCAGCGTTGACCAGCGCCCCCGGGAGACAGACGACCGCGAGATCCACGGCCTCGGGCACGTCGTCGACCGACGAATACCCGCGCACCCCGGCGACCGGCTCTCCCGCCCGGTTGACGGGGTACGCAGCCCCGTGGAAGTCGGCCGCGAGGATGTTCCGGAAGAGCTCGCCCCCGATCGAGCCTCGACGCGACGAGGCCCCGATCACCACGACCGAGGCGGGCCGGAAGAAGGGCTCGAGCGAGGCGCGGACGGCGACGTGGTCGCGCTCGTCGACGTGCTCCCGGTAGATCGCGCTCGGCTCGATGGAGAAGCGCACCTCGTACACGCCCTCGGAGAGGGCCCGGTGCGGCCGGGAGCCGACGTCCTCGAAGACCCGAAGCATCGTCTCGTTCTCCGGGAGCACCTCCGCGACGAAGCTCTCGATG
>JAHEXT010000002.1 GCA_023251945.1 Actinomycetes bacterium
CGTCGGCAGGGCGAGGACACCGTAGCGGGCCGGCACTCCGAGGTTCTCGTCGACGTTCATTCGCACGAGGCGAATGTGCCCTTCGTGCTGCTCCACGATGCCGCGCAGGTGCGGCTCGATCGCGTCGCACGGCTTGCACCACGGCGCCCAGAAATCGACGATCACGGGCACGGGCGAGGCGAGGACCTCGTCGGCGAACGTTGCGTCGGTCACATCGAGCACTACAACCTCCCCGCGAGTGCGCGCAGGCGTAGCGCCGGCACCTTCCAGATCGCCTCGGCGACGATGGAGCGGGTCATCTTCGACTCGCCCACCCGCCGGTCGACGAAGCGGATCGGGATCTCCTTGACACGCAGTCCGGCCCGCAGTACGCGGTACGTCGTCTCGATCTGGAACGCGTACCCGCGCGCTGCGAGCGCGTCGAGGTCGATCGCCTCGAGCGCCGAGCGCCGGAAGCACTTGAAGCCGCCCGTCAGATCGCGCACGCCCACTCCGAGGATGAGCCGAGCGTAGAGGGAACCGCCGCGCGAGACGAAGCGTCGTCCTAGCCCCCACCCTTCGGTTCCTCCGCCGTCCACGTAGCGCGACCCGAGGACGAGATCCGTCTCCTCGGCCGCGGCGATCAGCCGGGGAACATCTCTCGGATCGTGCGAGAAGTCGCAGTCGATCTCGAGGACGAGCTCGGCGCCCTCCGCGAGCGCGCGGCGAAAGCCCGCAATGTAGGCTGGGCCGAGGCCGTCCTTGCGCTCCCGGTGCAAGACGGAGACCCAGGGGAGCTCTGCCACGAGCCGGTCGGCGATCTCGCCCGTTCCGTCCGGCGAGGCGTCGTCGATGACGAGAACGCGGTCGCGCGACGTTTCGAGCACCTCTGCGAGCGCGCGCACCATGGGCTCCAGGTTCTCGTGCTCGTTGTAGGTCGGGAGGCAGACGACGGCTCTCGGCACCGCCGTATCATCGCGGGATGGCGAAGCCCCTGCCCCGGAACGCGGAGCTCGCCGACCAGCTCGACCTCCTCGCCGACCTCTCCGAGATTCTCGGAGAAGAGTCGTTCAAGGTGATCGCCTATCGCCGGGCAGCCACGCGCATCCGTGAGTCGCCGAGCCCGATCGCCGAGCTCGCGCTCGAGGGAAAGGCGAAGGAGCTTCCCGGGATCGGCAAGACGATCGAGCAGAAGGTGGTCGAGGTCGTCGAGGACGGCGAGATGTACGCGCTCCAGCGACGCCGAGAGCGAGTTCCCGTGGGAGTCGTCGACTTCCTGCGACTTCCCGGAGTCGGCCCGAAGACGGCGGCGCGGATCTGGACCGAGCTCGGCGTGACGACGCTCGACGGGCTGCAGAAGGCGGCTGAAAGTGGCCGCCTGCGCGAGCTGTCCGGGCTCGGCGCAAGGAGCGAGGAGAAGATCCTCACGGCGCTCGCCGCCGGTGCCGGGAGGAAGACGGAGTCACGCGGACTCCTCGGGAGAGGCTTGCCGGCGGTCCAGCGCGTGGTCGGCGAGCTCCGCGCTCACCCCGCTGCGATCGCCGTCTCCGAGGCGGGCAGCGTCCGCCGGCGGCGGGAGACGGTGCGCGACCTCGATCTGATCGCGACCTCCACCGACCCACCCGCGCTGATCGCAGCCTTCTGCGAGGCGCCCTGGGTCGCGGAGATCGCCGCCCGCGGCGACACCAAGGCGACGGTCGTTGGCCACGACGGGCTCCGTTTCGACCTCCGGGTCGTGCCGCCGGAGTGCTACGGCAACGTCCTCCAGCACTTCACCGGGTCGAAGGACCACAACATCGCCCTGCGAGAGGACGCCGTGCGGCGCGGGCTCTCGATCTCCGAGTACGGGGTCACGATCGTCGAGACCGGCGAGGTCGTCACGCATGCGTCCGAGGAGGAGCTCTACTCGTATCTCGGATACGCGTTCATCCCTCCTGAGTTGCGGGAGTCGAGCGGCGAGATCGCCGCTGCGCGCGAAGACCGGCTTCCCGAGCTCGTGGAGCTCTCCGATCTGCACGGAGAGATGCACTGCCACTCGACTTGGTCGACGGACGCAAGGAGCACGATCGAGGAGATGGCGGTCGCGGCGAAGGGCCGCGGCCACCGCTACCTCTGCCTGACCGACCACTCGCACTACCTGCGCGACAGCCGGCTCGAGCGTCAGTGGGGGGAGATCGCCGCGGTCAATGCACGCGTGAAGCCGTTTCGGGTCTTGCGCGGGATCGAGGTCAACATCCGCGCCGACGGCACGCTCGACGTGCCGGACGACATGCTCGCCGAGCTGGACTGGGTCATCGCCTCGCTCCACACGTCCTTCGAGCGGACCCCCACCGAGCGCGTCCTCGCCGCGATCGACAACCCTCACGTCGACTGCATCGGACACCTCACCGGGAGGCGGCTCACCCGGCGGGATGGCGCCCCGGTCGACGTGGAGCGCGTCATCGAGCGCGCGGCGGAAACGGGCACGGCCCTCGAGATCAACTCCCAGCCCGACCGGCTCGACCTGCGCGACACCCATGCGCGGCTCGCGGGCGAGGCGGGAGTGCCGATCCCGGTCACGACGGACGCCCACTCCGTGGACGCGCTCGCGAACATCGAGTTCGGCATCGCCCAAGCACGCCGCGCCTGGCTGACGAAGGAGCAGGTGCTGAACACGCGCTCGTGGAGGGAGATCGAGAGGCTGCGGCGGTGAGCACGTTTCGCGACGACGGCGCGGCTGCGCTCGAGTGGGTCGCCTCGTACCTCGAGCGGGTGCGCGAGTACCCGGTTCTCTCGCAGGTGGAGCCGGGCGAGATCCGCGCCGCGCTTCCTGCCTCGCCGCCCGAGGAGCCTGAGCCGTTCGCGGCGGTGTTGCACGACCTCGACGCGGTGCTCATGCCTGGGATGACGCACTCCCAGAACCCGCGCTGGTTCGCGTACTTCTCGATCACGGGGTCCGAGCCGGGGATCCTCGCCGAGCTTCTCATTGCCGGGTTGAACCAGCTCGGGATCCTCTGGCGCACGTCGCCCGCGCTTCAGGAGCTCGAGGAGGTCACGCTCGACTGGTTGGCGCAGCTACTCGGCCTGCCCGAAGGCCTGCACGGCCACATCGAGGACACCGCCTCCACGAGCACGCTCGTCGCTCTTGCTGCGGCACGGTCGGCACGGCCCGACCGCCGCACGGTCGTCTGCTCCGAGCACGCTCATTCGTCGGTCGACAAGGCGGCGAAGCTGCTCGAGCTCGAGCTCAGGAAGATGCCCGTGGACGGCGCGTTTCGACTGCGGCCGGAATTGCTGCATCTCGACGGCGCATGTGCGGTCGTTGCGACGATCGGGACCACCGCATCCGCATCTGTCGATCCCGTCCCCGAGGTGGCGGACCGCTGCGAGGCCGAGGGTGTCTGGCTGCACATCGATGCCGCGTACGCCGGGGCGGCTGCGGTTTGTCCCGAGCTCCGCGCGCACTTCGCGGGCTGGGAGCGTGCAGACTCGGTCGTCGTCAACCCGCACAAGTGGCTCGGCGTGCCGCTGGACTGCTCGACTCTGTGGACGCGCCGGCCTGATGCCCTCCGCGAGACGTTCAGCCTCGTGCCCGAGTACCTGCGCGTCGGACCAGAGGTCGCGAGCCTCAGCGAGTACACCGAGGTACTCGGCCGTCGGTTTCGCGCGCTCAAGCTGTGGGCGGTGCTGCGCTGCTACGGGCGCTTGGGGCTCCAGGAGCGGATCCGCGAGCATGTCAGGTTGGCGGCGCTCTTCGAGGGATGGGTGCGCGACGAGCCCGGCTGGGAGGTCGTCGCTCCGCGGCACTTCTCCCTCGTCTGCTTCCGCCGGGAGGGCTCCGACGAGGACAACGAGCGGCTGCTCGAGCGAGTCGATGCCTCGGGCGAGGTCTTCCTGTCACACGCACGCCTCGGCGACCGGTACGCGCTTCGGCTCGCAATCGGCAACTTCCGTACGACCGAGGACGACGTGCGCCTCGCCTGGGACGTCCTCAGGCGCGAGGCGTCGCGGCTCTGAGGAAGACCTGCGAGGCTTCGAACAGGCGCCCGCCGTCGGCGGTGCGGGAGATGTGACCGGATGCGAGGAGGCCGCCGGGCGCGGCCAGCGCTGCCTCGGCTTGCCGCAGCGTGTCGGGAGTTGAACGCGCCGGGCCGAGATCCACACCCGAGACGGTGACGCGGTAAGGCCTGTTCACCCGCCAGGCGCGGACCGAGAAGCACGGCGCGCGGATGCACCGCACGCCCGTGTCCCGCAGGCGATAGAAGTCGCCTGTTGGGGGCGCACGCCCGACGGGCTTCCAGACGTCTGCGACGAAGATCGCTCCCAGCTCCCCGAATCCCTCGAACGTCCAGGACCCGACCACGGCCCTCGCGAGTGCGTTTGCCGGCAACGCCGTTGTCAAGGGCTGTCGGGTCGACTCGTCGATTGCGATCGCGACATAGCAGCGGGGACGTAGCAGGCCGTCGTGGCAGCGAGTGCGTGCGTGGTTCGCGAGCGACACCCAGTAACCGCCGCAGAGCGGTGACGGGCAGAGCCGCCGGTCGGGTTGGACGACGTAGACGGAACGGGCGACGACGGGTGGCGGGAGAGCCGGGGCGGCCGTCGCTCTTACGACCGGCACGAGCATGACGATCAGTGCGCCGATCGCCGCCGTACGGACGAGAGTGATCCTCATGCCTCCTTACGATACGCCCGTGCGCCTCGTCGCCATCGGCCTCGCGGCGGGGGTCTTCTCCGCGCTCTTCGGGGTCGGCGGCGGGATCGCCGCCGTTCCGCTGCTCATCCTGCTGACGCATCTCCCGGAGCGCGTGGCGACCGCGACGTCCCTCGGCGCGATTGGGATCACCGCGTTCGCAGGGGTGATCGCGTATGCGGCTCGAGGAGAAGTCGACGTCGGCTACGCGGCGCTCGTGGGCCTTCCCGCAGCCGCGGGCGCGCTCATGGGAACATCGCTGCAACAGCGGATCACGACGAGCATGCTGACCTACGGATTCGCCCTGCTCCTCACCGGTGTCGGCGTGCGGCTCCTCTGGCCGTGAGCGCTTCGACGATTGCTCTTGCGCTCGCGCTCGGGCTGGCCACCGGCGTGCTCTCGGGCTTGTTCGGCGTCGGCGGCGGGATCCTGTTCGTCCCGATACTCCTCGCGCTCGGCCTCGGCCAACTCGAGGCCCAGGCCACGTCGCTTCTGGCCATCCTCCCGACCGTCGCCGCGGGCGCCTGGAACCAGCGCCGCTACGGCAACCTGCGAGTCCGGACGGCGCTGATCGTCGGACTCGCGTCGGTCGTCGGGGTCGAGATCGGAGCCAGGATTGCAACCGCACTCCCGGAGGACACGTTGCGCCGCCTCTTCGCGGTGCTCCTGTTCGCGGTCGCGGCGCAGCTCGTCTGGCGCACGGTCCGGGCACGCCCACGCTACCCTGATTCGCCGTGACACGTGTCGCCGCGCTCGCCGGCGCGGTCTTGGCCGTCTCGACGGCGCTGGCGGCGGCCGCCCCGCCGCCCCGCAGCGCCGTCACCGGATCCAATGCCGTCCTCGTGCGAATCAGCGTCCCTGGGGAGAACACGGTCTCTCTCGGCGAGCTCACCTGGCCCCAGAGCACGAGCGCCGACGTGCAGTCGTTCTCCTACCCGGACGACGGGTCGATTCTCAGCCTCGGTCGATCTCGTGCGATCGTCTCCGCCCAGCCCGGCGAGGCGGCCGCGGCGCAGTCCTTCGCCGAGGCGATCGTGCTGTCGCTCTTCGGCGGCGACGTCGTCGCGGCTCAGGTGACCGCGTCGACGAGCGCCGGGGCGAGCCAGCGGTCTGCGGGGTCCGACGTGTCGGCCTCCGAGGTCAACGGGCTGCGGGCACTCGGGCAGGACGTCGCGACGACGCCCGGAACGACTGTGTCTCTGGGGGACTGGGGATCGCTGTCGGTTCTCTCGGAGGACAGCGGCAGCCGGCGCGAGCGGCCGCCGGCCGCGCAAGGAACGGTCGTAGCGCTTCGCGTCCGGCTGACCGCGGCGCACGGCGGGCTCCCCGCCGGAAGCGAGATCGTCGTCGGCAGCGCCCAGGCCACCGCGGTGGCGAAGCTTTCGGCGGCCCCTCGCCCGGGCCAAGGAAGCACGAGCCCGTCGTCGCCCGTGCGCCCGACGGGCCTGCGGGCGCCCGAGCCCGAGACCGCGGGAGAGACGATCCCGGGCGGCCCCGTGTTCGTGTCGCCCGAGGTCGTGGCGCCGCTTTCGGCGGGCGGGTACGTGTTCCCCGTGTACGGCACGGCCTCGTTCGGCGACAGCTTCGGGGCGCCGAGGCCCGACGTTCCGGGCGGCTGGCACCACGGCGAGGACATCTTCGCCCCGCTCGGGGCTCCTCTCCTGGCGGTCGCCGACGGCACGCTGTACTCCATCGGCTTCAACCGGATCGGCGGTTACCGCCTCTGGCTGCGCGACCGGGCCGGCAACCAGTTCTACTACGCGCACCTCTCGGCGTACTCGCCTCTCGCGATCGAGGGGAACGAGGTCGAGGCGGGGGACGTCATCGGCTTCGTCGGTGACACGGGCGACGCAGACGGTGGTGCGCCGCACCTCCACTTCGAGATCCACCCGGCCGCCATGGTCGGCCTCGGCTACGACGGGGTCGTCGCGCCGTACCCGTTCCTCGTCGCCTGGCGCCGTGCGGACGACGTCTCCTTCGCAGCGGGCAGGGTGTACGTGCCGTCGCTTCCGGGCGTGACGAGCCTCCCGCCCCCCGGGGCGGTGCTCCTCGAGGCCGACGACATCGCGTCGACGAGCGGGCTCCAGCCGGGCGGGCTCGAGAGCGCACTCACGAGCCGCGTGGCGTTCCCTTAGCCATCGCGCAAAACCGGAATCCGCTAGCGCGGATTCCGGTCGCGCCGAAATCCCTAAGGCGGCCGCTTCGCGGCCGCGGCGCTCTGTTTCGGATCAAGCCCCTTAGCGTCTACTCGGTCGGCGACTGGCCGCCGTCCTGCGTGGCCGCCTCGGCCTCGGCTGCGAGCTCGTCCGCAAGCTCCTCGAGACCGTCCCCGTCCTCGCCGGCAATGCGGCCCATGATCCACTCGCGCGTCGCCGAACCCGTCCACGGGTTGTAGAGGACGCCGAGCGTCACTCCCGTGAGGAAGACGACGCGGTTGCGGAGCTTGTGGCTCTTGCGCTTTTCCTTGCCCTGGAGCCGGTCGGTCGCCGTCGAGAGCTCGGAGACGAGCTCTTGGAGGTGCTTCTGGAAGTCCTTGTCGGAGACCTTCTCCGCCTTGCCCTTCACGCCCCGACCCTTGGCAACCTGTCCGTAGAGGCTCCGTGCAGCAATGAACGCCGCGAGCAGATCCGCGCGGAGCTGCGGGTCCGTCATCGCCCGCGTGACGTACGGCCGCAGCGTCTCGCTGGTCAGCACCGGCCTGTCCTTGACCTTCGCCATTCGATCACCACCTCGGTTCGACTTCGCCTGAAGTATGTCGGCTACTGTGAGCCGGGTGCGGGGGGTGCTGTTCTTCGTGCTCCATCCGAAGCGTCTGCTCGCTCTGGTCGGGGGTCTGACGGGTGCCGTGCTCTACGTCTGGTACGCGGCCGTCCGCGCGGTCCCGGGCGTGCGGAGGAGGAAGGCAGCGATGCGTGCGGGCCGCAAGAGGCCATGGAGCGCCTGACCCGCTTCGTCCTCCGCCACCGCTGGCTCGTTCTCGCGGGATGGCTTGCGGTCTTCTTCGTTTCGGCCGTTGCCTCGTCTCGGCTCGCCGGCCTGCTGACGAACCGCTTCACCTTGCCCGGAACGGACACGCGCCGCGCCGAGGTGATCCTGGAGGACCAGTTCGGCCAGCGCTCCACGGGCTCGTTCACGATCGTCGTCCAGTCCGCCGGGAACGCCCACTCCCTCGTCCCGGAGGTACGCGCGGCGGCGCAGAGGGCGGCGGGCGAGCTGCCCACGGGTCGTCTGGTCGCCGTGACGCCGCTCACGGAGGACGTCGTCAGCGCGCAGATCGTCTCCAAGCTCGAGCCGGCAGACTCCAAGGGCCACACGGACGACATGCGCGCGGCCATCGGCCCGATCCCGGGCGCGACCGTCTACGTCACCGGCCAGGCGGCGATCGAGCACGACCTGGACCCGGTCTTCGGCAACGATCTGATCAAGGGAGAGCTGATCGCGATCCCGATCGCTCTGGCGATTCTCGTCTTCACGTTCGGGACGCTCGCCTTTCTGCTGCCGTTCATGTTTGCGCTCGTGACGATCCCGACCACGCTCGCGATCGTCTTCGTCTTCGCCAACTTCATGGAGCTCTCCACATACCTGCAGAACCTCGTCTCGCTCATCGGGCTCGGGATCGCGGTCGACTACTCGCTGCTGATCGTCTACCGCTTCCGCGAGGAGATGCGGCGCGGCGCCTCGCGCGACGATGCCATCGTCAAGACCATGGCGACCGCCGGCCGGGCCGTCGTCTTCAGCGGCACGGCTGTCGCCATCGGCCTCGCGATGCTCCTCTTCATGCCGCTGCCGTTCATGCGCGGGTTCGGCGTCGGAGGCCTCTTCATCCCCGCCGTGTCGGTTCTCGCGGCGATCACGTTCCTCCCCGTCCTGCTCTCGCTGCTTGGGGAGCGGCTCGACCGTGGCCGGCTGATGCCGCGCAGCTGGCTCGAGCACCGCGCAGACCACGAGCGGGGGTTCTGGGCGGCTCTCGCGCGCTTCATCATGCGCTACCCGAAGCTCGTCGCCGGTGCGACGTCGGGCTTCCTCCTCCTGCTCACGCTCCCCTTCCTCAGCCTCCAGCTCGGGCCGGGTTCCAACGAGGGCATCCCGCGAAATCTCGAGGCGGTGCAGGGATACGACGTGCTCACCGCGGCCGTTGGGGCAGGAGCGGTCGCTCCGACGAACATCGTCGTCGACACCGGGCAAGCTGGAGGCGCCGGGGGTGCCGCGATCGGCACCGCCCTCGACACGTTGTCGCGGCGACTGCAGGCTGATCCCGAGGTCTCGGCCGTGCAGTTCGATCCCGACAGTGCGCAGTACGTCGACAAGACCGGCCGCTACCTGAACATCGAGGTGATCGGGAAGGACGACTACGGAAAGCCCGCGAGCCTCGACTTCGTCACGCGACTCCGCGACGACATCATCCCCGCGTCGGACTTCCCCGGAAGCGCCGCGGTCTACGCGGGCGGGGGGCCGCCCGGCGGCAAGGACTTTCTCGATCTCACGTACAGCTGGTTCCCGTGGCTGCTTGCCGTCGTGCTGATGGCGACGTTCTTCTTGCTCATGCGCGCGTTCCGCTCCGTCGTTCTGCCGCTCAAGGCGATCATCCTCAACCTCCTGTCGATTGGAGCCGCGTACGGCCTGCTCGTCGTCGTCTTCAAGTGGGGGGCGGGCGAGTGGGTCGGCCTGATCGCGTACGACCAGATCGAAGGCTGGGTACCGGTCTTCCTGTTCGCAATGCTGTTCGGTCTCTCGATGGACTACGAGGTCTTCCTCGTCAGCCGCATGCGCGAGGAGTGGGACAACGGAGCCACGAACGAGGAGGCCATCGTGCTCGGCCTGACGAAGACGGGCAGGCTCGTCACCGCAGCCGGGCTCATCATGTTCGCCGCGTTCATGGGCTTCCTTGCCGGCTCGATCGTCGGTCTGCAGCAGTTCGGCTTCGGGCTCGCCGCCGCGATCCTGATCGACGTGACGATCGTGCGGGCTCTGCTCGTCCCGAGCGCGATGAAGCTGTTCGGCAAGTGGAACTGGTGGATGCCGGAGGGCCTGGCTCGCGTCGTGCGGGTCGAGCCGTCCCCTCTCGGCGAGCACCACCCCGCGCTCCAGCCCGGCGGCCGGTAGAGCGTTCAGCCGGACCGCCGTTACAGTCCCGGCGTGCAGCCGAAGGGCCTGATCTGCGCCGGCGGGGAGGCGACGCGTCTCGGGGAGCTGACGCGGGTCGCGAACAAGCACCTCCTGCCGGTCGGCCGCTGGCCGATGATCTACTACCCGCTCCAGCTTCTCCAGCTCGCGGGCATCCGCGACGTGCTCCTCGTCACCGGCAAGGGCCACGCAGGGCAGATGATCGACCTCCTCGGCGACGGGCGGCTTGCCCCCCGGGGCGGTGGTGACCCCATCCTGGAGCTCGATCTCACGTACAAGGTGCAGACGGAGCCGGGAGGAATCGCGCAGGTGGTCGGCATGGCCCGCGACTTCGCGGGAAGCGGCCCGCTCGTCGTCGTGCTCGGCGACAACATCTTCGAGTACGCGCAATCGGACGCGATCGTGGAGTGGGCGGAGGACGCTCGCGGTGCGCAGATCTTCGTCGCCCAGGTGCCCGACCCCGAGAACTTCGGCGTCGTCGTGTACGGGGAGGACGGGCGCGTGGCCGACATCGTCGAGAAGGCCGGAGTCGTCGACACCCGCTACGCGGAGCCGCCGACTGCGCATGCGGTCGTCGGTCTGTACTGCTACCCGGCGGACGTCTTCGGCGTGATCGCGTCGCTCGAGCCGTCGAGTCGCGGAGAGCTCGAGATCTCCGACGTCAACCGCCACTACGCGGTCGAGGGTCGCCTCGATGCCGTCGAGGTCGCGGGCTGGTGGGAGGACGCCGGCAAGCACTGGCAGCACCTGGCCGACATCGGAAGCCGGATCGAGGAGACCGGGGCGAACAAGAGGAACCGCACGTGATCGACGGCATCCTCCGGCTTCCGCTCGAGGTCTACGAGGACGAGCGCGGCTGGTTCTGCGAGCTCCGCCGAGACAGCGGCCTTCCCGCGCCGATGGTGCAGACGAACGTCTCGTTCTCGCGGGAGGGCGTGGTCCGAGGGCTCCACTACCACGAGCGGGGCCAGGACGACCTCTTCGTCTGTCTTCGAGGGACGGCCCGGGTGGTCGTCCTCGACCGGGAGACGGGTGAGACCTTCAGCGAGGACATCGGCGACGAGAATCGCGTCGCGCTCTACATCCCCGGAATCCATGCCCACGGGTTCGAGGCGCTGACGGACGTCCTCTTCTGCTACCACGTGACTGCCGAGTACGACCTAGCCGACCCCGACGAGCACACGATTCCCTGGAACGACCCGCGCGTCGCGCATCTGTGGAGCACAACCGCCCCGATCCTGTCCGCGCGGGACGCCGTCGTGTCCTGATCACGGGCGCCCGCGGCCAGCTCGGCCACGCGCTCGCCGATGCGTTCGCGGACGACGACCTCGTTGCGCTGAGCCACGAGGACTGGGACGTGACCCTGCCCGCGCCGGCGGGGCTCCAGCCGCCGGACCTCGTGCTGCACGCTGCGGCCTGGACGGACGTGGACGGCGCCGAGGCGGATCCGCAGGGAGCATCGGCCGTGAACGTAGGGGGCACCGCGAACGCCGCCGCGCTGGGCGCCCAGCTCGTCCTCTTCTCGACCGACTACGTGTTCGACGGACGCAAGAGCGAGCCGTACGTCGAGTCGGACAGCGCGAACCCGCTCTCCGCGTATGGGCGGTCGAAGCTGCACGCCGAGGCCGTCGCCGGAGAGGACGCCTGGGTCGTCCGCTCCTCGTGGCTCTATGGCCCGACCGGGCACAACTTCCTGCGGACGATGCTCCGACTCGGCGCCGAGCGCGAGGAGGTTGCGGTCGTCGACGACCAGCGCGGCTGCCCGACCTACGTCGGCCATCTGGCGCCGGCCGTCCGCGAGCTAGTGGACGCGAACCGGCCGCGAGGGGTATGGCACGTCGCCGCGAGCGGGGATTGCACGTGGGCCGACTTCGCGGAGGCGATCTTCGCCGAGGCGAGCCTCGCATGCCGCGTGCGACGGATCACGTCCGAAGAGCTCGGCCGCCCGGCACCGCGTCCCGCCTACGCGGTGCTCCGCAGCGAACGGCCTGACGCGCCCGTCCTCCCGCACTGGCGCAAGGGCCTGCGCGCGTGCCTCGCGGAGATGGGGCGCTAGCCTTTCGCCAGATGCGCCTTCTCGTCACCGGCGGAGCCGGGTTCATCGGCTCCAACTTCGTCCACTATTGGCTCGAGCGTCACCCCGACGACCACGTCGTCGTCTACGACCTCCTCACCTACGCGGGCAATCGGCCGAACCTCGCTGCCGTGGAGGACCGGATCGCCTTCGTCCAGGGCGACATCTGCGATCGGGACCTGGCCGAGCAGACGCTCCGCGTCGAGGAGATCGACGTCGTTGTCAACTTCGCGGCCGAGTCGCATAACAGCCTCGCCGTCGTCGATCCGACGCGGTTCTTCCGCACGAACGTCCTCGGGACTCAGACCCTGCTCGACGCGGCGCGAGCGGCGGGAGTCGAGCGCTTCCACCACGTGTCCACGTGCGAGGTCTACGGCGACCTCCCGCTCGACTCCGAGGAGGTGTTCCACGAGGACTCGCCGTACCGGCCGCGGACGCCGTACAACGCGTCGAAGGCAGGAGCAGACCACGCCGTCCGCGCCTACTTCGAGACCTTCGGTCTGCCGGGGACGATCACGAACTGCTCGAACAACTACGGCTACTACCAGTTCCCCGAGAAGGTGATCCCGCTCTTCACGACCAACGCGCTCGACGACAAGCCGTTGCCCCTGTACGCGTCGACCGGGAACAGACGCGAGTGGCTGCACGTGCTCGACCACTGCGCGGCGATCGACCTCGTGCTCCGCGAGGGTCGGGCGGGGGAGACGTACAACGTCGGGTCGGGCCTCGAGGCCTCGATCGAGGAAATCGCCGACCTCGTGCTCGAGCTGACGGGAAAGCCGCAGTCGCTGAAGACGATCGTTCCCGACCGGCCGGGGCACGATCGCCGCTATCTGCTCGACGCGACGAAGATCCGGCGCGAGCTCGGCTGGGAGCCCTCGCATGCCTGGCGCGAGGGGCTCGCCGAGACGGTTGCCTGGTACGCGGCCAACCGGCAGTGGTGGGAGCCGCTCAGGGAGCGCGCTCCGGTCGAAGAGACCGCCTGGCGCTAAGACCTCGGCTCATGCTGAACCGAACTCTGCCTCAAGGGCTGTGCCGATCTGCCGAGAACACAGACGGTTAACCAATCGGAGCTAGCCTGATTTCGGCCGTGCGTCTCTCATTCGCCCTCTCTGCTCTCGTCGCGCTAGCCGCCGCAACGGCGTCCGCTCAGTCGGTCCAACCCGCACCCGTGCCCGGCGAGGCCGTGTTCGTCGTCTCGGGGCGTGGCTACGGCCACGGCGTGGGGATGAGCCAGTACGGCGCCTTCGGCATGGCGAACGAGGGGTACACCTACGACGAGATCCTCGCCTACTACTACACGGGGACGAAGCTCGGCCGTGCCGCGGCAAAGGAGGTACGCGTGCTGCTCGCCGAGGGGAGGCGGGCCGTGACGATCTCCTCGACGGTGCCATACACCGCCGTCGACGCGGCTGGGACGACGTACCGGCTCCCGGCGGGGCCGCTCGAGCTCAGGGCCAACCTGAGCGTGCCGACGGCCGAAGGGCTCGCACAGGCCGTCTCTCCCCTCGTCCTTCGCCCCGGGAAGGGAGCACCCCTCTCGCTCGACGGGCGCCTCTACCGCGGCCGCCTTCAACTGACGGTCCAGAGCGCGTTCCTGCAGGTCGTCGACTTCGTCGAAGTCGAGGCCTATCTGCAAGGGGTCGTCGCCGGCGAGATGCCTTACAGGTGGCCGATGGAAGCTCTCCAGGCACAGGCGGTCGCCGCGCGCTCGTACGCGCTCGCGAACCTCGTCCAGGGCAAGGCCTTCGACCTCTACGCCGACCAGCGAAGCCAGGTCTACGTGGGCGTCACCGGCGAGCAGACGCGAACCTCGGACGCGGTGCGAGCGACTGCAGGCGAGATCGTCACCTACGGCGGGAGGGTGGCCTCGACTCTCTACTTCTCGTCCTCGGGCGGCAAGACTGCCAGCGCGGCCGACGTCTTCGGGGTTGCCATCCCGTACCTCCTCTCCCGGCCCGACCCGTGGGACACGGCATCTCCGTATCACCGCTGGGGTCCGGTCCTGATCGGCGCCCGCACGGTCCAGGCGAAGCTCGGGCTCGAGGCGCGGGTTCTCGACGCCGCCGGAGTGCCGACACCGTCCGGCCGGCTGCGTGCGCTCACTCTCCAGACCACCGGAGGATCGGAGACCGTTCCCTCCGGCCTCCTGCGCACCGGCCTCGGGCTGCGATCGACGTGGATCACGATCGGCGTCCTCCGACTCGACCGTCCGCGCGGCCCGGTCGTGTTCGGCTCGTCACTTCGGGTGAGCGGAGTCGCGCGTGGGCTCGCGTCACCGCTGCTCTCGGCGTCCCTCGACGGGTCCACCTGGACGCCGGTCGGCGAGCTCCAGCCGCAGACCGGCGGGAGCGTCTCTCTCCAGGTCAAGCCGGGACGGACCACGCGGTACCGGATCGAGGTCGAGGGAGCCGCGTCGCCCGCGCTCCTGGTTCGCGTCGCGCCCCGCGTGCGGTTGACCCAGCCGGCCGAGCCTCGTGTGCTTTCGGGAACCGTTCGCCCTCGGCTCGCAGGAGCGTTCGTGACGATCGAGCGTCAGGAGTCCGGTGCGTGGGCGGCTGTCGCCGAGGCTGTCGTGGACGATTCGGGAGCGTTTCGCGCCGAGCTCGATCTCGTCCCGGGCAGCTATCGCGCCCGCATAGCTCCCACGGACGGCTTCGCCGAGGGCGTGACGGCCGTGCTCGCGGTCACGGGATGAGGCGCACGCTTGCCTGCGTCGCGGCGCTCGCCGCCTGGCTCGCCGTTCCCGCGAGCGCGGACGCCGCCCGGTTCGCGATCGGCCTTGCTCCCGGTGCGAAGACCTCGGCCGTCGCGGACGCCGTGGCCCGCCTGGCAGTATCCCGCCCCGAGCGTCTCGCACCGATTCCTGCGCTCGTCGTCGAGGCTCCCGCGGGGATGTCCTTCGCCGGAATCAGAGGGATCCGCTACGTGGAGCGTCTCGGTTCGCGGCACCTCGCGCTCACACCGACGGATCCGTTCGTCTCCCGGCAGTGGTACCTGACGCAAAGCCGCTTCTACGAGCCCTGGCTGACACTTCCGGCGCTCGAGCCAATCCCGGTCGCGGTGATCGATTCCGGCGTCGACGCAGGCCATCCGGAGCTCGCCGGGAAGGTTCTCGGCGCACGCAGCTTCGTCGGCGGATCCGCGCGAGTCGACACGCTCGGGCACGGCACGTTCGTTGCGGGGCTGATCGCGGCTGGCCTGGACAACGGCATCGGGATCGCGGGGCTCGCACCCTCGGCTGAGCTCCTGGTCGCCAAGGTCGTCACGGGCTCTCGAGCCATTCCTGTGGAGGCCGAGGCCCGCGCGGTCCGGTGGGCGGTCGAGAACGGCGCGCGGGTGATCAACATGAGCCTCGGCGGGCTGCGAGACCCGCTCGACCCGAGCCGCGACAGCTTCTCGCAGCTCGAGGCCGACGCCGTTTCCTACGCGGTCTCGAACGGTGTGGTCGTCGTGGCGGCCGTCGGAAACGCAGACCAGGCTCCGGTGAATCCGTGGCCGTACGCGAGCTATCCGGCGGCACTTCCGCACGTCCTCGGTGTCAGCGCGGTCGCTCAGAGCGGCGGCGTCCCGAAGTTCTCCAACCGCGATCGCATCTTCAACGACATGGCCGCGCCAGGGGAGCGGATTCTCTCGACATTCCCGCGCTCCCTGACCGCTCGCTTCCCCGCCTGCTCCGAGCAGGGCTACTCGAGCTGTGGGTCGGAGGACTACCGCGAAGCGCAGGGCACGTCGTTCGCCGCACCTCAGGTGAGCGCGGCCGCGGCGGTGCTCCTGAGCCTTCGCCCGGGGCTCCGGCCGGAGCAGGTCACCGCGATCCTCGAGCGCAGCGCGCAGGATCTCAGCCCCGCGACGGGTTGCGGCGGCTGCCCGCCCGGGCGCGACTACCTGTCCGGCTGGGGCCGGCTCGACGTGACGGCGGCAGTCGAGGCTCTCTCCCAGCCACTTCCGCTCAGCGACCGCTATGAGGCGAACGACGACGCGGGCTCACGAGCGTTCACCCTCTTCGGCGCCGACCGGCGGATCTACGCCACCGTGGACTTCTGGGACGACCAGGACGACGTGTACGCGATCCGTCTCCGGGAGGGCCGCCGCGTGTACGTCGGCCTCACCGGCTCCGAGCCGAGCGCCGACCTGAGCCTCGCCCTCTGGCTTCCGGCTACGCGTTCGATCGAGAGCGTGAGCAGCTTCCGGCAGCGGGTTCGGGTCTCCGCACGCGCGGGCGGCCGCGAGTACTTCTCCTACCGGGCTCCAGCCACGGGCGATTACTTCGTGCAGGTCAGGATGTCCAATGCGGGGCTGACCCGCTATCGCCTGGCGATCGTCAAGGGCTGAGCCCGTTTCTTGAGCGCCTCTTGAGCGCGCTCGAGCACGCTCTCCGTGAAATCGATCGAAAGGAGAAATCGTGCACGCGCTCATCGTCGTCACCCCGCCGGCTGAGGGCGGCCATCCCAGAACCGGAGACCGCATCAGCATCTTCCCCGGGTCGGCCGCCCCGGCCATGTACCCGGCGGGAACGCCGTTCTGGATCGGCTACGGCTTCGCCGCGGGGCCCGCAGGAGGCGCGCACAAGCCCCCGACGCTCGGCGCTGAGACGCGCTTCGAGCTCGAGGTCGACGGCGAGCGGGTTCGTCTCGAGACGGACGTGGAGATGGACGCCGACGTTGCCGTCAGCAAGCTGGAGATCGCGAACTTTCCCGCTGGGCTCGAGCCCGGCTGGCACCGTTTCCTGGGGCGCTGGTACGACGACGGTACCCTCGTCCTCTCGAGCGACAGGACGATCCAGTTCGTGGGCTAGCGCTACTCCGGTAGCAGCTCGTCCGCGGGCACATCGCGCAGCACACGAGCGGGATTCCCGACGACGATGACCCTGGGCGGCACGTCCTTCGTCACGACCGCCCCGGCGCCCACGAAGGCTTCCTCGCCGATCTCGACCCCCGGGCAGAGAATCGCGCCGCCCCCGACACGCGCCCCGCGGCGGATCGTCGGCCCTTTCATCAACTCGTGCCGCTGCTCCGTGCGGCCCATGTAGTTGTCGTTGGTCGTCACGACGCGAGGGGCGATGAAGACGTGCTCCTCGAGCGTCGAGTACGCCGTGATGTACGCATCGGCCTGGATGCGCGTCATCGCTCCGACTGTCGTGTCGTTCTCGACGAGTGATCCCCTCCCGAGCACGACGTCGTCCCCGATCGTCACGCGCTCTCGGACGCACGACTGGTCGCCGAGGATGACCCTGGCGCCGATTCTGGAGCCGGCGAACACGATCGCGCCCGTCGAGACGACCGACCCCTCCCCGATCTCTGCAGGCGAGAGCGGCTCCCGCTTCGTCGTCGAACGGGGAGAGAGCGCGGGCTGCTTGCCAACGACGGCGTTCTCCATCACCTTCACGCCGTCGCCGAGCACCGTGCCCGGGTAGACGGTTGCCGAGGGGTGGACCTCAGTCGCCATCGAGGGAGGCCGTGAGCATCTCGAGGGCGCGCACGACGCGCGCGCCGTCCTCTGCGACCTTCCGGCGGTCGCCCTCTCCTGCGACGAGCCGGAGGAACGCCGCGCACTCGAGCCGGAGAGGCTCGTCGTTCGGGATCTTGGGGCTGAAGATGTCGCCGGTTCGCGTTCGCCATTCACCGTAGGTCGAGCCGACCTCGGGCTCCTCCGGCGACTTGTCGTAGACGGTCACCTTCCGGTCGAGCTCCATGTCGTCGAAGACGGCCATCTTCTCGCGACCGACCACCGTCATCTTCCGCATCTTGTGCGGGTCGAGCCACGAGAGGTGCATGTGCGCGATCTTCCCCGACGGGAAGCGGAGATAGCAGAAGACGACGTCCTCGACGCCCTTCTGCAGGAAGGCGCGCCCGAGCGCCACCGCCTCTTCCGGCTCCTCGTCGAGGAGGTAGAGGATCACCGACAGGTCGTGGACCCCCAGCGACCAGAGCGCGTTCTCGTGCGAACGCACGACGCCCAGGTTCTGCCGGTTGCCATAGATGCAGAGCACGTCTCCAAGCTCGCCTTCCTCGATGAGCTCCTTGAGCTTCTGGACACCCGGGTGGTAGAGCAACAGGTGGCCCGGCATGAGGGCGAGGTCGCGCTCGTCGGCCAGCGTGACGAGCTCGTCGATCTCTGCGCCGCGCATCGCCGGCGGCTTCTCGACGAAGACGTGCTTCCCCGCCTCGAGCGCTTGCTTGGCGAGGGCGTAGTGGGTCGGAACGTCGGTCGCGATGACGACGGCCTCGAGCCCGGCGTCGGCGAGCAGATCGTCGAAGCTCTCGGTCAACCGCGCATTCGGGAGCCTTGGCCGGAGCTCTTCCCGGCGGTCGGCGCGCTTGTCGCAGAGCCAGATGAGATCGGCCAGCTCGTCGAAGTTCCGCGCGAGGTTCTTCCCCCACGGGCCGAGCCCGACCTGTCCTACCTTCACAGCTTCCAGACCTTGTCGGAGTGCCGGCCGTTCGCGCCGGTCGCATTCCGGAGGTCGACGACGAGCGCGGCCTCCTCGACGAGCCGGTCGTAGTCGATCCCGGAGTGGTTCGTCACGATCACGACGCAGTCGTACGCGCCCGGCTCGAGCGGAGACGAGCGCATGGCGATCCCGTTCTGCTCCAACTCCGGGACGTGCGGGTCGTGGTACGCGACCTCCGCGCCGGCGTTCTCGAGCAGCGCGATCAGCTTGACCGCAGGGGACTCGCGCGTGTCCGAGATGTCCGGCTTGTACGCAACCCCGAGGACGAGGATCCGCGATCCTTTGAGCGACCGCTGCCGCTCGTGGTTCAGCGCCTGCGAGACGAGGGAGCGGCAGAAGTACGGCATCGACTCGTTGACCTTCCCCGCCAGCTCGATGAACTCGGTGTAGAAGCCGTACTCGCGTGCCTTCCAGGTGAGGTAGAAGGGGTCGATCGGGATGCAGTGCCCGCCGAGGCCCGGCCCGGGCTTGAAGGACATGAAGCCGAACGGCTTCGTCGCAGCCGCGTCGACGACTTCCCAAACGTCGATGCCCATTCGGTCGCAGAGCTGTGCGAGCTCGTTGACGAGGGCGATGTTGACGGACCGGAAGATGTTCTCGAGCAACTTCGTCAGCTCGGCTGCCTCCGGCGACGAGACGCGGTACACGTCGTCGATCGCGGCTCCGTAGAACGCTGCCGCGGCCTCGGTCTACGCCTCGTCGATGCCGCCGATGACCTTCGGGACGTTCCTCGTCGTCCAGTCGTCGCGCCCAGGGTCGACCCGCTCCGGGGAGAACGCGAGGTGGAAGTCCTTCCCCGCCCGGAGGTTGCTTCCCGCCTCGAGGACGGGCAGGAGCTGCTCGCGCGTCGTGCCGGGGTAGGTCGTCGACTCGAGCACGACGAGGTGTCCCTTTCGCAGGCGCTTCGCGATCTCCGCGGAGGCTGCGAGGAGGATCGAGAGATCAGGCTCGCGCTGTCGCGAGAGCGGCGTCGGGAGCGCGATCAGGATTGCGTCCGCTTCGCGGAGCTCGTCGTAGTCGGTGGTCGCCGAGAGCCGGCCGGCCTCGACGAGCGGCCGCAGGGTCTCAGGTGGAACGTCCTCGATGTAGCTCGAGCCGCGGTTCAGCTGCTCGACGCGCTCGGAATCGACGTCCACGAGGACGACGGTCTTCCCCGCCTCTGCGAAGGCCTTGGCGAGCGGCACGCCGACGTAGCCGGCGCCGACGATGGCGACATCGCGCTTCATCGGCCGGGCATCGTAGCGAGCAACACTTGCGCGATCCGCTCGGACGCGCAGCCGTCGCCGTAGAGGATGGGCCGGCCCTGTGGCATCGCGGCGCCCGTGACAGCCTCTGCGATGGCGTCTGGGTCGTCGTCGACGAGCACGTTGGCCCCGGCCTTGACGGTGTCCACCCACTCCGTCGAGCGCCGAAGCGTCACGCAGGGGACGCCGTACCAGTACGCCTCCTTCTGGAGCCCTCCCGAGTCCGTGACGATCACGTGCGCCTGAGACGCAAGCGAGGCGAGCTCGAGGTAGCTCAGCGGCTCGGTCAGGCGCACGTTCGGCTCGAGCTCGAGCCCCTCCCGCTCGATCTGCGCTCGGGTGCGCGGGTGAGCGGGAAAAACCACGCGCTCGCCGAGACGGTTCAGTCCCGCGACGATCCGGCCGAGCCGCGGCTGGAAGACGTTTGCCTCGCGGTGCACCGTGGCGACCACGTAGGTCCTCGGCTCGAACGGGATCGGGAAGCGCTGCCGTGCGATCGGTGCGAAACGGAAGCACGCATCTGCCATGACGTCACCCACGACGTGGGCGATGCCCGGCACGCCTTCACCGGCGAGGATGGAGCGCGAGCGCTCGTCCGGGCAGAAGAGGAGCGTCGCGACCCCGTCGACCTCGATCCGCGTGTGCTCCTCGGGCATGGAGAGGTCTCCGCTCCGCAGCCCGGCCTCCACGTGTGCCAGCGGGACGCCCGCGTCGATCGCAGCGCGGGCGCCCGCGAGCGTGGAGTTCGTGTCGCCGTAGACGAGGACGAGGCCCGGCTTCTCCCTCGAGATGGTCTCTGCGATCCGGGGCTCCATGGCGTTCGGGTCGGAGGTGTGGAGGTCGAGGCGGTAGCGGGGCTCAGCGAGCTGCAGTTCCTCGACGAACACCTGCGACAGCTCCCGGTCGTAGTGCTGCCCGGTGTGGACGACGACCTCGTCGATCTCGACGGCTCGTAGCGCGGCCGAGAGCGGCGCCGACTTGACGAACTGCGGCCGGTTCCCGACGACGGAAAGGACCTTCACCGAGCGAGGAGCCTACTCGGCCGCTGCGCGGTTGACGTCACCCTCGTCTCCGCCTAACGTCGTCGGCGTGAGCGTCGTCTGCATATCGGGAACCGACGGAGCAGGAGCCGGCGAGGTGGCTTCGGTCGTGGCCGGCAGGCTCGGCTCTCGGCTGATCAACGAGCACATCATCCTCCGAGCGGCGCGCGAGGCCGGCCTGGACCCGCACGTCATCGCCGACGTCGAGCTCCGCAAGTCATTCCTCAATCGGCTGCTGGAGGGCCTTGGCCCCACGGCGGGAGATACCGCCTTGGCGATGGGGGCGGTTCCGTCGCTCCGACGAGGGAGATTCCCACGAGCGCCGATCTCCGGGCTCTCATCCGCGCGGCGATCGAGGAGATCGCCGAGCAGGGGGACGCGGTGATCTACGCTCACGCGGCCTCGATTGCACTTGGCAAGCGTGACGACGTGGTTCGTGTGCTCATCACCGCTTCCCTGGAGACGCGTTGCGCCCGCGTTGCCTCCGACGGCCAGCTCGGGGAGAAGGAGGCCGCGAGGCTGGTCCGCGAGTCGGACGCCGCCCGAGCCGATTATCTCAGGCAGTTCTACCGCGTCGAGGAAGAGGTTCCGACCCTCTACGACCTCGTCGTCAACACGGACCGGCTCTCTCCCGAGCAGGCCGCCGAGCTCGTCCTCGCGGCGGTTGGCTCGCCCCCGGACGCCGCACGCTAGGACGTTCGAGCTCCAGGCTCGAGCACGGGCGCAGGTACCGCCGGCCGCGTCCACGGAAGCTGGCGGCCGAGCAGCTCCTCGAGCCGGCGGGTGTGCGGCTCGAACGTGCTAGCGAGCCGGTCGCGGATCTCGGCCACCATGGGCTCGTACTCGTTCACCGACCGCAGCGGGTAGGTCTCGGCCTGCCAGGCAGGGATGCCGAGGAAGGCTGCCACGACCGCCATCGTTTCCGCCGGATCATCGAGAAGGTCGTCACTCGTCAGGATCAGGAGCTGCTCGCGCGGGAAGAAGCGGAGCCAGCGCTCGAGCTGCTCCGCGTACCGCCCCCGGGCGACATAGGACCGTTGAAGCCCGGTCGGCGAGATGTAGGCCGGGTCGGCGAGTAGACGTTCGAGCTCGCGAGGCCATTCCTCCTCCTCGCGCTCGAGCGCGTACTCGAAGGACCGCGTCTCGGTCCCGCCGCGCAGCTGCATCTGGTACTGGGAGTACGCCCGCTCGACGGGGTCACGCAGCACGCTGATCAGCTTCAGCCCGGGATCGAAGGCGTAGACGCGCTCCGGAACGCGCGGGTGGAAGAGGTAGGCCGGCGTCACCTCGCCGACGGCAGGGTGGACGCCGAGCCTGCGGCGGACGGCCGCTCCACGGGTCGCGAGCGGGAAGTGCGCCAGGTACCAGCCGGGGCCGCGCTGGTACTCCACGTTGAAGTAGTGCACCTCTTTCGGCGTTGCGCACAGGGCGGCGGGATGCTCCCGCAGGTACCGATACAGGGCGGTCGTTCCTCCCTTCTGCGCCCCGATGACGAGGAAAGTAGGGCGCATTCGCGCACGCGCCGTCGCGCGACGGGCCGTCGGTGCCAACGGCGCGACCGCCCGGCCGAGACGCCAGGTGACGGATCGCTGCATGCGCGCAAGCAGCCGGCTCGTTTCCGGCTCCGCCACGGATGGGCCGTGAAGGATTCGAACCTTCGACCTTGGGATTAAGAGTCCCCTGCTCTACCAGCTGAGCTAACGGCCCCTAAGAGCTCCTAACACACTAAGGAACGAGGGCGCCTGGCCGCACTGGCGATACGGCGTCCTCGGTCGCACCCATATCTACTTCGATATGGGCGCTCCCTGCGTCCTTGTCTCGCGCGACCCAGTGCGGCCAGTCACCGTGTCCCAAGTGTGTTAGAAGCTCTCGGCCAAGTGTAGCCCTGCTCATCGCGACCCGAACGAGGGGCTAGGCAGCTTCGCGGGTCCCGTTCGAAAGCAGCGCGGCGGCCTCTTCGGCCGGCTGCGGGCGTCCGTAGAGGAACCCCTGTGCGTAGTCGCAGCCGAGCGCTCGCAACGCGTTGTGAACTTCGTGCGTCTCGACGCCCTCCGCAACGACGCGGAGCCCGAGACTCTGCGCGAGATGGATCGTCGCCAGCACGATCATCCGGTCCTGCCGGGACACCGTCATCCCGGATACGAAGCTCATGTCGATCTTCAGCTCGTGGGCGGGCAGGCTCTTCAGGTAGGTGAGCGACGAGTGACCCGTGCCGAAGTCGTCGATCGAGATGCGCACGCCGGTCGAAGCGATGCGCTCGAGGACGGACTGAGCTCGCTCGGGGTCTGCCATCACCGTGCTCTCGGTCAGCTCGATGCACAGACGGCTCGGATCGACGCCCTGCCTTCGGAGGAGAGCCTCGAGCCGTCTCGGAAGCTGGATGTCCAGAAGGTCGATCGCGGTCAGGTTCACCGCCAACGTGAACTCACCGTCGAGCGCGTCCCACTCCGCCAGCTGCCCGATCGCGCCGGACAGGACCGCGCGGGAGATGTGGCGGATCGCGCCGGTTCGCTCGGCCATCGGAACGAATGCGCCCGGAGGCAACAGCCCGCGAGTCGGATGCTGCCAGTACGCGAGCGTCTCGAAGCCGATGACGGCTCCGGTCGCGAGGTTCACCTTGGGCTGGTAGTGGAGGCGGAGCTCGCCGTTCTGGGCAGCAACTCGCAGGGCCGCGACCAGCCCGAGCTGCTCCGGGTCGTGAGGATCGACTGCAGGGCTGTACGCAAGCTTCGCCACGCGCCATTGCTTCGCCGTGTGCATGGCGACCTCTGCGTGCTTCAGCAGAGTCGCGGCATCGTTGCCGTCCTTCGGGAAGAACGAGATACCGACCGTCGCGTCCACTGCGATCTGAACGTCTCCGACGTTGAGGGGCGGCTCGACCGCGAGTCGGATCTCTTGTGTGAGCGCGTCGACCTCCTCCTCGAGCGTGTAGCCGGTCACCACCGCGAACTCATCGCCTCCCAGGCGGGCAATGAGCCTCTCCCCTGCTACGACGGAATCCAACCTGACGGCGGTCGCCTCGAGCAGTGCGTCGCCGGCCTCGTGTCCCAGCGTTTCGTTGATCTCGCGGAACCGGTCGAGATCCAGCAGGAGGACGGCCAGCAGCTGTTCCTTCTCCGCGGCCCGACCGACGGCGAGCTGAAGCCGCTCGAAGAGATGCGCTCGGTTCGGCAGCCCCGTCAGCTCGTCGTAGAACGCCTGGAAGTGGATCCGCTCGATCTGTCGCCGGATCCGCCTCGTCACTCTGGCCAGAAGAGGAACGAAGACGAGGAAGAGCACGAGCAGCAGCCCCTCGAGAACGCCCCCGATCCGGATCTGGGCGGCGCGGGCGGTGTGATCGATCGGTGCGTAGGACTGGGTGATCAGCGCCGATCCCCCGTGGACGTTCGGCCCAACGGGAGCGTAGGTCTCGAGCGACTTGCGACGCGCCGGCGTGCTCGCGGCTCGAGCCGTCGAGACCCTGCTCGCGATCGTTCCTGCTGCGGCTTCGGATGCGAGTGCACCGGAGACCGAGGTCCCGATCGCGCGGTGGTCTGTCGAGTACGTCACGAGGCCGTCGCGTCGCACGAGTGAGACGCCGAGGGTGTCCTCCGCGACCACGTACGTCGCGAAGAGAGCGTCGAGCTCCTCTCGGCGCGCGGGCGAGACCCGCTTGGCAAGGTCGCTCGGCCGCACCTCGCGCTGGAGGAGTGCGGATGCGACAAGACCCGCCTGCCGCGTGGCGGCCCGCTCCGCCTGCGAGAGAGCGAAGTGATGCACGACCACGAGGATCAGCGCCGACGCCAGCCCGAGCGTGAGCGACAGCACGAGCGCGAAGCGGAGGACGAGCCGGGGCGGTCGCTCGGCCGCGAAGAGCTCTGACCGCCGTGGGCGGCCTCGCAGCGACGGAGCCCTCATGGACGACGGCCTCCGGCGCCGGGGGAAGCACCGCCGCCCGCGGGCGGTTCGGACTTGGGCGGCGCCCCTTGGCCGGAGCCGTTTCCGGACCCACCTGGGTTGCTGCCTCCCGTGTCTGACGGCGGCCCCGAGTCTCCCTGGCCGGGGGGAGTGCCGGCCTTGCCGTGACCCCTCGTCTGGCCCGGGGGATCGCCTGACGGCGTGCCGCCTGACGGCGTGCCGCCGGAACCGCTCGGGGCCGATGAGCCACCGGTGTCTCCGGCGGTCGGAACGTCGGCGGAAGGCTCCCCGGTGGGCGGAGTGGTCGGATGGGTCGGATCGGTGCCGGTGGGCGGCGACTGGCCCGGCTCGTCGGCGTCACCTGTCGGAGTCGGATCCGGGGTCCAGTTGCCTGGCTGGGTCGTCGGGTCCCCTGTGGGTGCGAGAGACGGCTCGAGCACATCTTGTGCTCCGCGCGTAAGGCCGCCGCGCGTAGGCGTGGTTCTGGGTGCGAGAGAGGCGACGCTCTGCTCGGAGGGACGGCGCACGATGCCGAGCGTGCCCACTGCCGATGCGCTCTCACGGGCGACCCGTCCCTCCTCGTCGCCGAGCGTCGGGGGGACGAAGGGGACGAACGTGGCCGCCGCTCGCTCGAGGATCCCGGGAAGGGGAACGACCGTCGCTGCGAGCGAGAGCAGCGGGATCGGAATGCACGTCAGGAGGGCGAGGACGACGACCTGCGGGCGTGACAAGGCGACCGCCTCGGCCGCTCGAGGCGCAGCCCACCGTCGAGGTGTCGCGATGGTGTCCATCCAGCCGCAGAACCCTTGTGCGCACAGGATCAAGCTCTCCACCAAAAGGGCGTCCCCTGATCGGGGGTGGTTTCCGACCCTCGAACGAGTGAACACCCGGCCTCGTCTTGCCCGGTACGTCAGGGCTCGAGGCCCGTGCAGCCGCGCAACGAGCGCCACGACGCGAGCTCGCGCTGCCGCTTCGAGCCGGTGAGCGGGCGCGGGACCCCGCCGACGATGCGCGCCGGGACCAAGCGGTAGCCGTCGATGCGGCGGCCGGTCACGGTCACGAGCAGAACGCCCGTCTGCACGGAGAGCTCGCTTGTGCTGTACCAGACGAAGTTCCCGAGGCCATAGGAGACGAGCGCCTTGCCCATCCGTCCCGCGCCCAGAAGCCGGTGTGCGTGTCCGCCGACGACGACGTCCGCGCCGGCCGCGACGAGCTGCCGTGCGAGCTTGCGCTGGTCGGTCGTCGGGCAGCGCGCGCGCTCCTGCCCCCAGTGGAGGAAGACGACGACGGTATCGGCGGTCCGCCGAGCGCGGCGCACCTCCTGGAGGAGGCGCGGGACGTCCTTCGCGGAGGCCAGACCCGGCTTGTCCGGCCCTGCCGTCCAGGCCTCGATCAGTTGATCGTCGAGGACCTGGGTCGCTCCGAGGATGGCGATGCGCTGTCCTTTCACGGTCGTCCGGTACGGAGCGTAGGCCTGCCTGCCGTCGCGACCGATTCCGATCACGGGGAACCGATACCGCCTGGCCGCGGCGAGCGAGTCGCGGAGCCCCACGTCTCCGTAGTCGAGTCCGTGGTTGTTGGCCATCGATGCGACGTCCACGCCGCCGCCGCGCAGTGCCGCGAACGCCCTCGCAGGGGCTCGAAAGACGTACTGCTTCGGCTGAGGAGTCCCGCGCGTGGTCACCGCCGTCTCGAGGTTGACGACCGCGATGTCGGCCCTCTTCAACACCGGTGCAATCGGAGCGAGGACGCGCTGCGGCTCGGCCGCGAGCCTGGTCTCGAGGATCCCCTCGAAGTGGACATCCCCGCCGAAGGCGAGGACGACGGGCTTCCCGCTTCCGAGCGGCCCGCGAGCCGTGGCGGATGTCTCGCCGGCGGCGGTGACGGCTGCGCCGAGCAGCGCCGCGACCGACGCCGCGAGCGCGGCGACGACGAGCGGGAGCTTCGCGAATTTCGGCACGAGGAGCGGGCGGTGGGGCGGACTCGGGTTCCGTGGCACGATAGCTCGCGCTTGGAGTAGGCTCGAAGTCGGTGCGCAAGGGGATCGTCCAGCTCGTCGCGATCGCGGTCCTGATCGGCGTGCTCGTCACGCTGGTGGCCGTCCTGTTCCAGTGGCTCCCGACCTCCGCCTCCGAGGAGTTCGACCGGATCCAGGACATCTACTGGTTCGCGACGATCATCTCCATCGGCATCTTCGCCGTCGTCGCCGCGGTGGTCGTGTACTCGGTCTGGAAGTGGCGCGTGCCGTTGGACGACGACGCCGACGGGCCGCCGATCCACGGCCACACGGGCCTCGAGATCATCTGGACCGCGGTCCCGGCCATCCTCGTGATCGCGATCGGGATCGCGAGCGCCGTCGTTCTCTCGGAGAACGGCAGGGCGGGTGAGCGGCCCCTGCAGGTGAACGTGGTCGGCCAGCAGTTCACCTGGAAGTTCGTGTACTCGGACTACGGCGACCTGACGTCCGGTGAGCTCGTGCTCCCGGTCGGGCGGGAGGTGCGCTTCACGATGACGTCGGTGGACGTGATCCACTCGTTCTGGGTGCCCAACTTCGGACAGAAGCAGGATGCGGTCCCGGGTATCGAGACAACGATCCTCGTCACGCCGAAACGCACCGGCGAGTTCGCCGTCATCTGCGCCGAGCTCTGCGGGCTCGGCCACGCAACCATGCGGGCGAAGGCGCGTGTCGTGACGCAAAGCGAGTTCGACGCGTGGGTGAAGGAGCAGGCCGGGTGACGACGACCCAGCACGAGCCGGAACAGGTCGAGGCATACCCGGAGCACTTCGAGCCGCCGCACGGCCCCACGTGGCGGTTGATCTTTGGGCCGGGCCTCGTCCGAGGCGTCTGGGTCGCCGGGCTCTTCTTCGTCCTCGGCATGCTTCTCGTCGCAGGCCTGCGGTTCTGGTGGGGTTGGGATCCGGTCTGGCTGTGGGACGTCATCCTGCCCATCGCCGGGATGGTGACGGCGCCCATCGGCTTCCTCGGCGGGATCGGAGCCTTCGACTACTGGCTGCACTACATCTCCGGCCGCCCTACGCGTCCCGAGGACCACTCGGGCCACGGAGCCCGCACCTGGAAGGACTACTTCCGGGTCAACACCGATCACAAGGTGATCGGGATCCAGTACCTGGTCACGACGTTCACGTTCTTCACGATCGGCGGCCTGATGGCGATGTTCTTCCGGGCGGAGCTTGCGCAGCCCGGGCTCCAGTTCCTCGACTCGCAGACGTTCAACGGGCTCGTCTCGGCGCACGCGACGCTGATGATCTTCCTCTTCATCATCCCGGCGTTCGCGGGCATCGCGAACTTCGTCGTGCCCCTCATGCTGGGGGCGCCGGACATGGCGTTCCCGCGCCTGAACGCGCTCTCCTACTGGCTGTTGCCGATCGCCGGGGTGTTGTTCCTCGCGAGCTTCCTCGCGCCCGGAGGCTCGTTCGCGACCGGATGGACAGGCTACGCGCCGCTCGCGGAGGGACAGCCGCTCGGCCAGACGTTCTTCAACATGGGCGTGCAGTGGGCGGGGGCGTCAAGCGTGATGACCGCCCTCAACTTCCTGGTGACCATCATCACCATGCGGGCGCCGGGGATGACGTTCTGGCGCATGCCGCTCCTCGTGTGGGCGAACTTCACGACCTCGCTCCTCGTCGTCATCGCGACGCCGTTCATCGCGGGCTCCCAGTTCTTCGTGATGTTCGACCGGATCATGCACACGAGCTTCTTCACCCCCGAGGGAGGCGGCTACGCGCTGGGCTACCAGCACATCTTCTGGTTCTACAGCCATCCGGCGGTCTACATCATGATGCTGCCCGGCTTCGGGATCGTCTCCGAGGTGATCTCGGCGAACGCGCGCAAACCGATCTTCGGATATCGCCTGATGGCGCTCTCGCTGGTCGGGATCCTCTTCCTCGGCTTCTCCGTGTGGGCCCATCACATGTTCGTCGCCGGCATGGCCGATTGGCTGCGTGTCCCGATGATGATCACCACCCTGCTGATCGCAATCCCGACGGGGATCAAGGTCTTCTCCTGGATCGCGACCCTGTGGAGGGGGAGGATCCACCTGACGACGCCGATGCTCTTCGCGCTCGGCTTCGTGACGATGTTCGTGATCGGCGGGCTCTCCGGCATCTACCTCGGCTCGGTTCCGATCGACATCGCCGCCTCGGACACGTACTTCATCGTGGCGCACATCCACTACGTGCTCTTCGGCGGCTCCGTGTTCACGATCTTCGCCGGGGTCTACTTCTGGTTCCCGAAGATGACCGGCCGCATGTACGACGAGCGGCTCGGGAAATTGCACTTCTGGCTCACGTTCGTGAGCTTCAACGCGACGTTCTTCCCGATGCACTACATCGGGCTGCGTGGGATGCCGCGCCGCGTGTTCGACTACGACGAGGCGTTCGGCGACCTGAACTTCGTCATCACCATCGCGTCGTTCGTGCTCGGGGCCTCGTTCGTCGTGTTCGTCTACAACGTCGTCCAGAGCTGGGTGCGCGGTCCCGTCGCCGACGCGAACCCGTGGCGCGCCCACTCGCTCGAGTGGCAGGTGTCCTCGCCGCCGCCCATCTTCAACTTCGACGAGATCCCGCAGGTCGTCGGCGGGCCGTACGAATACGGCGTCCCGGGAGCCAGGCACGCGGTGATGCGGTCGGGCGAGGCAGCTCGGGAGGTGCAACACGCATGAAGGAGGTCCGCCCGACCTCCGTGCTCGTCGTCGCCAACGAGACACTCATCGGCGAGGAGCTCGTCGACGCCGTGCGGGAGCGAGCCGCGCGGGGACCGATACGCGTTGCCGTCGTCGCTCCCGTGAACCTGCCCCGCGAGGGTTACATCGTCTACCGCGACTCGCGGCGGGCGGCCGCGGGACGAAGGCTCGAGAGGGCGCTCTCGGCGCTGCGCGAGGCAGGGATCGCCGCCCACGGCGGCGTCTTCGACGACGACCCGCTCGCGGCCGTCACGGACATTCTGGCCTCGGAGGAGATCGACGAGATCATCGTCTCCACGCACCCCGAGACGAAGTCTGGCTGGCTCCGAAGGAACCTCGTGGACGAGATCCGGAAGGCAGCGGGCGAGCGGCCGGTGGAGCACGTCGTCTCCGACGTCGCCGTCCATGCCGGCGCCAACGTCCTCGTCGTGGCGAACGAGACCGTTCTCGGCGAGGCCCTCCTCGACCGCATCCGGACACGTGCACGCGAAGGTGGCGCCAGCTTCCTCATCGTCTGTCCCCAGAGCGATCCGAACCGCGGGGATCACCCGGAGGCCGAGCGCCGGCTTCGGACGGCGCTCTCGGCTCTTCGCTCCGAGGGCATCGACGTCCACGGCCAGATCGCTCACCCCGACCCGTTCACCGCCGCCATGCAGGCGGTCGAGGACGAGCGCACCGACGAGATCATCGTCTCGACGTACACCGGCGAGCGCTCCGGATGGCTCCGGCGTGACCTCGTCGGCCGCCTGCGTTCGGAGAGTGGGCTACCGGTGGAGCACGTCGTCGCGGAGCTCGCCGGTGTGGAGGCGACGGCATGACCAGCCACGCCGAAGCGGTCCACGGCGGCCACGAGCACCACGGGCCCCCACCAGCTCACAAGAGCTCGCGCGTCGATGCGCGCGTCCTGGGGATGCTCCTCTTCATCGGGTCGGAGATCATGCTCTTCGGCTCGTTCTTCACGGTCTACTTCTTCGTCCGCGTCGTGAATCCGGACGCACCCTCGGAATGGCCGCCGCCGCCGTACGAGTTCCCGGTCTTCGTCGCCGGCATCAACACCGCGATCCTCGTGACCTCGAGCTTCACGATGCATTGGGCGCTCCAGTCCATCAAGCGCGGTCAGCGCTCCGCCTTCCTGGCGGGAATGGTCATCACGTTCGTGATGGGGCTCGCCTTCCTGCTCACGCAGGTCATCGAGTACCTGCACGTCGGCTTCAACACGGGCGACGGTGCCTTCGCCTCCGTCTTCTTCGGCCTCACCGGCCTGCACGGGGCGCACGTGGCCGTCGGGCTGACGCTGCTCGGGATGGTGATCATCCGGGGGTTCCGCGGCCACTTCTCGCCCGAGCATCACCACGGGGTCGAGCTGCCCGGGATCTACTGGCACTTCGTGGACATCATGTGGATCGTCGTCTACTCGACCGTCTACCTCCTCTAGGAAGTGCCAGGCCATGGAGAGTCCCTTCCGCAGCGAGGCTGCGGCCTTCCGGTTCCTGCTGATCACGATCGGCGCGTTCGCGCTCATCGTCGCCGCGTCGTGGATCGACCCCTGGCTCGGCTTCGTCGTCTGGGTGCTGCTCACGGCTGGCGCGGTGCTGGTGTACCTACGGCAGCGGGGGCCGCGCGCGCCCCAGGAGCACGTCGAGCACATCGGCCCGGCCGAGGAGCGCCGGGTCCTCGTCGTCGCGAACGAGACCGTGGGCGGTAAGGAGCTGCTGAGCGCGATCAGCGAGCGCGCTCTCCAGCTAGGTCACGTGCGGTTCCACGTCGTCTGCCCCGCCCTGAACTCCCGGTTGAAGACGTGGACCTCGGACGAAGATCCTGCCCGGGCGGCCGCACAGAAGCGGCTCGACGCGACGATCGCGCGTCTCGCCTCCGTCGGGATCGAGGCGGGAGGAGAGGTCGGGGATGTCGATCCTCTCGTGGCAATCGAGGACAGCGTGAGGACGTTCCACCCGGACGAGGTCGTCATCTCCACGCACCCCGAAGGCCGCTCGAACTGGCTCGAGCGCGGAGTCGTTTCCGCGGCCCGTGAGCGGTTCGACGTGCCGGTGACGCACGTCGTCGTGGATCTGGATCGCGCCCCGTAGGGGCGAGATATTTCCTGCCCCTAGCGGCCCGCCGCCGACGAGACGTAGTCGGCGACGGCCTGGATCTGCTGCGGGTCGAGCGACGAGGAGAACGAGGGCATCGCCCCCTTCCCGTTGGTCACGCGGTCGATGACGCGCTCCTTCGACGGCTTCGCGTCGTCGAGATTCGGTCCCACCGTTCCCGTCGTGCCGGCGTCCGCGAGCGTATGGCAGCCGGCGCAACCGACGGTCTGGAAGATGGCCTTTCCGCTCGTCGGCTTCTCGGCGCTCTTGCCGGTGCCCGCAACCGCTCCGACGTAGGCCGCGATGTCGTCGGACGCAGCGCCCTGGTCCTCGACGCAGAACGAGCCGGGCTTCGCATCCGCGCAGAGCGGCAGCGTCGTGTCGATCTTGGGCATCCCCGGCGCGCCCGTCGAGGTCGTGGTGATCGGGTACCAGATCTGGTCGTGCACGACCTGTGTGAAGGTCTCCGACGTCATCCCCACTGCGCGGGCCTGCGCGAACGCATCATCGAGATTCGGCCCGATCGTTCCCGCGGTGCCGGCGTCGGTAAGCGTGTGGCAGCCACCGCACGCTTTGGTGAAGAGCTGCTTCCCAGCTCCCTGGCTCCCTCCGCTCGTGTAACCGCCCGTTCCGCACCCCGCGAGGACGAGCGTCAGCGCGGCCGCGCACGCGGCGCTGAGAGCGGCGGACCTCACGGTGGGCGAGTCTAACCCGTCGACCCGGCTTGGGCGCGCAGCTGCTTGAGCCGCCGCTTGACATCCGGTGCGGTCGGATCTTCGGGCGCCAGATCCAGGAACGTCTCGTAGGCGACGATCGCCGTCGAGAGATCCCCGATCTGCTCTGCCGCCTGAGCGAGCTCGATCTGGCCATCTGGCTTGCTCGTAGCCGCTGCAGCGATCCTCTTATAGGTGTCGATGTACTTGCCGGCCGCCTCCTGGGTATCCGCGAAGGCGGCGGAGGAGCCCTCCGAGATGACCGACGAGACCGCGCTCGAGATCGGGTCGACGTCGAGCGGCTTGCCTCCGAGCTGAATGAAGCCGGCGACGGTTGCCCCGGTCGCGAGGTAGGAAGCCCGAAGCTCGGCCAGCTGTGCTCGCCGTTGCGCGTCGGTGGCCTGCGTCAAGTAGAGACCTGCCAGGTCGCGGAGCGCAGCAACGTCCTTCGGGCGAAGCGCGACGAAGCTCTCGAGTGCCTCGATCGCCGCGTCCGTCTTCTCGTCGGTCTGGAGGGCGGTCGCCAGGTCGCGAAACGCCTGGGCGTCTTTCGGGTTCTCGTCGATGCGCTTCTGCGCGTCGGAGGCCGACGGGACGCCGGAGCTTCCGCCGGTCCCTCGGAGGACGTCTCCGAAGCCGATTCCCCCGGCCCCGACGCCGAAGCCGACGAAGCCGAGCCCGAAGGCGACCGCGAGAAAGAGGAACACCCACTTCGCGTGCCGGCGAAGCCGCGGGAAGAACATGGTGTCCTCGACTACGACGTCTGCGCGGCGTGTGACAGCAGCCGGCTTCGTGCGCTGCGCGCGGCGTCGATCAGCTCGAGCCATGTCTCCCCTCCTCTCCGGAAGCGGGTCTCACCGGACACGAGGGTAGCGAGGACGCGATCCGGGGAGCCCCCGAGAACCGTCGCCGTAACGGGATCTTCCCACGGCAGGAAGGGCGAATCCGCGAGGGACAGCACCGTGATGTCGGCCTGCTTTCCCGGAGCGATCGAGCCTGTCTCGTGCTCGAGCCCAAGCGCTCGAGCACCTCCGAGCGTCGCCAGCTCGAGCGCTTCCGCGGCGGTGAGCGCGTCGGGACGTCGCTCGCGCGCACGCGCTCCCGCGATCGCGGCCCGCATCTCCTCGAACATGTCGAAGGACGGCGTCGAGGCGGGGCTGTCGGTGGCGATGCAGACGCGCACGCCGGCCTCCCGAAGAGCCGCGAGCGGAGCGACGCCGCACCCGAGCAGCGCATTCGAGCGCGGGCAGTGGGCGACCGCGACGTCCATGGCGGCAAGGAGTGCGATCTCTTCGGCGTCGGCCTGGACGCAGTGCGCGGCGATCACGTGGGATCCCAGCAACCCTGCCTCCGCGAGCGCCCGGATTCCGGTCGTCCCCGGCGGCTCGACGAGCAGGTCGGAGAACGCGCGCCACGGCCCGGAGCCGGTCCGGAGCCACTCCGTCTCGGCCTCGCTCTCCGCGAGGTGGGTGGCGACCGGAAGCCCGAGCTCACCACACGCGCGATAGAGGTCGAGTGAGCACGAATACGGAGCGTGTGGGGAGACGCCGAGCCTGACGCGCGTGGAGAATGCCTCCTCGACGCGGGCCCGGTTCGGCTCGAACCACGTCTCGAGTCCGGTCCCGTCGGCTCCGAACACCTCGAGATAGATCACCGCTCTGAGCCCGAGCTCCGCGCACGCGGTCGCGGCCGCCCCAGTGAAGCTCGCGTCTCCGACCGTCGTGATTCCCGAACGCAGGCACTCGAGCGCTCCGAGCCGGGCGATCGCCTCCATCTCCTCGATGCCGAGCTGCCGCTTCCGCTCGACGTGGAGCATGAGCCAGGGGCCGAACGGGAGCCCGTCTCCGAAGCCCGCATAGACCGCGTACTCGAGGTGCGAGTGGGCGTTGACGAAGCCGGGGAGGATGACGGAGTCGGGAAAGCGCTCGCCCTCGCCGAGCTCGGCTGCCGTTGCCACGGCGGCGATCCGTCCATCCGAGATCGCAACGGCCCCGTCGCGGATCGGGGGCCCCTCCACGGGGACCACCCAGTCCGCCGCCAGCACCCTCACGAGCTTCCGGCCTCCGCGAACTCCTCGTCCCAGGCTCGTTGCCAGCGCCGCTCCATGAGCACGGAGATCCAGATCGACGCTTCGTAGAGAAGGACAAGGGGTACCACTTCGAACGCGAGCGAGACGGGATCCACCGTCGGGAGCAGCGCAGCGAAGACGAGCAGGACGATGAACGCGATTCCACGGTTACGCCGCAGCTGATCCGAGCTCACGACGCGCAACCGGACGAGTGCGAGCAGGAAGATCGGTAGCAGGAAGGCGAGCCCGCCGCCGAACAGAAGCAGGGCGACGAACGAGTAGTAGTAGCTGGCACGGATCTGGATGTTGTAGAGCTCCTCGTCGTACGTCGTCAGGAACTGGAGAGCTCGGGGCAGCGCGACGTAGTACATGAAGACGACGCCGCACGCGAAGAGCACCGTGGCGATGAGCACGGAGACGAGGACGATGCGCTGGGCATGCGACTCGACCGCGGGTGCCAGGAAGGACCAGACCTGCCAGAGCACCACCGGCAGCGCGAGGGCGAGCGCTGCGATCAGGCTCACCTTGACCGAGACCGTGAACGGCTCGGCAACGCCGAGCGTGACGAGCTTCTTGTTGCCGGGAAGCGGGCCCGTCAGCCACTCCATGATCTGCTCGTGGAAGGCGAAGGCCAGGAGGAACGCCGGGACGATCACGACGAGGCTGATGATCAGCCGCGAGCGGAGCTCGTCGAGGTGCTCGACGAGCGTCGCCTCCTCACCGTGGCTGAGGCGGCGCGGCAGCCACCGGCGCACCATGGAGCGGCGTTCCCCCTAGGAGACGGTCTCCCGCTCGCTCTCCTCGGCCGGCGCCGTCTCGGGCGGCGCGTACTGGCTCGGCTCCGAGGGAGCGGAGGGAAGCTCGGCCGACGGAGGCGTGGGCGTCGTCACCTTCTCCTCGACGCCGGTGACTCCGTCTTTGAACTCGCGCATTCCCTTGCCGAGCGAGCGGCCCATCTCCGGCAGTCGCTTCGCGCCGAAGATGAGGAGCACGGCGAGGAGAATGATCATGAGCTCCGGGACCGAGAGACCGAAAGGCATGGACGCACGATACCACCGGCCGACGCGGGAACGGGTCCGGCTACCATGCGACGAGGCGGCGTTGCGCTGCCGGTCCACGCTCGACCAAGTCCTGTCACAAGGCAAGCCCTTCCAAAATGGCTCTACTCGAGATCAAGAACCTGCACGTCACGCTGGAGGACGGCACGGAGATCGTCAAGGGCGTCGACCTCTCCGTCGACCTGAACCAGAAGCACGCGATGATGGGCCCGAACGGCTCCGGCAAGTCCACGCTCGCATACGCGCTCATGGGCCACCCCGCGTACCGGATCAGCGAGGGGCAGATCCTCCTCGCCGGGGAGGACGTGACCGAGCTCGGCGCGGACGAACGTGCGCAGCGCGGTCTCTTCCTCGCCTTCCAGTATCCGCACGCGATCCCCGGGGTGACGGTCACGAGCTTCCTGCGGAGCGCGATCAACGCAATCCGGAAGGCCCGGGCAGGCGGCGAGGACGACCCGATCCCGATCCCGCAGTTCCGCGACGAGCTGAAGGACGCGATGGAGCAGCTCAAGGTCTCGCGGGAGCTTGCCTCCCGCTACGTCAACGACGGGTTCTCGGGCGGGGAGCGGAAGCGAATCGAGGTGCTGCAGCTCGCGATGCTCAAGCCGCGCATCGCGGTCCTGGACGAGACCGACACGGGCCTCGACATCGACGCGCTCAAGATCGTGGCCGGCGGCGTGAACACGCTCGTGGGCCCCGATATGGGGGCGCTCCTGATCACGCACTACCAGCGGATTCTCAGCTACGTCGAGCCCGACTTCGTGCACGTCTTCACGGACGGCCGGATCGTCGCCCAGGGCGGCCCTGAGTTGGCGCATACTTTGGAGGCTGAAGGCTACGAGGCGTTCGCCCCGGCGGGCGTCGGAGGAGGCGAGGCATGAGCACGCACGAGACAGAGGTCGTCCGCGGGATCCGTTCCGACTACGAGTACGGCTTCTCCGTCCCTGAGGACTACTTCTTCAAGTCCGGACGAGGGCTGTCGCACGAGCTCGTCGAGGCGATCTCCGAGCACAAGAGCGAGCCGGAGTGGATGAGGAAGTTCCGGCACAAGAGCCTCGACTACTTCCTCGCCCGGCCCATGCCGAGCTGGGGCGCCGATCTCTCGGGGATCGACTTCGACAACATCTACTACTACATCAAGCCCACAGAGAAGCAGGCGGACTCGTGGGAAGACCTGCCCGCCGACATCAAGGACACGTGGGACCGGCTCGGGATTCCCGAGGCGGAGAAGAAGTACCTCGCCGGCGTCGGCGCGCAATACGAGTCCGAGGTCGTCTACCACAAGCTTCAGGCCGACCTCGAGGCAAAGGGCGTTCTCTTCCTCGACATGGACTCGGGCCTCCGTGAGCACGAGGAGATCGTCAAGCAGCACATCGGAACGATCATCCCGCAGAACGACAACAAGTTCGCTGCTCTCAACTCGGCTGTCTGGTCGGGCGGCTCCTTCATCTACGTGCCGCCGGGCGTCAAGATCGAGATGCCGCTCCAGGCCTACTTCCGCATCAACGCGGAGAACATGGGCCAGTTCGAGCGCACGCTGATCATCGTCGACGAGGGCGCGTATGTGCATTACGTCGAGGGCTGCACGGCGCCGATCTACTCGTCCGACTCGCTCCACTCGGCGGTCGTCGAGATCATCGTGAAGAAGGACGCGCGCTGCCGGTATACGACCATCCAGAACTGGTCGAACAACGTCTACAACCTCGTCACGAAGCGCGCCGTCGCGTACGAGGGCGCGACCATGGAGTGGGTGGACGGAAACCTCGGCTCGAAGGTGACGATGAAGTACCCGGCGATCTGGCTCATGGGGGAGCGCGCGCACGGCGAGGTGCTCTCGATCGCCTTCGGGGGCAAGGGCCAGCACCAGGACGCGGGCGGCAAGGTCGTCCATGTCGCGCCGCGGACGTCGTCCGTCATCACCTCGAAGTCGATCTCGAAGGACGGCGGCCGGGCCGGCTACCGCGGCCTGCTGCAGGTGGCGAAGGGCGCGGTCGGCTCGAAGTCGAAGGTCGTCTGCGACGCGCTGATCCTCGACGAGGAGTCGCGCTCGGATACGTACCCGTACATCCAGGTGGACGAGTCGGACGTCGAGCTCGGACACGAGGCGACCGTGTCGAAGATCGGCGAGGAGCAGCTCTTCTACCTGATGAGCCGCGGCCTCTCCGAGGCGGAGGCCTCGGCGATGATCGTGTCGGGCTTCGTCGAGCCCATCACGAAGGAGCTTCCGCTCGAGTACGCGGTCGAGATGAACCGCCTCATCCAACTGCAGATGGAAGGCTCCGTCGGCTAGCGCCCTCCGGAGCGAAGAGGAGCCTCATGGAGATCACGAAGCTCGACTTCGTCGCCGTGCCGTCGACCGACTGGCGGCGGTCGCGCGCGTTCTACGTCGAGACGCTCGGGCTGCGGCCCGACCAGACCGGGGACGCCGAGTTCTGGGTCGGCGACACGTGCTTCGGGATCTACGAGCCTGCGAGCTACGGGATGGAGTTCGCGCCGCAGCGGAACGCCCACCTCGCGCTCCACGTCGCTGACGTCGCCGCCGCGCGGGCGGAGCTCGCGGCGAAGGGCGTGGAGTTCTCCGGCGAGACGTTCGACACCGGCGTCTGCCACATGGCGTTCTTCCAGGATCCCGACGGCAACGACCTGATGCTCCACCACCGCTACTCCCCGCGCGAGCAGGGACGCGCAGACTCGTGATCACCGTCTAGCGGACGGACTTCGTCTCCGTCCCGGTGACCGACCTGGAGCGCTCGACGCGGTTCTACGGCGACACCCCCGGCCTGCCGCGCGCCTCGGAGGACGCGGGCTGGCCCGAGTTCCAGCTCGGGGAGAACGTCAGCCTCTACTTGATCGATCCCACCAATATCGGCCAGCAGTTCGAGGGCCCGCACACGGCGTCCATCGCCCTCCGCGTCGCCGACGTCGAGGCGACCCGCGCGGAGCTCGCCGAGAGGGGCGTCGCCTTCCACGGCGAGACCTTCGACACGGGTGTCTGCCACATGGCGCACTTCACCGATCCCGACGGCAACGTCTTCATGCTCCACCGCAGGTACGCGCCCCGTGATTGACGTCGAGCGCGTCGACTACATCCGTGTCCCGGTGACGGACATCGAGGAGGCCAACCACTTCTACGGAGAGGTGTTGGGCCTCGAGCGGAATCCGAACTCGCCCGGCGACGACTGGGTCGAGTACGAGGTCGGCAACCTCACGCTAGCCGTCATGACGCCGCACACACACGAGTACGAGTTCGCGCCGCTTCCGCCCGCGACGATCGCGCTGCGCGTCCCCGACCTCGAGGCGGCGAAGGCGGAGCTCGAGTCCGCAGGGCTCGAGGTGACGGAGATCTGGGATTCGGGTGTCTGCCGCGGCATGGGAGTGAGCGATCCCGCCGGCAACCGCATCCTGCTGCACCATCGCTACGCGCCGTACCCGGACGGGACGACTCCGTGACGGCGACGAGAGCCGAGCTTCGCGAGCGTTACGCTGCGCTCCCCCTTCCGACGACGAAGGACGAGCACTGGCGCTTCACCGACCTTGCCGGGTTCGATCCCGACGCCTGGACGGCGAACGGCGCCGCGCAGGTCGCCGCGCCGCCGTCGCTGCTCGAGCTCGATGCCGCCGGTGTCGCGTACGTCGGCGAATCCGGCGTCGAGATCGAGCGGGCTCCCGGCGGGGTGCGCTTCGAGCCGCTCCCCGAAGATCACGAGCTCCTCTACTCGCTCGTCGGCTGGGACGAGAAGTTCGCCGCGCACAACGCGGCGTTGTGGAAGAACGGGCTCCTCGTCCAGGTGCCGCGCGGTGCCGTCGTCGACAAGCCCCTCTACGTGCGCATCGCGAACGGCGTCGAGGGCGGCTCGCTCTTCTGGCGTCTCCTCGTGGTCGCCGAGCCGGAGAGCCGGTTTGCAGTCGTCGAGGAGTACGCCTCGTCCTCGACCGAGCTCACTTCCTACTCGAATGCGGCGGTCGAGATCGTCGTCCAGGACGGCGCGAAAGTGGAGTACGTGTCCGTTCAGAACCTCTCCCGCGGGACGTGGCACTTCGCCTCGCACCATGCGCGCGTCGAGCGCGATGCCGAGCTCGACTGGGTGGCGGGTGGCTTCGGCTCCTCGAAG
>JAHEXT010000050.1 GCA_023251945.1 Actinomycetes bacterium
CGTCGCGCCGTTGAGCAGTACGAGTCGTCCTGATGCCACCGGCGGATGATGCCGATCGAGGAGCAAGCTGCCTGTTAGCCTCGCGGACGATGAGCCGTGGGGGAGACACGATGCCGGCTTGGGAGCGGCGCTTTCGGGCGCCGGTCTCCTTTCTCCCCGAGTGGTCTCCTCATGCGCCCGAGCGGATCGTCTACGCGTCCAACGAGCCCGGAATCTGGCAGGTGCACGCCTGGGACTCGGCCACGGGCGCCCGCCGCCGAGTGACCGAGAACCCCGTCGGCGTGATCGACGGCATGCCCACCCTCGACGGAGAGGGGATCTTGTGGTTCGAGGACGAGACCGGGGACGAGTCGGGCGGCTGGCGCGTACAGCGCTTCCTCGGTGGGGAGACCCGACCCTTCCTGCAGGGTGTTCCCCACGGCTGGAGCGAGGGTCTGACGCAGGCGCCGGGGATCGTGGCTGCGGGAATCAGCGATCGCGACGGGTTCGCCGTCTACGTCTCGCTCGAGGGAGGGCCCGCCAAGGAGGTCAACCGGTCGGCGGAGTCGGTGCGCATCGGCAGCGTCGACGGGGGCGGGTTCCTCCTCGGAGGATTGTCGGCGGACGGGTCGCTGCTGTGTCTGGAACACGCCGAGCACGGAGACCTGATCCATCCCGCCCTGCGCGTGATCGACCCGCGCACCGGCGCGGCGGTCGGCGAGCAGGTCGACGAAGGGATGTCGCTGGCCGCGAAGTGCTGGTCACCCGTGCCGGGCGACCAGCGGCTGGCCGTCGACCACGAGCGTGGGGGCGACGAGCGGCCGGCGATCTGGGATCTCTCGACCGGCGAGCGACACGACCTCCGCCTCGACCTCGAAGGAATGGTCTGGGTCCAGGACTGGTGGCCGGACGGCTCTGCCTTGCTGCTCGTCAACCTGTTCGAGGGTCGCTGTCGCTTGCTCCGATATGACGTCGACAGCGGCGAGCTGCACATCGTCTCCACCGAGCCGGGGTTCGTATGGAAGGCCCGGGTTCGGCCGGACGGGCGGGTGTGGTTCCTCCACGAACAGGGTCACCGGCAGCGGCGGATCGTCGACGACGAAGGCGGGCAGGTGCTCTCGCTGGACGGGGAACGGGCCCCGGCCGGGCGCCCGTACCAGTCGTGGCACTTCACGAATCCACAGGGGCAGCGGGTACACGGGTTCTTCGTCACACCGGACGACTCGGACGGGCCGTTCCCGGTGATCATGCTCGTCCACGGCGGGCCGACGTGGCTGGACCTGGACCGGTGGCAGCCGGAGGTCCAGGCTTGCGTCGACGCAGGGTTCGCCGTCGGCATGGTCAACTACCGCGGCTCCATCGGGTACGGCCGCGCGTGGCGCGACGTCCTGATCGGCGACATCGGCGGGCCTGAGCTCGAGGACGTGAACGCCGGCCTTCAGGACTTGGTCGACCGAGGCATCGGCGATCCGAAGCGCGCCGTGATCGCAGGCTACTCCTGGGGTGGGTACGTCACGCTGCTCGAGCTCGGCAAGCACCCCGAGCTGTGGGTCTGCGGTGTCGCCGGGGTCCCCGTCGGTGACTACGAAGCCGGGTACGAGGACCTCTCCCCCCTCCTGCAGGCATATGACCGGGCGCTCCTGGGCGGCGCGGAGCCGAAGGACGTCCCCGAGCTGATGCGCGACCGCAACGCCATCAATTTCGCCGACTCCGTCCGCGCGCCTGTCCTCTTCATCATCGGGAAGAACGACAGCCGGTGTCCCTATCGCCAGGCCATGCTGTACGTCGAGAAGCTGGAAGAACGGGGCCATCCGAACCAGGTGTACGTCTTTCCGACCGGGCATGGGTCCTTCGACGTCGACGAGCGAGTACGACAGATCCGGACGATTCTCGACTTCCTCGCTCGCCACCTGCCGGGCGTTGCCGCCGCAGGCGGCTGAGCCGGCCGCCCCCGGCCGAGTCAGTACTGCAGGCCCTCGCCGCGAGCGAGCACACGGACCGTCTGCCAGAGGATCCCGAGGTCGTAGCGGACGAGGCGCGCGCCGCTCCACGTCTGGCAGGCCTCGACGTACGCGAGATCGAGCTCGGTGTAGCCGGCGGGCTCGATGATCCCTTTCTGCACCTGCGCCGGGCCCGTCCACCCGGCCATGACACGGTTCCGGTAGTCGTTACCGGCGGCGACCTGGTCCCGAACCATGGACGGCGGCCACGGCCTTGGCCCGACGAGGCTCAGGTCGCCGCGGAGGACGTTGAAGAGCTGGGGCAGCTCGTCCAGGTACCAGGGCTTCAGGATCCGGTGTCCGGCCCACGTGAGGTTCCCCGAGTCGGCTTCGAGCAGTCGCGCATGCGCTTCCGCCCCACTCTGTCGCTCCAGCACGTTCCGTCGGAGCACGCGGAACTTGAGTAGGTCGAACGCGCGTCCTCTCGAGATCCGCCGCTCCCGATAGAGCCACGGCCCGCGGTCGGCCCGCGCCAACAGCATGTCGAGCGCCATCGCCGCGCCGACGACCGCGAAGACAGGAGCGAGGAGCAGCAGGAGCGCGCCCGCGAGCACCTTGTCGCTCAGCCACTTCGGGGGTCGGTACGGAACCGGCTGCGAGTCCATCGCACCGATTCCTATCGCCTTGCCGTCCCGCGTGCACGGCTCTAGGGTCCGAACATGTCCCGCCGTGACCCGTCGATCGGCATCGGCCGGGAGCGTCAGTTCGAGATCTACGTCGGAGGTGCCCGTGGCAGCGGGCCGCGCGTCCCGGTCTCCGTGGAGCAATTGGAGCGTCGCGCGCGGGAGGCGATGACCCCCGAGGCCTACGCGTACGTCGCGGGCGGAGCCGGAACCGAGGAGACGATGCGCGAGAACCGGGCCGCCTTCGAGCGCCGGCGCATCGTGCCGCGCATGCTCCGGGACGTTTCGGCGCGGGACACGACAGTTGAGCTGTTCGGGACGCGCCTGCCGAGCCCATTCGTCCTCTGCCCGATCGGCGTCCTCGAGATGGCACACCGCGACGCCGACGTCGCGGTCGCGCGGGCGGCGGCTGCGGAAGGCGTGCCGGTGATCTTCTCGAACCAAGCGTCACGTCCAATGGAGGAGTGCGCGCGGGCGATGGGCGACGCGCCCCGTTGGTTCCAGCTCTACTGGAGCACGTCGAACGACCTCGTCGCCAGCCTCCTCTCCCGGGCGGAGGCATGCGGCTGCGGCGCGATCGTCCTCACTCTCGACACGACGATGCTCGGCTGGCGCATCCGCGATCTCGATCTCGCCTACCTGCCGTTCCTCCGCGGCAAGGGAGTCGCGCAGTACACGAGCGACCCCGTCTTCCTCGAGGGTGTGCAGGAGACGTTGCGCGAGTCACCGCCGCCCGGGGGCCGCGTGACGCTCTCCGCGCTCGCCACACTCTGGGAGCTCGCAGGGGCACACCCGGGTTCGCGGCTCGGGAACCTCCGCTCCGGGGTGGCGCGGGCGGCTGTGCGCCGTTTTGTCGAGACGTATTCGCGCCCCTCGCTCTCATGGGACGACCTCGCGTTCCTCCGCGAGAGAACTCGCCTTCCGATCCTGCTCAAGGGCATCCTCCATCCCGCGGACGCGATTGCCGCCGTCGAGCACGGGATGGACGGGGTCTTCGTCTCCAACCACGGCGGCCGGCAAGTCGACGGTGCCGTCGGGACGATGGACGTGCTGCCCGCGATCGTCGACGCCGTCGCGGGTCGTGTTCCCGTGCTCCTCGACAGCGGCGTGCGCTCCGGGGCCGACGCCTTTCGGGCGCTCGCGCTCGGCGCCGACGCGGTCGGGCTGGGGCGTCCCTACGTGTGGGGTCTGGCAGCGGGAGGAGAGGCCGGGGTCCGCGAGGTGATCCGGAACTTCCGGGCCGACTTCGACCTGACGATGGGTCTCGCAGGCTGTGCCTCGATCGCCGACATCGGGCGCGAGTCCGTGGCGCACGCGGGCTGAGCCCGGATGGCCGAGTCGGCAGAGCTCCGCACCCTGTTGGGGCGTTTCCCGTCCGGCGTCTGCGTGGTCACCGTGGACGCCAGCGGACAGCGCCTCGGGTTGACCGTCGGGTCGCTCGTCTCGCTCTCTCTCGACCCGCCGCTCGTGGGCTTCGCGATCTCGAGGGAGGCCGCGATGCACGAGCTCCTTCGGGAGGCGGGAGGCTGCGCGATCTCGCTGCTCGCCGCAGGCCAGGAATGGCTCGCGCAGCACTTCGCGCGCGGCGTGCCCCCGATCGCGATGTGGCACGGCGTCGCCGTCGAGCCGGGAGCCGCGGGCGCCCCTCTCCTCGTAGGCGCGCTCGGCTGGCTCGAGTGCACGCTGAGCGAGGAGGTCGTCGCGGGGACGCACACCTTCTTCGTCTGCGACGTGCGGCGGGTCGAGCTCGGCGAAGACGCGCCCGCGCTCGTGCGCGTCCGCGGCGACTACTCGAGCCCATGACGCCCGTCGCGGCCGTCATCTTCGACCTGGACGGGGTGCTCGTCGACTCCGAGCACGTCTGGGACGAGGTGCGCGAGGAGCTCGCACGCGAGCGCGGCGGTCGTTGGCACGAGCGCGCGCAGGCGGACATGATGGGCATGAGCTCGATCGAGTGGTCGCGCTACATGCACGACGCCATCGGGCTCACGGATCCGCCGGAGGAGATCAGCGTCGAGGTCGTCCAGCGCATCGAGGCCCGGTATGCAGACCACCTCCCGCTCTTCGACGGTGCCGTCGACGCGGTGGAGCGGCTGGCCGCCTCTTTCCGGCTCGGGCTCGCGTCGTCCTCGAACCGGCCGCTGATCGAGGTCGTGCTCGCGAAGGCCGGTGTCGCGGATCTCTTCGAGGCTACGGTCTCATCGGAGGAGGTCGAGCGCGGAAAGCCTGCGCCGGACGTGTTCCTCGAGGCGGCGCGTCGGCTCGGCGTCTCGCCCGAGGCGTGCGCTGCGATCGAGGACTCGGGGAACGGGATCCGAGCTGCACGCACGGCGGGGATGTCGGTGATCGCGATTCCGAACCGGCGCTATCCGCCGCCAGCGGAAGCGCTGGCGCTCGCCGACGTGGTCCTCGAGTCCCTCTCCGACCTGACCGTCGCGGTCATGCCTGGCAACGCCGATCCCGAGGGGCCACCATCCTCCTCCCCGCTATCAGCGTAACGCCGAAATGCAGACGCGTGGGACACGTTTCTGTGCGGGAACCGCGAAAACTCGTCCACAGACGTCCCGTCAGGCCGGAGCGCGCCCGAGGAGCACGCAGGCGTTGTGCCCCCCGAGACCCATTGCGTTCGAGAGCGCGACGTCGACCTGCGCGCGCCGCGCCTCGTTCGGGACATAGTCGAGGTCGCACTCGGGGTCGGGCGTCCGGTAGTTGATCGTCGGTGGAAGCACCCCCTCGTGCAACGCGAGGACGCACATCAACGCCTCGACCGCACCGGCGGCTCCGAACAGGTGCCCCAGCACCGACTTGGTGGACGACACGGCGAGGCTGTACGCATGCGCCCCGAACACGGCCTTGATCGCTTTCGTCTCCGCGAGGTCCCCCTGGGGCGTCGAGGTTCCGTGCGCGTTGATGTAGCCAACCTGCTCGAGGTCGAGGCCGGCCCGCGCCAGCGCCGCATGCATCATCTCCGCGACCCCGACCGACTCGGGATCGGGCTGCGCCATATGGTGTGCGTCGTTCGAGGTGCCGTAACCGAGGACCTCCGCGTACACCCGCGCGCCGCGGTCTCGGGCCCGGTCGAGGTCCTCGAGCGCCAGCACGCAGGCGCCCTCGCCCATGACGAACCCGGCGCGCGTCGCGTCGAACGGTCGTGACGCGCGGGTGGGGTCCTCCTCCTCGGCCACCAGCCCTCGCATCGCACAGAACCCGGCCAGGATGACGGGATGCATGCACGACTCGGTGCCGCCGGCGAGCACGACGTCAGCGTCGCCGCGGCGGATGAGCTCCGCCCCCTCGCCGATCGCGTGCGACCCCGTCGCGCACGCGGACACCGGTGCGTAGTTCGGTCCTCGGAGTCCCAGGTCGATCGCAATCTGCCCGCTCGCCGAGTCGACGAGCACGTTCGGCAAGAACCACGGCGACACGCGGGCGTGCCCGCGCTCGCGGAGAACCTCGTTCTGGGCGAGGACGCCCACGACCCCGCCAATTGCCGAGCCCACGAGGATTCCGGCCCGCGCAGGATCGATCCCGCCCATATCCGCGTCGGCCCACGCCTCCCGCGCGGCGGCGACGGCGAGGACAACGTTCCGCTCGAGCCTCCTCGCGTCCTTCGGCCCGACGACCGCCTCGGCTTCGAAGCCCTTGACCTCGGAGGCGATGCGAACGGGGTAGCCGGTCGGGTCGAACGCCTGTATCCAGTCGATGCCGCTCTGCCCGGCGACTGCGGCCTCCCAGGTCGAGCGCGCGTCGAGTCCGAGCGGGGTGACCGCTCCAAGCCCGGTGACGGCGACGCCAGCCATGGGGAGGGAGCCTAGCCGCCTCGTGGTGTTTACCTTCGAGGTAGGTTCCCCACGTGGCTCGCGGGCGAAGGGATCCCGGCGGCCCGGTCGAGCGGCCGGCCGAGCTCGATCCGGCGGTTCCCTTCCCGCCGATGGAGGCGGAGCTCGTCCGGGAGCTTCCCGAGGGAGATGGGTGGCAGTACGAGCCGAAGTGGGATGGATTCCGGGGCGTCCTCGAGAACCTCTCCACGGACCTCAGGCTCTGGTCGCGAAACGCGCGCCCGCTTCTCCGCTACTTCCCCGAGCTCCGTCCCCTCGGAGACCTGCTTCCGCCGCGCTCGGCGCTCGACGGCGAGATCGTGATCGAGCGCGACGGCGTCCTCGACTTCGACGCCATGCAGACGCGCCTGCACCCGGCCGAGAGCCGGATCCGCAAGCTCGCCGCTGAGATTCCCGCGCGCTTCGTCGCCTTCGACGTCCTGGTGTGGAAGGGCGACGAGGTGTGGCGGCTCCCGCTCTCGAAGCGGCGCTCGAAGCTCGATCGGAGTGCACGACGCTTCGGGCTCTCTCCCGCGACCCGCGACCGGGCCGAAGCCCTCAGCTGGCTCGAGCGCTTCGAGGCGATCGGGCTCGACGGCGTCGTCGCGAAGCGTCTCGACCTCCCCTACCTCCCCGGGTCGCGCGACGGCGTCGTGAAGGTGAAGCCGGAGAAGACCGCCGACTGCGTCGTCGTCGGGCTGCGCTGGAAGTCGCGGCCGGACCGCATCGCGACGCTCCTGCTCGGCCTTTACCGCGACGACGGGGAGCTCGACTACGTCGGCTCAGCCGCCGTCGCGCCCGCACGACACGCGGAGATCGCGCGCCGTGTCCTCCCGCTGCTCGAGAAGGCGCCCGAGCGGCGCTTCTCCGAGCCGAACCGCTGGGGAGGCGGCGAGCTCGAAGAGGCACCGGTCCGCCCAGAGCTCGTGGTCGAGGTGCGCTACGACAAGGTGCAGACGAACCGCTTCCGCCACGGCACGAAGCTGATCCGCTTCCGCGACGACAAGGACCCGGCGCAGTGCACCTGGCGCGGGCTGCGCCCGGTCCCGAGACGGGGCGTCACGGTCGTCTCGCTCCTCGAGCGCTAGCTCGAGTCGCGCTTGCGTGCCCTCGAGGGCTGCACGCGCGGCGGCTCGCCCGGCATCTTCGGGAAGTTCGGCGGGTAAGGGGCTTCGCCCAGCCCCTCCTTCTCCTCACGCTCGACCCACTCGAGGAGCACGCGCAGGTCACAGACGGCCTCGTCCATCTCCGCGTGGACGTCTCCTATAGCCGCGAAGCGGGCTGGCATCGTCGTCATGGTGAAGTCTTCCGTCTCGACCTCGGGGAGCTCGTCCCACGTCACCGGCGCCGAGACGGTTGCATCCTTCCGTGCGCGCACCGAGTAGGCCGAGGCAACCGTCCGGTCGCGCGCGTTCTGGTTGAAGTCGATGAAGACCTTCCGGCCGCGTTCCTCCTTCCACCACGCAGTCGTCACCTTCCGCGGCAGCCGGCGCTCGACCTCGCGGGCGAACGCGAGCGCCGCCCGCCGCACGATTGGGAACTCCCAGCTCGGCTCGATGCGGCAGAAGACGTGGATGCCTCGGTTTCCTGACGTCTTGGGCCAGCCGACATACCCGATCTCGCCCAGCACCTCGCGGACGAGCGCTGCGACCCGCTTCGCATCCTTGAACGTCGTCCCAGGCTGCGGGTCGATGTCGATGCGGAGCTGGTCCGGGTGCTCGGTGTCGCGGCGTCGCGACGGCCAGGGGTGGAAGTCGATGACCGCGAGGTTCGCGGCCCAGACAACCTGGGCGAGCTCGGTGACGCAGAGCTCGTCGGCGTGCCGTCCGGAGGGAAAGGTGACGCGGGCGGTCTCGATCCAGTCGGGCCGGTGCTGCGGCACCCGCTTCTGATAGATCGCCTCCCCGGTCACTCCGTCCGGGAAACGGCGGAGCTGCGTGGGCCGCTCGTAGAGCGCCCGCACGATCCCGTCGCCGACCGCGATGTAGTACTCGACGAGGTCGAGCTTCGTCTTGCGCGCCTCCGGGAAGAGCACCTTGTCCGGGTTCGTCACCTTGACGACCCGCTGCCCCACCTCGAGCTCGACGAAGGAACTCGCCACGCGCGTCACGCTAGCCGCACCGGCAGTGGTACGCTCGCCCAGCCGGGTCCCCCTCTCGAGGAGTGATTGCAGCGATGCGTACGGTTCTCTTCGGTCTCACCCTCACAACACTGGCTCTCGCGCTCGTCGCGACGGCGACCGGGAACCCGGCCGCACCGGCAGCGATCCCGGGCTGCGCCAAGGGGAGCCTGAACTTGCTGAACGAAGGGCAGCTCACGCTTGCCACCGACAACCCCGCCTTCAACCCGTGGTGGGCCGGAGGCTCGAAGACCAAGGACTGGGAGCTCAACGACCCGTCGACGGGGCAGGGATACGAGTCGGCGGTTGCATACGGAATCGCGAAGCGCCTCGGCTTCACGAAGGCGCAGGTGACCTGGAAGGCGGTCCCGTTCACGAGGTCGTTCGCACCCGGCAAGAAGCCCTTCGACTGGTACATGGCGCAGGTCTCGGCGTATCCCGAGCGCAGGAAGGCAGTCACCTTCAGCACCTCGTACTACAACGTCAACCAGGCCGTCGCGGGGCTCAAGTCGAACCCCATCTCGAAGGTTCGCTCACTCGCCGGACTGAAGAAATACCGGCTCGGAGCCTCGGTCGGGACGACGAGCTACAACTACATCGTCAAGTACATCAAGCCGGATCAAGCACCCAGGGTCTACGACAGCGTCGCCGACGTCGTGACCGCTCTCAAGAACAAGCAGATCGACGGCCTCGTGACCGATTTCCCGAGCATGGGCTACATCACGAACGTCCAGGTTCCCGGATCGACGGTCGTCGGCAGGCTCCCGAACCAGGGAGGCGTCCAGGAGTACTTCGGGCTCGTCTTCCAGAAGGGAAACCCGCTCGTCCGCTGCATCAACAAGGCGATCACGCAGATGCGAAACGACGGGACCCTGAAGCGGCTCGAGGTCCGTTGGCTGGGGCAGAAGGGCGCCCCGATCCTGAAGTAGCGCGAGGCTGAACGAGAACCGCGGCTCCAAGATCCTCGGCAGCCTGACGAAGGGCGGCGGCGGCCGGAGCGTCGCCGTCGCCCTCCTGTCGACGGCGGTCCTCTTCGCCGTCGTCGCTCTCGTCGTCGTCAATTCCGCCGGCTGGGACGAGGTCAAGCAGGCGTTCTTCAACCGCCAGGAGTTCGAGGAAGCCTTCCCGGACATCCTCTCGGCCTTCTGGACGAACGTGAAGATCTTCCTCGTCTCGGAGGTCTTCATCCTCGTCTTCGCGCTGGCGATAGCGGTGCTGAGAAGCCTTCCCGGGCCCGTCTTCTTCCCGCTGCGGGCGCTCGCAGTCGTTTACGTCGACCTCTTCCGCGGAGTACCGACGATCCTCGTGATCTACATCCTCGGGTTCGGCGTCCCGGCACTCCAGCTCCCCGGTGTCCCGATCGACCCGCTCTTCTGGGGAGTCGTCTCCCTCGTCCTCGTCTACTCGGCGTACGTCGCCGAGGTCTATCGGGCCGGCATCGAGTCCGTGCATCCGAGCCAGTCCGCAGCCGCGCGCTCGCTGGGGCTGACGCACGGCCAGACCCTCCGCTTCGTAGTCATTCCGCAGGCGGTGCGCCGCGTGATCCCGCCGCTCCTGAACGACTTCATCGGCCTCCAAAAGGACACCGCGCTCGTCGGTCTGCTCGGCGTCGTGGAGGCCTTCCGGCAGTCCCAGATCGAGGTCGCCGCTTCTTTCAACTACACCCCCTACATCGCCACGGCGATCCTCTTCATCGCGCTGACGATCCCGCTCGCCCGATTCACGGACTGGCTGATCGCGCGAGACAAGCGTCGCCTACAGGCCGGGAGGCTCGCGTGACCACGGATGCGAACGGCCACGCTCTCGTCATCGAGGGGCTCCACAAGTCGTTCGGCAAGCTCGAGGTGCTGCGCGGCATCGACCTCGCGCTCGCCGAGCACGAGGTCGTATGCCTGATCGGGGCCTCGGGCTCGGGCAAGTCCACCCTGCTTCGGTGCATCAACCTGCTGGAGCCCATCGATGTGGGCCGGGTCGTCCTCCACGGGGAGGAGATCACGGCTCGCGGCATGGACGTCAACCGCATCCGGCGCGGGATCGGGATCGTCTTCCAGGCGTTCAACCTCTTCCCGCACATGTCCGTCCTCGAGAACGTCACCCTCGGACCGCGGAAGGCACTCGGGCTGTCGAAGACAGAGGCAGAGGCGCACGCGGACGAACTACTCGCTCGTTTCGGCCTCTCAGACAAGCGGGACGAGTACCCCGACCGGCTCTCGGGCGGTCAGCAGCAGCGCGTCGCGATCGTGCGCGCGCTCGCGATGCAACCCGGTCTCCTCCTGCTCGACGAGGTCACGAGCGCCCTCGATCCGGAGCTCGTCGCCGAGGTGCTCGACGTCATCCGCGAGCTGGCCGCCGAAGGCATGACGATGCTGATCGCGACGCACGAGATGGGCTTTGCACGCGACGTCGCGCACCGGGTGTGCTTC
>JAHEXT010000003.1 GCA_023251945.1 Actinomycetes bacterium
AGAAGGAGCTGATCTGCAGGGTAATCGCGAAGCCCTCTGACGGACTCGAACCGTCGACCCCCTCCTTACCATGGAGGTGCTCTACCGACTGAGCTAAGAGGGCGGAGCCCGGAGTGTAGCCCCACCTCGGGCCTGCCTCGCCTCACCCGGGAGGGGCGCCCGGCTCCTTCGGCGGCGGCGGCGGGAGGGCGCCGCCGGCACCGGGGACGGTGGCGCAGTCCACGTCTCCCGCCGCGACGAGGGCGACGGCGGCCTTGAACGCCTGGTAGGAGGCCTTCTCCGTCCCGTCGCGCCAGAGGACGCCGGACTGCCACCCGGCGAGGCGGTCCTCGTCCAGCAGCTCGAAGTTGAAGAACGCACCCACGCCAGGCTGGCAGCGCGCGAGAAACAGGGCGTCGCGGAGCTGGTGCGCCTGGTCGCGCACTGACGGATCGGCGCCCTTCCCCGCGAGCGGGGGCACGACGAAACGGTCGGTCTCCTCGCCCGTGTAGAAGCGTCGTTTCGTGCGGGGCACCGTCGTCTGGAAGCCGGTCTCGAGGTACCAGATGGTCGTCCTCCCCTCGCCCGGCAAGGGCTGTGCGGTTCCCTCGAACGCGTCGCGGATCGCGCGGAGGAGCCGCTCGAGGTCACCTTGGCCGACGGTTCCAGGGTCGTCGTGCTCCACCCACGGCGGCTCGGACGCATTGTTCGGGTACGGGTTGTGCCCGAAGGTGTCGAGGATAGGGTGCAGGCGTCCGCGCTCGCGGTACGCGTCACCCAGTGCGCGCACGAAGCCGGCCGGGTCGTAGTGCGCCGCGGTCGTGCTGATGACGTTGATGTCGCGACGGAGCGGGTGCAGGCGTCGGTAGCACGCGGCGAGGAGTGCCTCGTACGCCGGCGCGCCGGCGGACGCGGGCCAGAACTGCGGCGAGTTCGCCTCGTTCCAGACGACGACGTCGCGGAAGGGGATGCGGACGAGGACGTAGTGGAGGAAGTCGCAGTACTGCTTCCTGCTCCTTGCGTCGAGCGGGGCCTCCGACGGCTTGCCGAAGACGGAGATCACCACCCGCTGGCCGCGGGCGACCAGCGACGCCGCGCGGTGCAGGTACGTGCCTACGAGCGTCGTGGCACGCGTCCGTCCGCGGCGCCAGCGGATCGTGACCCGGACGGCGTCCAACCCGAGGTCGCGGTACTTCGCAAGCAGTCCGTCCGGCCGCGCGAGCCACTTCGAGTGGTCGTCGTCGATGCCGACGAGGAAGGCGGACGTGGGGGCCGTGGGGACAGGCCCTGGATCGGCGGAGGCCGCGAGCGGCAACACCGCGAGCGCGCATGCTCCGACCGCCAGGAGAGCTCCCGTTTTCACGCCAGTGCAGGGGGGAGGATTCGAACCTCCGAAGGCTGAGCCAGCGGGTTTACAGCCCGCCCCCTTTGGCCACTCGGGAACCCCTGCGGGCGGGCGCCATTGTAGCCGCGGCTTCGCCCGGGGCCGACCGCCTGACGATCACTTGAGACGGGGTCGACGCCGCTCGTGTCGGGCTACAAGCCGAGTGCCGCTCGACCAAGCCCCCTCGACCGCAGCAGCTCCATGGGGTGAGCGGCGAACCACGCCAGCATTCGTCGGCGAGGGAGATGGGACTCGAGGATGGCGAGGACGAGATCGGTCGGCAGGCTTCGGAGCAGACGGAGGCTCGCGTTCCACTCGGCGTCACCAAAGCGCGAGAGCCGTCGATTGATCATCTCGCCGACCCTCAGGTCGCGGTCGAACTCGCGGTGGAATCGGCGCTCGTAGGCGCCTAGCTCGTCGCGCGTCGTACGCCCCCGTTTCAGGGCCTCGCTGATCGCCTCGCCTGCGATCTCGCCTGCGCGAATTCCGATGCGGATTCCCTCGCCGACGACGAGTGTCGCGTGGCCCGCGGCATCTCCCACGGCGACGAGACCGTCGGCGGCGACCCGTCTGGGCCTGCCTTCGGCCGGAACCAGGCCGAAGTGGGACTCTCGCACGGACGCCGATGTCAGGTCGAGGCGGAAGGCAGCCGCGGAGGCGAAGAGCCTGCGGAGCTCCAGGCGCGGGTTGTTGCGCACGTCCGCATGGTGGACTCCGACGCCGAGCCGGGCGCGACTCTGTCCCCAAGGAAACAACCACGCGTATCCGCACGGGGCAAAGCGTTCGCTGAGGACGATGACGGCCTCGTCTTGCGCTACCCGAGGCGCAATCAGCTCGTATTCGGCGCCCACGCCGAACCGGCTGAAGCCGCGATGCAGGCGCGCCTGCTTCGAGATCACGGCGCGGTAGCCGCTCGCATCCACGACCACGCGGGCAGCGACTTCGATCTGATCCCCGCCGAGGTCGAGGGAACAGCCGACCACCGCGCCTCCGGACGTCCGGACCTCCGTTGCGCTCGCGCCTGTGAGGATCTCGGCGCCGGAGGCCGCGGCCCGATCGGCGAGCCAGCGATAGAAGCCGCGGACGTCGAGGACGCAGAGGGGCCGTGGGTCGCACTCCAGGATGACGTCGTCGTCAAGGGTCGAGAAACGCAAGCGCCCGAGCTCGTGCCAGAGCCAGGCGGGGCACCCCAGCTGCGCCGGCGTCCTGAGCGCGGTCACGCCACTTGTGCGGACTCGCTCGCCCACGCTTTGCTGGCGCTCGACGACAAGCGTCGTGTAACCGGCGGAAGCCACCGTGTGAGCCGTCGACAGACCTGCGGGCCCACCGCCCACCACAAGAACGTCCGTGTCGACCCGACCGGATCTCATTGCAAGGCCAGCACGAACGTCGCGATCGGTACGACCACCTGCACGAGATAAATCAGCGCTTCGGCCGGCGAGTAGATCCAGACGCGAGTGTGCTCGAGCTCGCCTAGGAAGGAACGCGCCCGCTGTGTCTGCGGATTAGCGTTGATGACGAACCGGTCGATCCATTGGCGCGGCTCCTTGGCTCGTAACGCACTCGCGGTCTCGACGACGAGCTCGTCACGCGTCCTCGCTAGCGCGAAATGCGCAAGCACCTCCGGAAGAACGATCAACGTGATACCCAGGACGCCGAGCGCGACCAGCACGGCGGCAACCGGGTACGTCACGTCCTTTGCGAAGAACGCAGCAGCAAGCGTGGCGGCCACGGACCACCCTACGCCCGTCTTCAAGCCGAATAGGGTGATCGGTCGCAACAGGTACGGGCGAGGTTCGGCGCGAGCGCCAGCGGGTGCTCCAGGGCTCTCTGAGCGAAGTGGACGTAGTTCGCGAATCCCCAGAGCATCGTCATGAAGAGCGGTGAGGCGATGGCGAAATAGAAGGTGAGGACGACCCGACGCAACGCCGAATGGATCGCCGTCGGAAGAGCGCGAAGCGCGTCCGTGCTCCAGGCGCCCCAACCGAAGACCCACCCGATGGCGACGGCGAGCGCGGCGATCTGTGGCGTTGTCACATAGCTGAGCCCGAAATCGCCGGCGAGTGCCATGAGCCAGCCAATCCCGTAGACCAGTAGCGCGACAAAGATCGCGGGCTGGACGTAGCGGGACTCCGTTGGCCACCATTCGAACAGCCATCCGATCCACGAGGTCGGTCTCGTCTTCCGACGCCGCCATCGCATCCGCCCACCTTAACCCGCACCGGACGGTCTCAACTCGCATGGGGTGGCTCGGAGCCTGACCTTCCGCGCGGCTCATCCCGTGACCTCAAGCGGCGCCTTGCCCGTGCCGATGCACGATGCAGCTCCGCCATGAACACGGCCGCCGCCGCCTTCGTCCTCGCCCCAGCTCTGGCTCTCGGCAGCTTCTTGAACGTCGTCGCCGTCCGCGTACCCGCCGGCCGGTCGATTCTCCGGCCGCCATCGTCGTGCGGGAGCTGCGGCAACGAGATCCTCTGGCGGGACAACATCCCCGTTCTGTCCTACCTCCTTCTTCGTGGACGCTGCCGCCACTGCGACGACCGGATTTCGCCCGTGTATCCACTCGTCGAGGCTGTGACCGCCGCGCTCGTCGCCGCGTGCGTCGCCGTCTTCGGGCCGACGCCGTACGCCGCCCTGGCAGCGGGCTTCTGCGCCGTGCTCGTCACGCTGTCGGCGATCTACGCGCACCGCCGGATCGTTCCCGACCCATGACGCGTCTACGCGCAGGTTGTGTTGTTCTCGTAGTCCGAGCTGGAGGGATCGGGACCCGCCACGCTCCAGCTGTGCGAGCTCACGGTGTCCGTCAGGCAGTAGGTCGTGGCCGTCACCGAAGCGACCGTGAGGGTCGAGGAGATACCCGAGTCGAGCGCGAGGAGGTCGGTCGCGTCCATGCCGGCGTACGTGCCGTTGTCCGCGTGGTAGGCCTCGGCCGAGGGCAGTGCCGCCCGCAGGTTCGACTGCGCCGCGTTGTTCGCAACGCGATCGCGAAACCCGAGGTACGACGGGACTGCGATCGCGAGCAGGATGCCGATGATGATCATGACGACGAGAAGCTCGATCAGCGTGAAGCCCCGCTCGACGTTCCCGTCGTGCCGGATCCGCTTGAGCATTGCGTGCTCCTTCCGCAGTTGGGTGCCGAACACGCATCGGCGCCTGCGAACTGAGTCCCTACCCCAATTTGGGTGATCCGTGGGTGAGGCAACGGGGGACGGCGCGGCGCAAGCTCGTCCGCGCCGACGCAGCCGCCGACGAACCCCTGGGCTACGCTGGCTCTGTGACCGAGCGGGCGCTGGCACACCCGTCCATCGTCGCTTCCGGCGAGGAGCGTGTCCGGCTCCAGCGGAAGGCACGCCTCCTCGCCTGGGGCGGCAACGTCTGGCACCTCCTGGAGGGCGCGATCGCACTCGTCGCGGGTATCGCCGCAGGCTCGATCGCGCTCATCGCCTTTGCGATCGACAGCATGATCGAGACACTCGCGGGCTTCGTGATCGCCTGGCGCTTCGCGCCCTCGCGGGCGCACAGCGAGCATGCGGAGCGCCGTGCGCAGCAACTGATCGCCGGGAGCTACGCGATCCTCGCCGTCTACGTCACGGTCGAGGCCGTGAGGTCGCTTGTCGAGCGTGAGAAGCCAGCGGTGAGCTGGATCGGCATCGCGCTCGTGATCGCGGCCGCGGTGTCGATGCCGCTCCTCGCGCGCGCGAAGCGGAAGGTCGGGAGGGCACTCCACTCACACGCCACCGTCAGCGAGGCGTCCCAGAACCAGATCTGCGCATACCTGGCCCTGACGACGCTCGCCGGCCTTGGCGCGAACGCGCTCTTCGGCTGGTGGTGGGCCGATCCTGTCTCGGCGCTCGCCATTGCCGGGATCGCTGCCTGGGAAGGCGTCCGCGCGTGGCGGGGCACCATCTGCGACGAGTGCTGACCGCGCCCGGGCAGCTCGCGCAGTAGCCGCCACCCTCGCCCCAAGGCGACGTACAGTGCGGCGGCGTGCGCCGACTCGTCGCCGGGGTCCTCGTTGCCGCCTCGCTCGCTGCAGCCGCGGGCTGCGGCGGCGAGTCCCGCGACGCGGCTCCTCCGGAGACCCAGCCTCTTGCGGAGACGTCCCCGCCTTCGCCGGCTCCCTCACCGCTCCCTCCACCCTCGCGGCCGATGTCGTGGGCCACGGCCGGCGCGTTCGTCTGGCACGAGACCGACGTCTCACCCGAGGTCCTCGGCGAAGAGCTCAGGGACAACGGGTTCGGGTGGGTGGCCATTCTCCTCCATGACGGCCTCGTGGAGGATCCGGTGGAGGGCGACTGGGTGGCCCGCTTCCGGCGTGCCAGCGGGTTGCCCGTAGGCGGCTGGGGCGTCCTCCGCGCGCAGCCGGTCGAGGAGGCCGTCCTCGCAGACACCCTCGTCGGGCGGTACGGGCTCGATTTCTACATCGCGAATGCCGAGGCGGAGTACGCCTACAGCGGGACGGACGGACCGAACGACGAGCGGTTCGGCCGCTCACGGCGGTTCGTGGAGACATTCCGTGCAGTCCGGCCCGCCCTGCCGGCGGGCATCTCCTCGTACTGCAGCCCCGATCGCCACGACCTCGACTGGAACGCCTGGAGCTCAGCGGGGTTCGTCTTCCTCCCCCAGGCATACGTGAACGACTTCGGCGCGGCTGTCGCACCCGAGGCTTGCGTGCGCGCCGCGCGCGCGTACTTCCCGACGACGGCCGTCCATCCCACGATCGGGATGTATCCCGGCGTCCGCCGGTCGCTTCGGGCAGCGGGCTACACGCGGCTGCTGGATCGTGCCGGCACCGTCGGCTTCTCCGTCTATCTCGCCGAGACGCGCATGACCGGGGACGAGTGGCGCGATCTGGGCGAGGCGATCGAGAAGCTCGGGATCGCCCGTCCCTCCTGACTGGGCGCTCCGACGCGTCAGGGTTTTCCGGTAGGCGGGATCCGTCGCCGCACTGATGCGCCGACGCGTCGGCGGCGCCACGATCCGTTCGAGAAAGGAGGGAAGGATGACCACGCTGGTCAAGTGGGCGCCCTTCCAGGATCTCGACGTCATCGAGCGGCGCATGCGCCGGATGCTCGAGGACTTCGGGGTCGCACCTGCGGCGCTTCCAGCAGCCGACATGTACGAGACCGAGAAGGAGCTCGTCGTCGAGCTCGACGTTCCGGGCTTCGACGAGAAGGAGCTCGCGCTCGAGGTCTCGGACTCGACGCTCACGATCAAGGGTGAGCGGACGAAGGAGAAGGAGGAGAAGGAGAAGAGCTTCTACCTCCACGAACGGCTGGAGAAGCACTTCGAGCGTCGCTTCAAGCTGCCGCCCGAGGCCGACCTCGACCACGTCGAGGCGAAGTTCCACACGGGCGTCCTCGAGGTGCACGTCCCGAAGATCGAGCAGGTGAAGGCCCGCACGATCGAGATCAAGGCGTAGCCCGACACACAACCGAGACGCGCGCCCGGCCACCTCCGACCGGGCGCCGCGCCGTTCAGGCCTGGAGTTGAGCCCTGCAGTCCTCGCAGGCGCCGCGCACGACGACGTCGTGCGCGGCAGCCTCGTAGCCACGGCCGCCTGCGACGCGCTCCAGAGCGGCCTCGAGGGCGATGTCCTCGAACGGCTCCACCTTGCCGCAGTCGTCGCAGACGAGATGGTGGTGGTGGTCGCCCCTGGGGTCCGCGGGCTCGAAGCGCGCGACGCCGTCGCCGAAGTCCACTCGTTGCACGAGGCCGAGCTCGTCGAGACTCTCGAGGGCACGGTAGACGCTCGCGATTCCCACTCTTTCGCCGTCGGCACGAACCCCGTCGTGGATCTCTTGTGCGGAGAGGCAGCAGTCCTGGCGCCCGAGGAACGCGACGACTGCGCGGCGCGCCCCGCCGCTCCGGCCCGTCGCGGACCGCATGCGCCCGAGGGCACTCTCGATCCAGGCTTCTACCATCGACGATAATGATATCCGTTCTCAGAGACGTGCTACCGTGGCGCCCGGCATGCGGGTCGTCGCCCTCCTCTTCGCCACCGTCGCGCTCACTGGATGCGGCGGGGCCGACCACGCGGAAGAAGCCACGACGGTCGTCGCCGCGTTCTACCCGCTGGCGTGGGCGGCGGAGCAGATCGGCGGCGAGGAGACTCATGTCGTCAACCTGACGCCTCCCGGGGCCGAGCCGCACGACATCGAGCTCTCCCCTCGCGACGTCGAGGCCGTCCGCGGCGCGGACCTCGTCGTCTACGTCGGCTCAGGGTTCCAGTCCGCCGTCGAGGACGCGGTTGCGCAGCGGGACGGCTCGTCCCTCGATGTCTCAGGCGGTGATCAGGACCCACACGTCTGGCTCGATCCCGTGCGCTTCGCGAGGATCGCCGAGGAGATCGGCGATGCGCTCGGTCGTCCCGAGGCGGGGCGAGAGCTGGCCCGCCGCCTTCGGGGCCTGGACCGGGACTACATGACCGGTCTCGCGCACTGCGAGCGCCGCACGCTCGTGACGACGCATGCTGCGTTCGGACACCTCGCAGCCCGCTACGGCCTGACGCAGATCCCCCTCGCCGGACGCTCGCCGGAGGCCGAGCCGTCGCCGCGCGAGCTGGAGCGGTTGGTCGACGAGGTTCGGGAGTCGGGAGCGACGACGGTGCTCGCCGAGCCGCTCGTCTCCAGCCGCCTCGCCGAGACCGTGGCGCGTGAGGCCGGCGCGAAGGTCGCGGTCCTCGATCCCATCGAGGGGCTGACCGAAGAGCAGCTCGCCGGTGGGGAGGACTACCTCTCCGTGATGAGGCGGAACCTTGCGACCCTGAAGGAGGCGCTCGGATGCGGGTGACGCCGGCGGTCGAGCTCGACGACGTCTCGTTCGGCTACCGGCCGGGCCAGCGGGTGCTCGAGGGCGTCACACTCCGCCTCGGCGAAGGCGAGTTCGTCGCCGTCGCCGGGCCGAACGGCGGTGGGAAGACGACGCTCGTCCGGCTGATCCTCGGCCTCGAGCGGCCCGGGGACGGCCGAGCGCTCCTCTTCGGCGAGCCGGCGCATCGCTTCTCGCAGCGGAGGACGCTCGGCTACCTCGCGCAACGGTTCGAGCTCGGCGGCGACGCACCGGCCACCGTGCGCGAGGTCGTCTCCGCGGGCAGGCTGGCCGCGGGCGGCCTGATCGGACCCATGCGAAGGCGCGACCGAGAGCTCGTCGCGGAGGCAATCGAGCGAGTCGGACTCTCCGAAAGAGCCGACGCTCCGCTCCGCACGCTCTCGGGAGGCCAGCAGCAGCGAGCGTTCATCGCGAAGGCGCTGGCAGGAGAACCGTCTCTCCTCGTCCTGGACGAGCCCACGACGGGGGTCGACGCGGAGACGCAGGAGTCGCTCGCCGCGCTCCTCGACCGTCTCCACTCCGAGCTCGGGGTGACGATCGTCTACGTCTCTCACGAGTTCGGTGCGGTCGAGCGTTTCGTTCAGAGGCTCGTCCTCGTGCGGCGCACGATCGTCTTCGACGGATCCCCGCAAGAGCTCCCCGGCATCTGGCACGACCCGTCGCACGTCCATGCTTGAGTCCGAGTTCATGCGGCTCGCGCTCGGCGCCGGCATCGTCATCGGCGTCCTGGCTCCCGCGGTCGGCTTCTTCCTCGTCCAGCGCAGGCAGTCGCTGATCGGTGACGGAATCGGCCATGTCGCATTCGCCGGGGTCGCGGCGGGGATCTTGCTCGACGTGTCTCCGGTGCTGACCGCACTCGTTGCGGCCGTGCTCGGCGGCGTCGTGATCGAGGTCCTCCGCTCGCGCGGCGGCACCGCCGGCGATCAGGCGCTGGCGCTGGTCTTCTACACGGGGATCGCCCTCGGGGTCGTTCTCATTTCCACGGCCGGAGCCTTGAACGTCGACCTCTTCCAGTACCTGTTCGGCTCCATCCTGACGGTCACGCGGACCGACCTCGTGGTGATCGCGGCGCTCGGGGCAGTCGGGCTTGCCACGGTCGGACTTCTCTATCGTGCGCTCGCCGCGGTGGTCGTCGACGAAGAGGGAGCCCGGGTCGCCGGAGTTCCGATCGGTGGGCTCAACATCGCCGTCGCGGCGCTCGCCGCCGTCACGGTGGCGCTCTCGATGCGGGTCGTCGGGATCCTGCTCGTCGCCGCGCTCATGGTCCTTCCGGTGAGCGCCGCAGGCCGGATGGCGTGGAGCATGCGCTCGACGTTCGTCCTCGCGATGGCGATCGGCCTCGGCTCGTCGCTCGTCGGCCTCACGATCTCGTACTACGCGGACCTACCGCCCGGTGGGACGATCGTCCTCGCCGCGGCCGTCGTCTTCGGAACGGCCGTGGTGGTGAGCGCTGCCCGGGGACGCTAGGCGGCGGCGAGCGCGGCGTCTGCGCCCGGCTCGTGGCAGCCCCTGCAGCGCGCCTCGTACTGCTCGGCAGACCCCACGAGCACCGTCTCGCCCGAGTACGGAGCGGGCCGCCCGTCGACGAGCCGCTGCGTCGTGGTTGCCGGGCCGCCGCAGCGGTGGCAGACGGCCTGGAGCTTGTCGACGAACTCCGCGTGCGCGAGGAGCTCCGGCATCGGCCCGAACGGAAGCCGACGAAAGTCCCGGTCGAGCCCTGCGGCGATCACGCGCGCGCCGCGGTCGGCCAGCTCGAGCGCCGCTCCCGCGATCGAGGGCTCGAAGAACTGCACCTCGTCGATCCCGACGACGTCGAACCCGTGCGTGCGGGCGGTGAGCTCGCCGACCGAGGAGACGGGCACCGCTCGCATGCGAATCCCTGCATGGCTGACGATGTCGCTCGCGTCGTAGCGGTCGTCGATGCGCGGCTTGAAGATGACCACGCGCTGACCGGCGATCTCGGCACGCCGCAGCCGCCGGATCATCTCTTCGCTCTTCCCGCTGAACATCGGCCCGCAGATGACCTCGAGCCAGCCGCCTTGCTGCGGGGCGATGCGGATCACGCGGCGATGCTAGTGGGGCAGTCGGCCGGCGCGCACTGCTCCCAAGAAGGCCTTCGCGCCACTGCTACACTCTTGCGCGCGCGGCGGCGTAGCTCAGTTGGTTAGAGCAGCGGAATCATAATCCGCGTGTCGTAGGTTCGAGTCCTACCGCCGCTACTCGCACCTCTTCTTTATCTTCCGTATCGCAACCCCGAGAACGACAACGAAGAATGGCAACCGGAGTCCGAGTCGCGATCACGCTCGCCTGCACGGAGTGCAAGCGGCGCAATTACCAGACGCAGAAGTCGAAGCGGAACTCGCCTGACCGGGTGGAGTTCCGGAAGTACTGCCGCTGGTGCGGTCGCCATACACCGCACAGGGAGACGAGGTAGCGCCGTGGCACGCGAGACACGCAGGCAGCGCCGCGCCGCCCGAGCCGCCGCCGGAGACGGCGCTCCGACCCCCCGCCGCGGCCGCCAGGCTCAGGTCCGGCCGGCTCAGCAGCCCGTCAAGCAGCAGACTGGACGCCGCGCGGAGCACCCTCGCGGGCAGTTCGTCCGCGAGTCGTACGCGGAGCTCAAGAAGGTCGACTGGCCGACCCGGCGCCAGACGCTCCAGGGCGTCGTCGTCGTCATCATCGCGTGCGCCATCGTCGGTGCGTACCTCTGGGGACTCGACCAGGTCATCCGCCCCTTCGTCGACCGCGTCCTGCTCTAGGAATGCAGTTGAATGCCACATACACCGCGGCCGCGAAGCGGACGCCTTCAGGGATTTTCGCGCGAGCGGAATCGGCGCTAGCCGATTCCGCTCGCGCGCACTAGGAGCTCCGCATGTTCCGCTGGTACGTGATCAACACCTACTCCGGGCACGAGAACAAGGTGAAGACCAATCTCGAGCACCGGATCGTCTCCATGAACCAGCAGCCGGCCTTCCGCCGCGTCGTCGTACCCACCGAGCAGGTGATCGAGACGAAGGACGGCCAGAAGGTGCAGACCGAGAAGCGCGTCCTCCCGGGCTACGTGCTCGTCAACATGAACATGTCGGACGAGTCGTGGACGGTCGTGAAGGGGACGCCCGGCGTCACCGGCTTCGTCGGCGCGGGAACGAAGCCCGTGCCGCTCTCGCAGCCCGAAGTCGACCGCATTCTCCACCACGGTGTGCCCGCCGGCGGACAGGCCCAGAAGGCGCAGGTCGAGTTCTCGCTCGGCGAGTCGGTGAAGGTGACGTCCGGACCCCTGTCCGACTTCGACGGCGAGATCGTCGATGTCAACCCCGACCAGCAGAAGCTGAAGGTGCTCGTCGACATCTTCGAGCGCCAGGTGCCCGTCGAGCTCGGCTTCGACCAGGTGAAGAAGATCGACTGATGGCCAAGAAGGTACTTACCCTCATCAAGCTCCAGATCCCGGGTGGGCAGGCGAACCCGGCCCCTCCGGTCGGGCCCGCGCTCGGTCAGCACGGGGTCAACATCATGGAGTTCTGCAAGGCGTTCAACGCGCAGACGGCGCAGGAGAACGGACGCATCACCCCGGTGGAAATCACGGTCTTCGAGGACCGTTCGTTCACGTTCATCACGAAGACGCCGCCGGCCGCCGTGCTCATCAAGGAGGCGCTCGGGCTCGAGTCCGGCTCCGGTGAGCCGAACCGCAACAAGGTCGGCCGTCTCACTCATGCCCAGCTCCGCTCGATTGCCGAGACGAAGATGCTCGACCTGAATGCGCGCGACGTCGAGGAGGCGATGAAGGTCATCGCCGGGACGGCCCGCTCGATGGGCGTGGAGACGGACGTATGAGCACCGCTCGCCTTCGGCTCGCGGTCGTGGGGGAAACCATGTTTCCCCCACGTGCCCCCTTCTTCCTGAGAGCGTGGGGAACCTCCCGGTTCCCCATACCCCTCCACGCTCATAGGCCGGGGACCGGCCTATGAGCGCGCACGGCAAGCGCTACCGCTCCGCCCGCGAGCAGATCGAGCGGGAACACGCGTACACCCCGCTCGAGGCGGTCCGGCTGCTCAAGGGGATCGAGGGTGCCCGCTTCGACGAGACCGTCGAGGCGCATTTCCGCCTCGGACTCAACGTACGCCACGCGGACCAGCAGCTTCGTGGGACGATCATGCTCCCGCACGGAATCGGCAAGGACGTCCGCGTCGCCGTGTTCGCCGAGGGCGAGAAGGCTCGTGAGGCGGAGGACGCAGGTGCCGACGTGGTCGGCGCCGCCGATCTCGCCTCGCGCATCGAGGAGGGGTTCCTGGACTTCGACGTCGCGATCGCCACGCCCGACCAGATGGGGGTTGTCGGGAAGCTCGGCCGAGTGCTCGGCCCGAGGGGTCTCATGCCGAACCCGAAGACCGGGACCGTGACCCTCGACGTCGGCAAAGCCGTTCAAGACTCGAAGGCCGGAAAGCTCGAGTACCGGACCGACCGCGGCGGCAACGTCCATCTCCCAATCGGGAAGCGGAGCTTCGAGGAGCGGGCGCTCCTCGAGAACTACGCGGCCCTGGTCGAGGAGATCGTGCGCGCCAAGCCCTCGGCTGCGAAGGGTCGCTACATCAAACAGATCACCCTGACCACGACCATGGGCCCGGGCATCCGCGTCGACTCGGCGAAGACGCGCGATATCGCAGACGAGCTCGAGGGAGCTACAGTTTCGGCCTAGCTACCGACTAGCACCCGCCTGAGACAGCTGGCAGCCCATCGGGGCAGAGGTCCAGCCGAGGTAGGTTCCGCGGCCTCGTTGCCGTCCGGGCCCGCCTCGTGCGGGTCTAGTCGTTTCCGGAGGAAACGACTTTGCTGAAAACGGACAAGGAACGGATCGTCTCCGAGCTCGCGGCCGAGCTCGGCTCGGCGGAGACCCTGATCGTCGCCGACTATCGCGGCCTGACGAACAAGCAGCTCGAGGCGCTGCGCGACGAGCTGATCGAACACGGTGCGCGCTTCCGCATCGTCAAGAACACGCTGACGCGCCGTGCGGCTGAGCTGGCCGGCGCCGAGGCGCTGCTCGTGATGCTCGACGGGCCGACGGCGATCGCATTCATCGAGTCTGCGGGGGACCCTGCCGCAGTTGCCAAGGCGCTCGCGACGGCGGCCAAGGAGACCAACGTCCTCATGCTGCGGGGCGGGATCCTCGAAGGGAAGGCACTGTCCGGCGACGAGATCGCGGAGCTTGCGACGCTGCCGCCCATGGACGTCTTGCGCGGGCAGCTGGTCGGCGCCGTCGTCGCTCCGTTGACGCAGCTCGTGGCGCTGGTGTCGGCGCCGCTGCGCGACCTGCACGGCGTGATCGATGCCCGGATCAAGCAGTTGGAGGAGCAGGGACAGGTCGTCGAGCCAGTCGACGAGGCAACGGAGGAAGCGGACACGGCAGATTCACCGGCAGATTCGGCTGAGGCCGAATCTGCCGCCCAACAAGGTTCGGCGGATCCCACGACTGCTGATACGCCCGCTGAGCAGACTGAAGGAGAAGAGGAGGAGTAATGGCGACGGACGTCCAGAAGGTGCTCGACACGCTCGGCAAGATGACGGTGCTCGAGCTTGTCGAGCTGAAGAAGTCGATCGAGGACGAGTGGGGCGTCTCCGCCGCCGCTCCGGTCGCGGTCGCCGCCCCCGGTGCGGCTCTCGCGGCCGCCGGTGAGGGTGCCGCCGAAGCGGAGGAGAAGGACTCCTTCGACGTCGTGCTCACCGCCGTCGGGGACAAGAAGATCCAGGTCATCAAGGTCGTCCGGGCGGTGACGGGCCTCGGTCTCAAGGAGGCGAAGGACCTCGTCGACGGCGCTCCCGGTGCCGTCAAGGAGGGCGCCGCGAAGGAGGAGGCCGAGTCCGTCAAAGCCCAGCTCGAAGAGGCGGGCGCCAGCGTCGAGTTGAAGTAACCCGGGGTCAGGTCTCGTTTGTTGCACGTAGGTCGTGTGCAACAAACGAGACCTGACCCCAGCTTGCCTCGTGCGCTATCCTTCTTGGACGCATTCCATCCGCTCCGACGGCGGTTGCGGTGGGTTGTGCTCGTGCGCTATCCTTCGGGGTTCCGCCGAGGCTTCGCCCGTCCAACTCTGCATGCATTTAAGGGAGGCTGTCACATTTGAGCAGCGTTGCTGTCGCGCCACGCGCGCGCAAGAGCTTTTCGCGCCTTAAGCACGTCCTCGACCTCCCCAACCTCATCGATATCCAGAAGGCGTCCTTCCAGTGGTTCATGGAGGACGGCCTGCGCGAGACGATCGACGACATCTCGCCGATCGAGGACTACACGGGGACGCTCGCCGTCGAGTTCGGAGAGTACGAGTTCGGTGATCCGCAGTTCTCGATCCAGGAGTGCCGGGAAAAGGACCTGACCTACCAGGTTCCACTCTCGATCACCGTTCGCTTCGTCAACAAGGAGACCGGGGAGATCCGCGAGCAGCGGGTCTTCATGGGCGACTTCCCCATGATGACCCCGTGGGGCACGTTCATCATCAACGGTACCGAGCGCGTCATCGTCACGCAGCTCGTGCGCAGCCCCGGCGCGTACCTGATGGAGCCGAAGGACGCCACCAAGCAGGTCTTCATGGCGAATCTCATGCCGTCCCGCGGCTCCTGGCTCGAGGTCGAGATCGACAAGAAGGGCGTGGTTTACGCCCGTATCGACCGCAAACGGAAGCTGCCGATCACGACCCTCCTGCGGGCGCTGCCCGCGGAGGATCCGACGACCGGCTTCCAGCTCGACACGAGCTCGAACGAGAAGATTCTCGAGCTGTTCGGCGGCTCCGTCTACATCGCGAACGCGCTTGACAAGGACCCGTCGACGCGCGAGGAGGAAGCGCTCATCGAGGTGTTCAAGAAGCAGCGGCCGGGCGAGCCCCCGACACTCGACAACGCACGCAACCTCCTGCGGGCGCTCTTCTTCGACCCGAAGCGGTACGACCTGACGAAGGTCGGCCGCTACAAGCTGAACCAGCGGCTCGGCGCCCACGTTCCCGAGGGTGTGCGCGTCCTCACCACGGAGGACATCGTCGCCCTCGTCCGGAGGCTCGTGGAGCTGCCCGCGATGCTCGGCGTGCCGGAGGACTCGAGGGACCATGCCGCCGACGGGGCGCAGCTCTCACGCGACCCGATCCGGGGTGAGCTGGACGAGTACGAGGACTTCGGCAACCGGCGGCTGCGCACGACGGGCGAGCTGATCCAGGAGGCGTTCCGAGTCGGCCTCTATCGCATGGAGCGCGTCGTCCGCGAGCGGATGACGACGGAGGACGTCGACACCATCACCCCGCAGACGATCATCAACATCCGGCCTGTCGTCGCGGCGCTGAAGGAGTTCTTCGGCTCCTCGCAGCTGTCGCAGTTCATGGATCAGACGAACTCGCTCGCCGGGCTGACGCATCGCCGGCGCCTCTCGGCTCTCGGTGCGGGTGGGCTCACGCGCGAGCGCGCCCCGATCGAGGTGCGCGACGTGCACCCGACGCACTACGGGCGGATGTGCCCGATCGAGACGCCGGAAGGCCCGAACATCGGTCTCATCGGTTCGCTCGCGTCGTTCGCGACGGTGTCGGAGTTCGGCTTCATCCAGACGCCCTACCGCGTCGTGAGAGGCGGCAAGGTAACGGACGAGATCATCTACCTGGACGCGGCCGAAGAGCGCCAGTTCACCATCGCCCAGGCCTCGGAGCCGGTCGACCCGAAGACGGGCAAGTTCCTGCACGAGCAGGTCCTCTGCCGCTCGCGGGAGGGCGAGGCCGTCATGGTCGCTCCCAAGCACATCGAGTACATGGACGTGTCGCCGGCGCAGATCGTCTCGGTGGCGACGGCGCTCATCCCCTTCCTCGAGCACGACGATGCGAACCGGGCGCTCATGGGCGCGAACATGCAGCGCCAGGCGGTGCCCCTGATGATCCCCCAGGCGCCGATCGTCGGCACGGGGCTCGAGTTCCGGGCGGCCGTGGATACGGGCGACGTCGTCCTCGCCCGGAACGACGGCGCGGTCGTCGACGTGGACGCCGAGCGGATCGTCGTCGAGGGTCGAGGGACCCGCGACGAGTACCCGCTGACGAAGTTCATGCGCTCGAACCAGGGCACGCTCATCCACCAGAAGCCGGTCGTGACGCTCGGCGACAAGGTGAAGAAGGGCGAGGTGCTCGCGGACGGGAGCTCCACCGACGGCGGCGAGCTCGCCCTCGGCGCGAACCTGCTCGTCGCGTTCATGCCCTGGGAGGGCTTCAACTTCGAGGACGCGATCGTCATCTCCGAGCGCCTCGTACGCGACGACGTGCTGAGCTCGATCCACATCCACGAGTACGAGATCGACGCTCGCTCGACGAAGCTCGGCGACGAGGAGATCACACGCGACATCCCCAACCGCTCCGAGGAGTCGCTCGCGAACCTCGACGAGCGCGGCGTCGTCCGCATCGGAGCCGAGGTCGGCTCGGGCGACCTCCTCGTGGGCAAGGTCACGCCGAAGGGCGAGACGGAGCTCACCGCCGAGGAGAAGCTGATCCGCGCGATCTTCAAGGAGAAGGCGCGCGAGGTGCGCGACACCTCGCTCAAGGTCCCCCACGGCGAGGGCGGCAAGGTCATAGGCGTCAAGACGTTCTCCCGCGATGCGGGCGACGACCTGTCGCCGGGCGTGAACGAGCTGGTCCGGGTCTACGTCGCGAAGAAGCGGAAGATCGCGGAGGGCGACAAGCTCGCCGGCCGCCACGGAAACAAGGGCGTGATCGCGAAGATCGTGCCCGAGGAGGACATGCCCTTCCTCGAGGACGGTCGTCCCGTGGACGTCGTGCTGAACCCAATCGGCGTTCCGAGCCGGATGAACATCGGCCAGATCCTCGAGACGCACCTCGGCTGGGCGGCCGCCCACGGCGTCTTCCCCGAGGGCGGGCAGGTGAGCTCCCGGGCTCCGATCAACGCACCCGACCCGCGCTGCGTGGCAACCCCCGTCTTCGACGGCGCCACCGAGGCGGACGTGGACGACGCACTGGTCGAGGTGATCCAGGCGGGCCACGACGGCTCCGTGCGGATGACCGTCGACGATTCGGTGCCGCGCGGTGGGCGCTGCTCGGGGAAGGTGACGCTCTTCGACGGCAAGTCGGGCGAGCCGTTCGCGCAGGAGGTGACGGTCGGCTTCCTCTACATCATGAAGCTGCTCCACCTCGTGGACGACAAGATCCACGCCCGCTCGACCGGGCCCTACTCGCTCGTGACGCAGCAGCCTCTCGGCGGGAAGGCGCAGTTCGGCGGCCAGCGCTTCGGCGAGATGGAAGTGTGGGCGCTCGAGGCATACGGCGCCGCGTACACCCTCCAGGAGATGCTCACGATCAAGTCCGACGACACGATCGGGCGCGTCAAGGCCTACGAGGCGATCGTCAAGGGCGAGAACATCGCCGAGCCGTCGATCCCCGAGTCCTTCAAGGTGCTGCTCAAGGAGATGCAGTCCCTCGCGCTCGACGTCCAGGTTCTTTCAGACGAGGGCCGGGAGGTCGAGGTGCGCGAGGAGGACGACGAGCTCCTGCGGGCTGCCGAGGAGCTCGGCATCGACCTCTCCCCCGGCTCGCTACGGGCGGCCGCGCGCCAGCCGACAGCCGAGGAGGTCGAGGAGGGCGGCGAGCGCGGAGACGAGGAGGGCGAGCTCGTGCTCGCCGCGGACGAGGAGCTGGGCGACGTCGCGGCCGAGGAGGCTCCGCTCGAGGTCGACCTCGCGGACGTAGAGGCGGCCGAAGAGTGATCCCTCAAATCACGGAACCGAGAGAGAGGTTCGAGACGCTCTGATGGAAACCCCTAGACGCGGCCCCGACATCAACGACTTCGACTCGATCAGGATCGGGCTTGCATCGAGCAAGCAGATTCGCGACTGGTCCTCAGGCGAGGTCACGAAGCCGGAGACGATCAACTACCGCACGCTCAAGCCGGAGCGCGACGGCCTCTTCTGCGAGCGCATCTTCGGTCCGACGAAGGACTGGGAGTGCTACTGCGGCAAGTACAAGCGCGTCCGCTACAAGGGCATCATCTGCGAGCGCTGCGGCGTCGAGGTGACCCGCCAGAAGGTGCGCCGCGAGCGCATGGGGCACATCGACCTCGCGGCTCCGGTCTCGCATATCTGGTTCTTCAAGGGCGTCCCGAGCCGGATCGGCTACCTGCTCGACATCGCGCCCCGCGAGCTCGAGAAGGTGCTCTATTTTGCGGCCTCGATCGTCACCACGGTCGACCGGGAGAAGCGCCAAGCCGACCTCGCCGACCTCGAGGACAAGGTCGCGGGCGAGAGCGAGCGCATCTACCTCGACCGCGACGAAGCGCTCACTGCACTCGACGACAGGTTCGCCCGCCGGCGCGACTTCTTCGCCGTGGGCAAGGAGCGCAACTTCGACGAGGACGACGACTTCTGGGTCCGCGGGCTCTCCAACTGGGCCGAGGAGCAGGGGCTCCCCTCGCTCGAGGAGGCGCGCTCACTCGGCGGCAAGGTGTTCACCGAGCTCGCCAAGAAGATCACGAACGAGGATCCGCGCCGCGTCCGCGAGCTCGTCCGCCAGACGGCGACCCGCGAGGACCGCCGGCTCGCTCCGCGCGAGGTCGAGTCGGTCGCCGCGGCGGCGATGCAGATCGAAGCGGCGCTCGAGCCGCTGCGCAACGACCTCGAGAAGGCGTCCGGATCGAAGAAGGGCGCGATCACGAAGCACGTCAAGCGCCTGCAGGAGGCGCTGCTGAGTGGTGCCGAGCTCTCGGCCGACGATGCAGGGCTCGTCGAGTCGGTGGACAAGAAGAACCTCGAGCGCGCGCGAGAGATCGGGAGCGGCCTTCTCCTGGACGTCCTCGCCGCCGTCGATCCCGACGCCGACGCGGCGTCCGTCCGCGAGCTCGCCTACGACCTCTGCCTCGTCGAGGGCACGCGTAAGGAGGACCTCGACGCGATCGGCCAGTGGGCACTCAAGGTGCGCGAGATGGTCGCGGACATCGACGTCCGGCGCGAGGACACGCGCGAGGCTGCGGTGGACGCCGTCCACCGGCTCGAGCAGACCTGGCTCCTGTTCCGGGAGCTCGAGCCGAAGATGATCGTCGGCGACGAGCAGATCTTCCGCGAGCTCAAGGACCGCTTCGGCTCTCCGTACGGCTTCGGGATCTACTTCCGGGGCGGCATGGGCGCCGAGGCCGTTCGCGACCTGCTCCGCGACCTCGTCCTCGACGACGAGTCACGCACGCTCCGCGACGTGATCAAGACCTCCAAGGGCCAGAAGCAGCAGCGGGCGATCAAGAGGCTCAAGGTCGTCGAGGCTTTCATCAAGTCGGGGAACAAGCCCGAGTGGATGATCCTCGAGGCGGTTCCGGTGATCCCGCCGGAGCTGCGGCCGATGGTTCAGCTCGACGGTGGCCGCTTCGCGACGAGCGACCTCAACGACCTCTACCGCCGCGTCATCAACCGCAACAACCGCCTGAAGCGCCTCCTCGACCTCGGCGCACCGGAGATCATCGTCAACAACGAGAAGCGGATGTTGCAGGAGGCCGTCGACGCCCTTTTCGACAACGGTCGCCGTGGGCGTGCCGTCACCGGCCCGGGCAATCGCCCGTTGAAGTCGATCTCCGACATGCTCAAGGGCAAGCAGGGCCGCTTCCGCCAGAACCTGCTCGGGAAGCGCGTGGACTACTCGGGGCGGTCGGTGATCGTCGCCGGCCCGAACCTGAAGCTTCACCAGTGCGGGCTGCCGAAGCTCATGGCGCTCGAGCTCTTCAAGCCGTTCATCATGAGCCGGCTCGTCGAGCGCAAGGCCGTCCAGAACATCAAGGCGGCGAAGAAGATGGTCGAGTCGATGATCCCGGAGGTCTGGGACGTCCTCGAGGAGGTCATCGCCGAGCACCCGGTCCTGCTGAACCGGGCCCCGACGCTGCACCGCCTCGGGATCCAGGCGTTCGAGCCCGTGCTCGTCGAGGGGAAGGCGATCCAGGTCCATCCCCTCGTCTGCCAGGCGTTCAACGCCGACTTCGACGGCGACCAGATGGCGGTGCACCTCCCCCTCTCGGCGGAAGCCCAGGCGGAGGCGCGCGTCCTCATGTTGTCGTCCAACAACATCCTCTCGCCGGCGAGCGGCCGGCCTCTGGCGACGCCGAACCAGGACATGGTCCTCGGGGCGTACTTCCTCACCTACTGCGAGCACGACCTCACCTCCACCACGTCGGCTCAGCTTGCGAAGGAGCTTCGTCGGAAAGGCTTCCCGCGGTTCCGCACCGAGGAGGACGTCCAGTTCGCGCTCGAGGCGGGCCAGGTCGACTTCCAGGACCCGATCGAGTACGAGTGGAGCAGCGAGCGCCTGCTCACGACACCCGGGCGGGTCATCTTCAACGCCGAGGTCCAGCGGGCTCTCGACGAGGCGACGGGCGGCGACTTCGAGGGCCACCCGTTTCTCAACCGGACGCTCTCGAAGCGGGAGCTCGACACGTTCATCGGCGAGCTGGTGGAGCACTACGGGCCGAATACGATCGCCGCCGCGCTCGATGTCATCAAGTCGCTGACGTTCCGGTTCGCAACGCGCGCCGGAATCACGATCTCGAAGAACGACATCGTCATCCCGGACGAGAAGGAGGCCATCCTCGCCAAGTACGAGGAGGAGGTCGCGAAGGTCGAGCGCGAGTACGACCGTGGTCTGATGACCGAAGAGGAACGCCACGAGCGGATCGTCGCCATCTGGACGGAGGCCACGGACGAGGTAGCCGACCGGATGATGGAGTCGATCTCGGAGACGAACCCGATCTACATGATGGCCAACTCGGGGGCGCGTGGATCCTTCAACCAGATCCGACAGCTCGCCGGCATGCGTGGGCTGATGGCGAACCCGAAGGGCGAGATCATCGAGCGCCCGATCAAGGCCAACTTCATGGAGGGCCTGACGGTGCTCGAGTACTTCATCTCGACGCACGGCGCTCGCAAGGGCCTCGCCGACACCGCGCTCCGGACGGCCGACTCCGGCTACCTCACGCGGCGCCTCGTGGACGTCTCGCAGGACGTGATCGTCCGCGAGGAGGACTGCCGCACCGAGGAGTACATCGAGCTACCGCTGATTCTTGACGACGCGCCCAACAAGAGCGTCGCGGGGAGGGTAGCCGCCGTCGACGTCCGCAAGCCGCTCAAGGACGGGAAGCCGGGCAAGACGGTCCTCGCCGCCCGGAATGCCGAGATCACGATGCGCGGCCTCCGGACCCTCGTCGAGGAGCTGGGCGAGCACGCGGCGACCGCGACGGTACCCGTGCGCTCGGTGCTGAAGTGCCGGAGCGAGGTCGGTCTCTGCCGCCTCTGCTACGGCACGTTCTTGGCGACGGGCGGCATGACCGAGATCGGTGACGCCGTCGGGATCATCGCGGCGCAGTCGATCGGTGAGCCGGGGACTCAGCTTACGATGCGGACGTTCCACACGGGCGGCGTGGCCGGCGCGGACATCACGCACGGCCTCCCGCGGGTCGTCGAGATCTTCGAGGCCCGGAACCCGAAGGGCGCGGCGACGCTCACCGAGGTCGCCGGGAAGATCGAGATCGACGATACCGAGCGCACGATCAAGGTGACTGTCACGCCGACCGCGCTCGACGAGAGCGGCGAGCTCCCCAATCCGGTGGAGCACAGCTTCCCGCGGCGGACGCGGCTGCGCGTCTCCCACCGTCAGACGGTGGAGGCGGGCGACGCGCTCAACGAGGGCTCGCTCAACCCCGCCGAGCTGCTCCTTCTGCAGGGCGCGACGCCGACGGAGCTCTACCTCGTCGGCGAGGTGCAGAAGGTCTACAAGTCGCAGGGCGTCGAGATCCACGACAAGCACATCGAGCTCATCGTCCGGCAGATGCTCAAGAAGGTCCGCGTCGAGAGCGCGGGTGAAACCGAGCTTCTGCCCGGCCAGCTCGTCGACCGCATCGTCCTTCAGCGCGAGAACGTGCGGGTGAAGAAGGCGAAGAAGGAGCAGGCGACGTTCGAGCCGATCATTCTCGGGATCACGAAAGCCTCGCTCGCCACCGAGTCGTTCCTTTCGGCCGCCTCCTTCCAGGAGACGACGAAGGTGCTCACGGACGCGGCGATCGAGGGCAAGGTCGACCGCCTGAACGGGCTCAAGGAGAACGTGATCATCGGCAAGCTGATCCCGGCTGCGACCGGTCTCAAGCAGTACCGTCAGATCGCGATCGAGCCGACGGAGCCGCTCCCGGTGACGTTCGCCCGACCCGAGGCGGAGGCGGAGCTCCTGGCCGCGCTCGAGGAGATCGGCGAGGGCGACGGCTTCGACCTGGACACCCTTGGTCTTCCGTTCGACGAGGAGCCCTCGCTCGACGGCGGAGGCGAAGCCGCCGAGCTGGAGCAACCGGCGGACGAGGAGTAAACGCTTGGGGTCAGGTCTCGTTTGTTGCACGGCCAGGCCGTGCAACAAACGAGACCTGACCCCCTTAAGACGATGCACCGGCTTCCGCTCCTCATCGCGTGCGTCCTCGCCGTTTCGCTCGCCCTCGGCGGATCAGCGGGGGCCGGCTCGGCGGAGCTTTCATGCGGCGTTCCCGAGGCGCAGCCCGTCTGGATCGACTTCGCGGACAGCTCGGTCGCCTTCTGGCGCGAGCGGTTCGCGCGGCCCGGCGTCGTCGTCGCCACGAACGGGCCGGAGCTCGCCGAAGAAGCGCGGGCCGCGGGCGCCGCGACCGTCCACTGGGACATGCATCTCCGCAGGCGGGTGGGCACTCCCCCGGTGCCGGCGGATCCGGGACTGATCGAGCAGCGCGCGGACTCTCTCTTCGACAACGCGGTGTCTGTGACGGGCTGCGCCCGGCCGCTGATCGCGCTCAACGAACTCTCGGGCGCATGGTCGCCCACGCCCCTCACGGAGACGATCGAGCGGTACCGGGCGAACGTCCTCCGCTTCGTCTCCCGGCTCGCCGAGCGCGGAGGCCGCCCCGCCCTCCTGGTCGCGGGCAAGCCCTTCACCGGTGGCGACGCCGCAGCGTGGTGGAGATCGGTCGGCCAGATCTCGGATCTCGTCCTCGAGAACTACCCCGACGCGAACGTCGTCTGGCGGCAGGGGCCGATCGACGGGTCGCGTCAGCTTCGAATGAGATATCGGCGCAGGGCCGCCGGGCTCCTCGCCGTCGGTGTCCCTCCGTCTCGGATCGGGCTCATGATCGGCTTTCAGACCGGGCTCGGAAGCGGAGGGCGCGAGGGCCTGAAGCCCCGCTCACGCTGGTTCGAGGTCGCGAAGCTCCAGGCGCTTGCCGCACGGCAGGTCGCGCGCGAGTTCAAGCTCGCCCACATCTGGTCCTGGGGGTGGGCGATGCGCAACGAGCGATCGAACGACCCCGACAAGACGTTTGCCGCATGCGTGTGGCTGTGGGCGCGGGACGAGGGTCTCTGCGACGCACCCGGGCTCCTCGGCCGGGAATTCGACGCCGACCGGCGCGCCGGTCAGATCGATCTCCCGGCGGGCGTTCGCTGCGTCTACGGACGCAGTGAGATGACCGCTGCGAGCGTCGCTGGGCTCGCCAAGGTCACCGGTGACAGGGAGCTCGCGCTGACCGCGCTTGTGGCTCGCGCCATCGAGCGCGAGCGGACCCACGTTCGGGGCCACGAGACGCTTGCCGCGGAGCGGCGTATCGTGGCGGCACGCTTCGGCGGTAGCCAGGCGGCGTACGAGTCAGCGCTCGCGCAGGCTGGTGCGAGTATCTCCGTCGCGCGCGGGATCATCGGTGACGAGCTCCGCCGACATGAGATTCTGAGCCGGGATTCGACGACGCCCCCGTCGTCGGCGGACGTCGATCGCTTCCGGGCCACGTACGCGCAGGTGCTCGCTCGGCGCGTGATCGTCTCCCCGGCACCAAGCTGGCTCCCGGAGGGCAGCGGCGTTGTGCTGGCCACCTCCGCGCCGCCGTCGGTCTTCCGCTTGCCGACGGGCCGAGCCGCCACGGTACGCACCGCGGAAGGCCGGTTCACGGTGCGCGCACTCGACGTTCCGGAAGCGCTCGGGGCTATCCAGGTCGCTCTCGCTCGACCCGCGATAGCCCGTGAGCTGGTCGCCGAGCGCGGCGCGGAGGCATATGCGGCTTGGACGCTCCAGAAGCAAAGGGGGGCGGAAAGCCGCCTCGTGTGCGAGCGCGACCGCCTGCCCGAGGCGGGTGTCGTGACGCTCTCGAGCTTCGTTCCGTTCCTCGCCCTCGATGAGGGCGAGGCGGCCGGCTGGGCGACGTCGCGGGTGCCGTAGAAGTCGGGCATGCCTCGCCCCTACGGCCAGTCGGCCTCGAGGCGGTCCTTGTCCGCGCGCTTCGCGCGGCTGACTGCCGCGGACGCGCGCGCGTCGAGTGACTCCCGGGTCTCGTTCGGGCGCCACTCGACGAGGCCGGCCGAGAACGTCATCCGGCCGACGTGCGTGAACGCGGTCCCGGCGACCTCGTCGCGGGCGCGGTCGTAGAACTGGCGAGCCTCGTCACCAGCCGTTTCGGGGAGCAGGATCGCGAACTCGTCACCGCCACGACGACAGACGGTGTCGGTCGCGCGCGCGAGACGCGCGAGCAGGGCGGCGTACTCCTGGAGCACGAGGTCGCCGCCCGGGTAGTCGAAGCGCGCGTTGACCTCCTTGAAGTCGTCGAGATCGAGGAGGAGGAGAGAGAGAGGACGGCCGGTACGGCGCGCACGGGCGACCTCTCGCTCGAGCTCGTCGTCGTATCCCCTCCGGTTGCGGACGCCCGTGAGCGCGTCGGTCACCGCGCGAAGCTCGGCCTCGGCATAGCGACGGGCGTTCCCGAGCCCGGGCGCGGCCTCGTCGACAAGCGCCTCGAGTGCCTGGGCGTGCTCGGGCCGGAACGCGCCCGAGGCCCGCGCGAACGCAGCCAAGGCGCCGGTCTCGCCACCGTCCTCGAGGATGGGGACGACGAGTGCGGAACGGAACAGCCCCGCGTCTCCCTCGGCCATGGGCGCGTAGCTCCACGCGAGCGTCAAGGCGCGGAACGGCCGCGCGTCGGGGGGGCCGAGCGCGGCCTCGAGCAGCGCCGCGCCGTCCTCGACTCCGAACGACGCTGTCGCATGGAACTCCCCCGGGCCTCGGACGCGAACCGCGGCGGCCTGGGCATCCGTTCGCAGTGCCGCCTCCGCCACGAGGCGGTCGAGCAGCTCGCCGAGGTCGAGGGTCAGGCCGAGCTCGCCTATGCCCGTCGTGCGAGCGTCCTGCGAGCGCTCGACTGCGCGCTGGAGGTTCTCCGAGATCGCCTCCATGTGGTGGTCGAGCTGCCCGAGCACGGCCTCGAACCGGCGCTCGGACCGCGCGCCCGCCAACCGGACGGCGATCACCACCGCCGCCAGAATTGCCACCGCTGAAGCGGCGGCGACCACCGCAGTCACCATCGCAAACCCAACACTCCCCTAGACCCTCACTGTATTCAGGGATACAGCTCTGCGCTACGGCCGTGGCGGCGGCTTCTTTGCTACCATCACGCCGCCCGGTTGGCGGGCGCGTTCGCCCGCCGGCCTTTCTGTGTGAAGAAAGCAAACGACCCGTCGTAGGAAGCAGCGTGCCCACCGTCAACCAGCTCGTACGCAAGGGCCGGAAGGCCCCGGAGTCGAAGACGAAGACCCCGGCTCTCCGGGGAGCGCCGCAGAAGCGCGGCGTCTGCACGCGCGTGTACACGACAACGCCCAGGAAGCCGAACTCCGCGCTGCGTAAGGTCGCGCGCGTCCGTCTCACAAATGGGATGGAAGTCGGCGCATACATCCCCGGCGAGGGGCACAACCTCCAGGAGCACTCCGTCGTGCTCGTCCGCGGCGGCCGTACCGCCGACCTCCCGGGTTTTCGCTACCGGGTGGTCAGGGGCGGCCTCGATGCGGCTGGGGTCTCGGAGCGCCGCCAGGGCCGCTCCAAGTACGGCGCGAAGAGGCAGTAGGGGAAGCAGAGAGTGCCGCGCCGCGCCGAAGTCCAGCCTCGCACGCCCGAGCCCGACGCCGTCCACGGCTCGGTTCTCGTCGCGCAGCTCGTCAACCGGATGATGCTGAACGGGAAGAAGTCGGTTGCGGAGCAGATCGTCTTCGATGCGCTCGCAATCGCGTCCGAGAAGACCGGCAAGCCGGAGCTCGAGGTGCTCGAGCAGGCGGTGAAGAGCGTGACCCCGGTGCTCGAGGTCCGCTCGCGCAGGGTCGGCGGCGCCAATTACCAGGTTCCCGTCGAGGTGCCGCAGCGCCGCGCCCGCACGCTCGCTCTCCGCTGGCTGGTGCAGAACGCGCGTGACCGGCGTGAGAAGGGCATGCCGCAGAAGCTCGCGGCCGAGCTCGTGGACGCCCTCAACCAGCAGGGTGGCGCGTACAAGAAGAAGGATGACATCTACCGGATGGCGCAGGCCAACAAAGCCTTCGCCCACTATCGCTGGTAGCCGGAGCGATGACGACAGTTGCCACACCGGTTGCGCTGGACCGCGTCCGGAACATCGGGATCATGGCCCATATCGATGCGGGCAAGACGACGACGACCGAGCGGATCCTCTTCTACACCGGGCGCACCCACAAGATGGGCGAGGTCCACGAGGGCGCGGCGACTATGGACTGGATGGCGCAGGAGCAGGAGCGCGGAATCACGATCACGTCGGCCGCGACGACGGCGTTCTGGCGCGAATATCGGATCAACATTATCGATACGCCCGGGCACGTGGACTTTACCATGGAGGTCGAGCGCAGCCTGCGCGTCCTCGACGGCGCGGTTGCCGTGTTCGACTCGGTCGCGGGCGTCCAGCCGCAGTCGGAGACGGTCTGGCGGCAGGCAGACCGCTATCGCGTTCCCCGCATCGCGTTCATCAACAAGATGGACCGAACCGGCGCGGACTTCGATGCGGCGGTGCAGTCGATGCGCGACCGGCTCGGCGCAACACCCGTCCCGATCCACGTCCCGATCGGCCACGAGGACGACTTCTCGGGGCTCGTCGACCTCGTCGAGATGAAGGCCGTCACCTACACGAACCCGCTCGGCACGGAGTTCGCGGTCGGCGAGATCCCGGCCAGGCTCGGGGCGAAGGCGCAGGAGGGCCACCACAGCCTCATCGACGCGATCGCCGAGTTCGACGACGAACTCATGGAGACGTATCTCGAGGACGAGAGCGCGGTCACGCCGGAGATGATCCGGCGGGCGCTTCGCACGGGTACGCTCGCCGGTCGGATCACGCCCGTTCTCGCGGGCTCGGCGTTCAAGAACAAGGGGGTGCAGCCGCTCCTGGACGCCGTCGTCGACTACCTGCCGAGCCCCGTGGACGTCCCGCCGGTCCGGGGCATCGACCCGAAGAGCGCGGGAGAGGCGACGCGCGAGGCGACGCCGGACTCACCCTTCTCGGCGCTCGCGTTCAAGGTCATGACCGACCCGTACGTCGGCAAGCTCACGTACTTCCGCGTGTACTCGGGCCAGGTCAAGGCCGGGGACCGCGTCCTCAACGCGACGAACGGGAAGACGGAGCGGATCGGCCGCATCCTCCAGATGCACGCGAACCACCGCGAGGAGCGGGAGGAGATCGGAGCGGGCGAGATCGCTGCGGCTGTGGGGCTCAAGTTCACGACGACCGGCGACACCCTCGCCGTCGACTCGGCCCCGATCGTGCTCGAGTCGATGGCGTTTCCGGACCCAGTCATCTCGGTGGCGATCGAGCCGAAGACGAAGGGAGACCAGGACAAGCTCGGCCAGGCACTACAGCGGCTCACGGAGGAGGACCCGACGTTCCGCGTCTCCACGGACGAGGAGACGGGCCAGACGATCATCGCCGGCATGGGCGAGCTCCACCTCGAGATCATCGTCGACCGCCTTCTGCGCGAGTTCCGGGTCGAGGGGAACGTCGGCCGCCCGCAGGTCGCCTACCGGGAGACCATCGGCCGGCCGGTCGAGAAGGTCCAGGGGAGGTTCGTCCGGCAGACGGGCGGCTCGGGCCAGTACGGGGACGTGGTCCTCAACCTTCTCCCGCAGCAGCCGGGCGGGGGCTACGAGTTCGTGGACAGGATCGTCGGCGGGAAGATCCCCAAGGAGTACATCCCGGCGACCGACGCGGGCATCCAGGAGGCGATGAGCGCGGGCATCCTCGCCGGGTACCCGGTCGTGGACGTCAAGGTCGAGCTCGTCGACGGGTCGTACCATGACGTCGACTCGAGCGAGCGGGCCTTCAAGATCGCCGGCTCGATCGCGTTCAAGGAGGCGATGAAGCGAGCGAAGCCGAAGCTGCTCGAGCCGGTCATGGCGGTCGAGGTCGTCACGCCGGAGGAGTACTTGGGTGACGTGATTGGTAACCTGAACGGGCGTCGCGGCCGGGTCGAACACCTCGAGCCGGTCGGCGGGTCGCAGTCGATCCGCGCGAGCGTTCCGCTCGCGGAGATGTTCGGCTACGCGACCGATCTGCGCTCCATGACGCAGGGCCGCGCGACGTTCACGATGCAGTTCAACCGCTACGAGGAAGTTCCGGCCGCGATCGCCGAGGCGCTCGTGGTCGGCGACAAGACAGCGTAAACCGGAGGGCATACCCCATGGGCAAGCAGAAGTTCGAGCGCACCAAGCCGCACGTCAACGTCGGCACCATCGGCCACATCGACCACGGCAAGACGACGCTCACAGCCGCGATTACCAAGGTCCTCGCGGAGACAGGCACGAACACGGCCATAACGTCATTCGACGAGATCGACAAGGCTCCCGAGGAGCGCCAGCGCGGCATCACCATCAACACGGCGCACGTCGAGTACGAGACCGAGAACCGGCACTACGCCCACGTCGACTGCCCGGGCCACGCCGACTACATCAAGAACATGATCACGGGCGCCGCCCAGATGGACGGGGCCATCCTCGTGGTCTCCGCCGCCGACGGGCCCATGCCGCAGACGCGCGAGCACATCCTCCTGGCCCGCCAAGTCGAGGTGCCGTCGATTGTCGTCGCGCTGAACAAGGCCGACATGGTCGACGACCCCGAGCTCCTGGAGCTCGTCGAGATGGAGGTACGCGAGCTCCTCTCGAAGTACGAGTTCCCGGGCGACGACATCCCCGTCGTTCAGGTTTCGGCGCTCAAGGCGCTCGAGGGCGACCCCGAGTGGACGCCGAAGATCCTCGAGCTGATGGCGGCCGTCGACTCCTACATTCCCGAGCCCGTCCGCGACGTCGACAAGCCGTTCCTGATGCCGATCGAGGACGTCTTCACGATCACCGGCCGCGGTACCGTCGTCACCGGCCGCATCGAGCAGGGCAAGCTGACTGTCGGCGAGGATGTCGAGATCGTCGGCATCCACCCCGAGACGGCGAAGACGGTCGTCACCGGCCTCGAGATGTTCCTGAAGACGCTCGACTACGCGCAAGCGGGCGACAATGCCGGAGCGCTCCTCCGCGGTATCAAGCGCGAGGAGGTCGAGCGCGGGCAAGTGCTCGCCAAGCCGGGGAGCATCACCCCGCACACGCAGTTCAAGGCCGAGGTGTACGTGCTCTCGAAGGACGAGGGTGGCCGCCACACACCGTTCTTCAACGGCTACCGGCCGCAGTTCTACTTCCGCACGACGGACGTCACCGGCTCGATCGCCCTGCCCGAGGGCCAGGAGATGGTCATGCCGGGCGACAACACGAATATGGAGATCAACCTCATCCAGCCCATCGCCATGGACCAGGGGCTCCGCTTCGCGATTCGCGAGGGTGGCCGCACGGTCGGCGCCGGGGTCGTAACGGAGATCCTCGCGTAGGGCAGAGGCATGCCTCGCCCCTCATCCACGTAACAGACCATGCCGCAACAGAAGATCCGAATCCGACTGAAGGGCTACGACCACCAGCAGGTGGACCGCTCCGCGTCCCAGATCGTGGAGACGGCGCAGCGCACCGGCGCAACTATCACGGGGCCGGTTCCTCTGCCCACGGAGCGAAACGTCTACTGCGTGATCCGCAGCCCGTTCAAGGACAAGGACTCGCGGGAGCACTTCGAGGTGCGCACGCACAAGCGGCTGATCGACATCCACAGCCCGACCCCGAAGACGGTCGACTCGCTCATGCGGCTCGACCTCCCGGCGGGCGTCGACATCGAGATCAAGCTGTGATGGCCAAGGGCATCCTCGGACGCAAGCTCGGCATGAGCCAGGTCTTCGACCCGGAGACGGGGACGATGACCGTCGTCACCGTGATCGAGGCGGGACCCTGTCCCGTCGTCCAGGTGAAGACGGTCGACACGGACGGCTACGACGCCGTCCAGCTCGCGTTCGAGCCCGTCGCCGAACGGAAGCTCTCGAAGCCGGAGGTCGGCCATCTTCGCAAGGCGGGCGTTGGACCTCACCGGCACCTCGTCGAGGTGCGCGGCGAGAGCGGCCTCTCGGTCGGCGAGACGGTCACCGTCGAGGCGTTTGCGCCTGGCGACCGGGTGAGGGTGTCCGGGATCTCGGTCGGCAAGGGCTTCCAGGGAACGATCAAGCGGCACGGATTCACGCGCGGGCCGGTCTCGCACGGCTCGCACAACATCCGCAAGCCGGGATCCATCGGCGCGTCGGCGACACCGTCGCGCGTCTTCAAGGGGATGCGGATGGCCGGCCGCATGGGCGGCACTCGCCGCACCCAACCGGGGCTCGTCGTGCACGAGGTCGATACCGACCGCAATCTCCTCCTCGTGAAGGGCTCGGTCCCCGGCCCGGCGAGTGGGATCGTGGAGATCAGGGGGGCCTGAGCAAGTGGTCGCTTCGACAGCACCGAAGGTGCCCGTTCTGGGCGGATCGGAGGCCAAGGAGGTCTCGCTCGAGGCCGCAGTCTTCGCGGCCGAGCTCAAGCCACATCTCGTTCACGAGACGGTCCGGGCGGAGCTGAACGCCGCCCGCGCCGGCACGCGCGGCGGGAAGAGCCGGGGCCTCGTCGCCGGCGGACGCTCCAAGCCGTGGCGCCAGAAGGGCACCGGCCGTGCTCGCCAGGGGACGACGCGCGCGCCCCACTGGACCGGGGGCGGCATGGCCTTCCCGCCGGGGATGCGCAACTTCGACGTGAAGGTCAACCGCAAGGCGCGCCGAGCGGCGTTGCGCGGCGCCCTGTCGAACCACGTCGCGAACGGCACCCTCGCTCTGCTCGACGGGTCGCAGTTCGAGAGCCCATCCACCAGGCAGGCCGGGGCGCTGCTGGACGGCTGGGACGCGACGCGTCCAACCCTGGTCGTTACGACGGAGGACGAAGAGGCACTCGTCAAGTCGTTCCGCAACTTGGAGAAGGTGCTCGTGACGGTGCCTGCCGAGCTGGAGGTCGCTACCGTTGTCTGGGCCCGCTCCGTACTCGTGAGCGAGGCGGCGCTGCCGTCGGTGCTCGCGCGTGCAGGCGCCGAGAGGGAGGAGGGAGACCAGTGAGCAACGCTCACCTTCGGTTCGCGTTCGCGGAGGAAACAACGTTTCCCCCGCGTGCCCCCTTCTTCTTGAGAGCGTGGGGAACCTCCCGGTTCCCCACACCCCTCCACGCTCATCGACCGGAGGCCGGCCGATGAGTCTTCACCCCAATCAGGTCTTGCTTGCCCCCGTCGTCTCGGAGAAGAGCTACTCGCTCATCACGGACCGCAAGTACACGTTCAAGGTGCACGAGGATGCGCACAAGACCCAGGTCCGGCAGGCCGTCGAGGAGCTCTTCGACGTCGAGGTCCAGAGCGTGAACATCCTCAAGGTTCAGCCGAAGCCGAAGCGGCGCGGGCTCACGCGTGGTCGCCGGCCCGGCTGGAAGAAGGCGATCGTCCAGCTCAAAGAGGGTCACGAGATCGAGATCTTCGAGGGGGCGTCCGTCTGATGGCACTGAAGAAGTACAAGCCGACGAGTCCGGGGCGCCGCTTCATGGCCGTGTCGGGGTTCGAGGAGATCACGAAGTCCGAGCCCGAGAAGTCGCTCCTCGAGCCCGTCAAGAAGAGGGGCGGTCGCAACAATCGCGGCCGGATCACGACACGCCACCAGGGCGGAGGCCACAAGCGCCGCTACCGCACGATCGACTTCAAGAGGACGAAGGACGGCGTGCCGGCGAAGGTAGCGGCGATCGAGTACGACCCGAACCGGTCGGCGCGCATCGCGCTCCTCCACTACGCCGACGGCGCGAAGTCGTACATCCTCGCGCCCGCACGGCTGCGTGTCGGCGCGGTCGTCGAATCCGGTCCCGACGCGGATATCAAGCCCGGCAACGCGCTCCCGCTCGCGAACATCCCCACGGGAACGCTCGTGCACTCGGTCGAGCTCAAGCCCGGCCAGGGCGGTCGAATGGCGCGCTCTGCAGGCTCATCCGTTCAGCTTGTCGCGAAGGACGGTGACCACGGCGTGCTGCGGCTGCCCTCGGGCGAGCTGCGCCGCGTGCTTCTCGCGTGCCGGGCGACGGTCGGCCAGGTGGGGAACTCCGACCACGCGAACCAGGCGAGCGGCAAGGCCGGCCGGAGCCGCTGGCTCGGTAAGCGGCCGACGGTGCGCGGCTCGGCAATGAACCCCGTCGACCACCCGCACGGCGGTGGAGAGGGCAAGTCGAAAGGCGGCCGTCACCCCGTCACCCCGTGGGGCGTGCCGACGCTCGGCAAGCGCACGCGCCGCAAGCACAAGGAGTCCGACAGGCTGATCGTCCGCGGCCGACGCCGTGGCAAGGAAAGGAAGCGGTAGGTGTCGAGGTCTTCCAAGAAGGGCCCGTTCGTCCAGGACCGGCTTCTGAGCCGGATCGAGGCCATGAACGCCTCCGGGGAGAAGCGGATGATCCGCACCTGGTCGCGGGCCTCCACGATCTTCCCCGAGATGGTCGGGCACACGATCGCGGTCCACGACGGCCGCAAGCATGTGCCCGTCTTCGTGACCGAGCAGATGGTCGGGCACAAGCTGGGTGAGTTCGCGCCCACGCGGACCTTCCGCGCGCATTCCGGCGACCGGCAGACCCAGGTGAAGAGGCGCGCGTGAACGCCGTGGCGACCGACGACCGCATGAGGGTGCGCGCGCAGGCGAAGTGGGTGCGCATGTCCGCGCGCAAGGCGCGGATCGTGCTCGATCACATTCGAGGCAGGACCGTGCCGGAGGCGCGCACCATCCTCGCCTTCACGCAGCGCGCCGCCGCGATCGACATCGAGAAGGTGCTCCGGTCCGCGGTCGCGAACGCCGAGGCGAACCACGGCCTCGACGGCGACGACCTCGTCGTGGAGGCAGCGTATGCGGACGAGGGCCCGACGCTGAAGCGCTGGAAGCCGCGCGCCCGCGGTCGGGTGAACAGGATCCGCAAGCGAACCTGTCACGTGACCCTCGTGCTCGCCGAAGTACCGCAGCCGACGTCGAGGCCGCGGCGAAGGGCCAAGAGCGAGGCGGCCGTTGAGGAAACGCGTCCGGAAGAGACAACCGTCGCCTCGGAGCCGAAGGCTTCGCGGCGACGTAAGAAGGAAGGAGTAGCCGCGTAATGGGCCAGAAGGTGCACCCCGGCGGGTTCCGCGTCGGCGTCATCCACGACTGGAAGTCCAACTGGTGGACCGGGAAGCAGGAGTTCGCGGACTACCTGCTCGAGGACGTCAGCATCCGCCGGCACATTCTCGACAAGCTCTCCCACGCGGGCCTTTCCGACATCCTGATCCGAAAGGACAAGCAGCGGATCACCGTCGACATCTACACCGCCCGCCCGGGCATCGTGATCGGCAAGTCCGGAGTCGAGGTCGACGCCCTGCGCCGCGAGCTCCATGCGATCACGAAGAAGAACGTCCACATCAACATCAACGAGATCAAGCGTCCCGAGCTGGATGCGAAGCTCGTCGCCCAGTCGATCGCCGAGCAGCTCGAGAACCGCGTCAGCTTCCGTCGCGCGATGAAGCGCTCGCTGGCGTCGGCGATGCGCTCCGGCGCGCAGGGGATCAAGATCAAGGCTGCAGGCCGTCTGGGCGGCGGCGAGATGAGCCGCCGCGAGATGTACTCCGAAGGGCGCGTGCCGCTGCACACCATCCGCGCGGATATCGACTACGGCCTCGCCGAGGCGAGAACGACCTTCGGCGCGATCGGCGTCAAGGTCTGGATCAACAAGGGCGAGATCATGCCCGAGGGCTACGAGGGAGCCGGAGGCCGCGACGCACGCCTCGGCGACCAGGATCAGGCCCGCCGCCGACGCGGAGCCTCCGCCGAAGGGCTTGGCGCCTCGCGTGAGGGCCGCGGCCGCGGTGTCGACCGCGAGGGCCTCGGGATCGTCCCGCGCCGGCGAAAGGGGCAACGGCCCGGAGGGCGCCCCGGACAGCGCCCGAGCCGCGACGCGCAGGCTGAGGCTCCGGTCGAGCCGACGCCCGAGACCGAGACACAGCCCGTCGAGCCGGAGACGCCGGCCCCCGAGGTCGCTCCTGAGCCGAGTCCAGAAGGCGCAGGTGAAAGCTGATGCTGATGCCGCGGAAGACGAAGTTCCGCCGCCACCACCGCGGCCGCCGCGCCGGTATCGCGAAGGGCCAGACGACCGTGCAGTTCGGGGACTACGGGCTCAAGGCCCTCGAAACCGCGTGGGTCACGAACCGGCAGATCGAGGCCGCCCGCATCGCGGCCACGCGGAAGATCCGCCGGAGCGGCAAGGTCTGGATCAACCTGTTCCCGGACAAGCCGGTCACGAAGAAGCCCGCAGAGACACGGATGGGCTCGGGCAAGGGTTCCCCCGAGGGCTGGGTGGCGGTCGTCAAGCCGGGCCGTGTCATGTTCGAGCTGGCCGGCGTTCCCGAGCCCCTCGCGAAGGAGGCGCTCCGCCTGGCCGGCCAGAAGCTGCCGCTGAGGACGAAGTTCGTGAAGAGAGAGGCTGACCTCTTTGAGAGCTAGGGACCTGCGTGGGATGACCGACGACGAGCTCGACCAGAAGATGGCGGAGACGCGCCAAGAGCTCTTCCACATCCACTTCCAGTCAGCGACCGGCGTGCTCGAGAACAATGCCCGCCTTCGGCATGCCAAGCGCGATATCGCCCGCATCCTGACAGTCAAGAACGAGCGCGCACGAGGAAAGAGCTAGCGAGATGACCGACGATAACAGCGCTTCTGCTGACGCAGAAGCGCTAGCAGACGAAGACAACACGATCGAGGTCGGCGAGCCGGCGGAAGCCGAGGTTTCCGAGGAAGCGACGGCCCAGGGCGAGCCGGCAGCGGAGGCTGACGCCGACGAGCCTCCTGCCGCCGGCGCTCAGCCGGAGGTGGAGCGCAAGCCGAAGCGCAAGCGGCTTCCGAGGAGCCTACGCCCCCAGCGGACGAGGCCGACCCGGGAGAAGCCGAAGGAGCGGAGGCCGATCGTCCGGCTACCCAAGCCCGAGCACGTGCGCGGGCGAAGTCAGGAACGCCAGGGCACCGTCGTCTCCGCCGCCGCGGACAAGACGATCGTGGTCCGCGTCGACGTCGTGAAGATGCACCCGAGGTACAAGAAGGTCATTCGCCGGAGCACGAAGTTCCACGCGCACGACGAGCGGAACGAGGCGAAGGTGGGGGACATCGTCCGGATCGTCGAGACGCGGCCGCTCTCGCGGATGAAGCGCTGGCGCCTGCAGGAGATCGTCGAGGCCGCGAAGTAGATGGAGGTTCGGTGATCCAGCAGGAATCCCGTCTCCGGGTTGCGGACAACACGGGAGCGCGCGAGCTCCTGTGCATCCGCGTGCTCGGCGGTTCGCACCGCCGCTACGCGCGGGTCGGGGACGTGATCGTTGCTACCGTGAAGTCCGCCACGCCTCAGGGCGCGGTGAAGAAGGGCGAGGTCGTGCGGGCGGTCGTCGTTCGCACGAAGAAGCCCTACAGTCGCGACGACGGCACGCTCATCGGCTTCGACGAGAACGCCGCCGTCCTGATCGACAACCAATCGAACCCGCGCGGGACGCGCATCTTCGGACCCGTCGCGCGCGAGCTCCGCGAGAAGAACTTCATGAAGATCGTCAGCCTTGCCCCGGAGGTCCTCTAAGTGCCCCCTCACGCAATGTCCTCCCAGTCCCTGGCGGCTGCAAAGCTGCGCCATGCTGCGTCCTCGGTCGCGCCCATATCTCGACCCGATATGGGCGCTCCCTGCGTCCTTGCCTGGCTTGCTTTTCGCTCGCCAGGAACGGGGCAACATCACCTGAGGGGACACTGAAGTGCCAGTGAAGATGAAGGTCAAGAAGGGCGACCTCGTCCAGATCCTCACCGGGAAGGACCGCGGCAAGCAGGGCCGCGTCCTCGAGGCGCGTCCGGCCGAGCGCAGGGTCATCGTCGAGAACCTCAACGTCGCCAAGCGGCATACGCGGCCAAAGCCGATCAAGGACTCGTCCCGCATGGGCGGGACTCAGATCGTGCCCGGCGGGATCGTCGAGAAGGCGGCGCCGATCCCGGTGTCGAACGTCATGGTCGTCTGTCCCGTTTGCTCGACGCCGACCCGGGTCGGGATCGTGGAGAAGGAGATCAAGGGCGAGACGATGCGCGTTCGCGTGTGCAAGCGCGAGGGCTGCGGCCAGGACATCGACCGGTGATTTCGGTGGCCTCCGTCGCACCTCGCACCCTGCGCCACGCTGCAACGCATCGCATCGCTGCGTCCTCGGTCGCACCCGTACCTTCCAGGTACGAGCGCTCCCTGCATCCTTGCGCTGCTCGCGTTTCGCGGGCGCACGGCGCGATCTGCTCCGGAGGACACCGGTGAGCACCGCTGCGCCGACACTCGAGACGTACGTCCCGCGCCTCAAGCAGCGCTACGACACGGAGATCCGCGCGCAGCTCAAGGAGGAGCTCGAGCTCCCCTCGGTCATGCAGGTCCCCCGCGTGACGAAGGTGACGCTGAACATGGGCGTGGGGGAGGCGAAGACCGACGCGAAGGCGCTCGATGCCGCGATCGACGAGCTCACCGTGATCTCCGGCCAGCGGGCGCAGGTCCGCCGGGCGAAGAAGTCGATCGCGAGCTTCAAGCTCCGCGAAGGGATGCCGGTCGGCGCCCGCGTCACGCTCCGGGGTGCGCGCATGTACGAGTTCCTCGATCGCCTCGCGTCGATCGCGCTTCCCCGGATTCGCGACTTCCGTGGTCTCGATCCGGGCGCGTTCGACGGGCGCGGCAACTACTCGATCGGGATCAGGGAGCAGATCATCTTTCCCGAGGTCGACTACGACAAAGTTCCGTCCATCCGCGGCCTCGACGTCGCAATCACCACCTCCGCGCAGTCGGACGAGCACGGGCACGCGCTCCTCGCCGCGCTCGGCCTGCCGTTCGCGGGAGAGAGAAGGGATCAGTAAGTGGCCAAGACGTCCCTCAAGGTCAAGCAGAAGCGTGAGCCGAAGCACAAGGTGCGCGCCTACACGCGCTGCAACAGGTGCGGTCGGCCGAGGGCGGTCTACCGGAAGTTCGGCCTGTGCCGGATCTGCCTGCGCGAGCTCGCGCACCAGGGCGCCGTTCCGGGCATGACCAAGTCGAGCTGGTAGGAGGAACGACGTGCTGACCGACCCGATCGCCGACATGCTCACGCGTATCCGCAACGCCAACCGGGCGTTGCACGACTCGGCGTCAATGCCGACGTCCCGGATGAAGGAGGAGATCGCGCGCATCCTCAAGGACGAGGGCTACATCAAGGACTACCGCGTCGTCGAGACGAAGGACAAGAAAGATCAGCCGCTGCCGTACCGCACGCTCGTGATCGAGCTGAAGTTCGCCAAGGACCGGCGCCGCGTCATCACCGACCTCAAGCGCGT
>JAHEXT010000051.1 GCA_023251945.1 Actinomycetes bacterium
CGCTCCTCGACCGGCACGTAGTCGCGCTCGTCCGCACCGACGTAGAGCTGGCGCGGGCAAGCGATCTTCTGCTCCGCGTCGTCGATGCCCTCAAGCCATTGCGCGAGCCAGCCGGCGGTACGCGGAATCGCGAACATCACCGGGAACATCGCCGTGGGAAGGCCGAGCGCCTCGTAGATGAGGCCGGAGTAGAAGTCGACGTTCGGGTAGAGCTTGCGCGAGACGAAGTACTCGTCCTCGAGCGCGATCTTCTCGAGCTCGAGGGCCACGTCGAGAAGCGGGTTGCGGCCCGTGACCTCGAACACGGCGTCGGCCGTCTCCTTGATGATCCGGGCCCGCGGGTCGTAGTTCTTGTAGATGCGGTGCCCGAAACCCATCAGCAGGAGCTCGCCCGCCTTGACCCGCTCGACGTACGCGGGCACGTTCCGGACGTCGCCGATCTCCGCGAGCATGCGGAGCACGGCCTCGTTCGCTCCGCCGTGCAACGGGCCATAGAGGGCGGCGGCCGCACCGGCCATGGCCGAGTACGGATCCACCCGGCTCGACCCGATGGAACGCATCGCGTTGGCCGAGCAGTTCTGCTCGTGGTCGGCGTGGAGGATGAACAGCACCTCGAGCGCCCGTTCGAGCACCGGATCCGGCGTGTACCTGGGCTCCGCGATCCGAAACATCATGGAGAGGAAGTTCCCGGTGAAGCCGAGGTCGTTGTCCGGGTACACATAGGGGAGCCCGCGCGAGTGCCGGTATGCCCAGGCCGCGAGGGTCGGCACCTTCGCGATCAGACGCTTCGCCTGCAGGAGCCGGACCTCCGGGTCGTCGACCCGCGCCGCCTCCGGATAGAACGTGGAGAGCGCGGCAACGGACGAGACGAGCATCCCCATCGGGTGGGCGTCGTAGCGGAACGCCTCCATCAGGCGCTTCACGTTCTCGTGGACGAACGTGTGGTGGACGAGCTCGTCCACCCAGCCGTCCAGCTCGTCGCGGGCAGGCAGCTCACCGAAGAGGAGCAGGTACGCGGTCTCGAGGTACGTGCTCTCCTCCGCAAGCTGCTCGATCGGGTAGCCGCGGTAGCGCAGGATCCCCAGATCGCCGTCGATGAACGTGATCGAGCTGCGCGCAGAGGCGGTGTTCAGGAACGCCGGGTCGTAGCTCATGAGACCGAAGTCGTCCTCGTCGACCTTGATCTGCCGGAGCTCGGTCGCGCGGATCGCGCCGTCGGCGATCGGGATCTCGTATGCAGCGCCTGTGCGGTTGTCGGTCACGGAAAGACTGTCAGCGGGCATCAGTTCTCCTCTCGTCGATCTCTCGCGTCGAATGCGCCCATCCTCGGACGAACGCCTGCTCCGCGCATCGCGGCGGCCGCGGATCCGGGCTTCCCGGAACTACGTACTCCGCTTCTCGCTTCAGTAACGATCGAGCTCTCGCAACCGCGCGTCGCTGATCCCGAAGTGGTGGGCGATCTCGTGGAGGACGACCCGCCGAATCTCCCGGCGCAGGCGTGCAGGATCGCGTCCGTAGAGGCGCTCGAGTGGGCCGCGGTAGATCGTGATCTTGTCGGGAGGGACACCTGCGTACGCGCTTCCGCGCCGCGTGAGAGGGACGCCCTGGTAGAGGCCGAGGAGCGGCATGCCGCGCGGAGGCTCGTCCTCGACGACGAGCTCGACATTGGACATGAAGCCGCGAAGGTCATCCGGCAGCGAGTCGAGTGCCTCCGCGACGGACTCCTCGAACTCGCTGTCACCCTCTGCCGACCGGTCGGCGTCGACCATCGGGCGAGGGTAGCGTCAGCGCGACGCTGGTAGCGTCACGACATCGAGCCGTTGCGAACGGACCTCTCGGCCGCCGCGTCCCTCGTAGGTCGCGTGATCGCCATCGCCGGCGCGGGCGGGAACCTCGGGCCGACCGTGGTTCGCCGGCTCGCGCCGGCCGGAGCGCGGCTTGCGCTCGGTGGACGTGACAAGGCACCTCTCGAGGCACTCGCTGCAGAGCTGGGCGTCCAGGCAGACACTGTCTCGGTCGACCTCCTCGACCCGAATGCCGCTCGGGCCTGGGCCGACGGTGTCGCCGAGCGATTCGGCCACGTCGACGCGCTCGTCCACCTCGTTGGCGGCTGGTGGCCGAGCGCCGCGATCGAGGAGGCCTCGCTCGAGGACTGGGGCCGTTTCCACGACCTCCTGATCCGCACGTACCAGCACGCGACGCAGGCGTTCGCACGACACCTGCTGGCGAGCGGCCGCGGACGCGTCGTGCTGATCTCGCCCGGCCAGGCGCAGGCTCCAACCCATACGAATGCGTCCTACGCGGCGGCAAAGGCGGCGGCGGAGACCTGGACGCTCGCGCTCGCCGATCGGTTCCGCGGCACCGGAGCGACGGCCAACATCGTCGTCGTCGGCGCGATCGTGACGCCCGCCATGCGCGAGGAGAGCCCCGACAAGGACTTCGCCACCTTCACTCCCGCGGAGGAGATCGCCGAGGCGGTCGCCTACCTCTGCTCGGATGCCGCCGCGTCGATGAACGGCCAGCGGCTCACGCTCCGCGGCGCAGCGTGATTCAGACGTTCCAGCCGCCGGCGACTTCGAGTACCTGCCCCGTGACGTAGGCGGCTTCGGGCGAGACGAAGTAGAGGACGGCGGCTGCGACCTCGTCGATCGTGCCCAAGCGGCCGGCCGGAATCTCCTCGAGCGGCTTCGTTCTCGAACTCTCGATCACCCCCGGCGCAACGACGTTGGCCGTGATTCCGTTCCCGGCCTCCGCCCGCGCGATCGCCTTCGTCAGGAGGACGACGCCGGTCTTGGCGATCGCGTACGCGGTCAGGTTCGGCCGGCCTACGAGGCTCTGCGCGCCGGCGTAGCCGAGGTTGACGATGCGCCCGCCTCCTGCCGCGCGCATGAGCGGGACGGCGGTCCGGCAGGTCGCAAACGTGGCGTGAAGGTTGGTCGCGAACACGTCGTTCCACTCCTCAACGGCGAGCTCGTCGAGGGGCTTGTACAGGTAGTTGCCGACGTTGTTGACGAGCACCGCGAGACCGCCGAGGCGGTCGTGCGCCTCGCGAACGAGCGCACCCGCGGCTTCGGGCTCGGTGACGTCGGCCTGAAGCGTGATCGCCTTGACCCCGAGCGCCTCGGCCTCTGCCCGCGTCGCCTCGGCGTCCGCCTTCGAGCGCCGATAGTGGATGCAGACGTCGTAGCCCTCGCGCGCGAGCGCGAGCGCGATCCCGCGGCCGATGCCGCTCGCCGACCCGGTGACGAGGGCGCCGCCGCGGCTCATCCCGCGAGTACTCGCCGGGCGATCCGCTCCCGCCGGAGCTGAAGCAACGGGAGCAGCGCGACGCCGGTCACGACCAGTGCGAGGTATACGCTCGGCTCGCCGAGGACGAGGCAGACGCCGAGAACCGCGAGCTGGGTCGACAGGCCGAGGTTGGCGAGCACGGCTACGGAGAGCGGATCGTGGTACGCAAGCGTCGCTTCGCGCCTGCGCTCCGAGTCCTCCTCGCTCGAGACGATCCGCTCCAGGCGCCCGAAGACGATCGCGCGCACGAGGCTGTCCTGAGGTGCGAAGACCGCTCGGTAGATGCGCTCGAGCACGCGCTCGGCATGGCTCTCCGCCGGCACCGGGGGGTCCGGCACCTCCCCGCGAGCCTCGTGATACAGCCGTTCCACGTTGAAGTCGACGCTGAGGACGAACGTGAGCGCGAAGAAGCCGGCGAGCGCGAGCCAGGGTCTCCCAGTCGCCGAGGCGAGCCCGGCGAAGAGCGCCGCGTTGACGACGAGGTCCGCCTCCGTGTCCAGGTAGCGGCCCAGGGCGCTGACCCGGCCGGACGCGCGGGCGAGCCGGCCGTCGGCGTTATCGAGCAGCGTCTTCAGCTGAAGGAGTAGCGCCGCGAGGACGAGCTCACCCCTCGCGATCGCGAAGGCCGCCAGGAGACCGGCGGCCGCGTTGGCCAGCACGACGGCGGGCGGGGGAACCCTGAGGGGGAGGAGCACGCGGACGAGCGCGGTCGCCGAGGGCCCGAAGACTGCCTCCACGACGAGCTCTCGGCCGGGGCGCCGCTTGCCGGAGCCCTCGCGCGTGCGGCCGGGCGCATTCGCCGTCGAGACCTTCATCGTCAGCCGTCGATCGTAGATACTGCCACCGTGGCTCCGGAGGGCTGGAGCGAGATCGATGGCGCTCTCGAGCGCACGTTCACGTTCCCGGATTTCCGCGAGGCGCTCAAGTTCGTGAACCGCGTGGGTGAGCTTGCCGAGGCGGAGAATCATCATCCGGACATCGCGGTGCACTACAACCGCGTAACGCTTCGCTGGTGGACGCACACGGCGGGCGGGATCACCGACCGCGACGTCGAGCTGGCGTCGAGGACGAACGGGCTCGAGTAGGGCCGTCTTCGCCCTTACGGGCGCGGAGCTTTCACGACGACGGCCGGACAAGGCGCGTGGTGGATGACATGCCCGCTGACGGAGCCGAGCAGCGCGGACTTGATTCCCGAGCGTCCTCGCGAGCCTACGACGACGAGATCCGCGCCCTCCGCCTCGGCGACGAGCGCCTCGGCCGCGTCTCCCTCGACGAGCCGCGACTCGAGCTCGATCGGCGGCTTCTCGGGGAATGCTTCGCTCAGCGCCGCCTGGAGCTCGGCGTCGGCGGCGGCCTGCTCGGCCTCGAGCTGTCCCGCGAGATCGCCCGCAGGCATCGGGATCATCCCCGGCTCGCCGATGGCCGCGGCCGGAATGTACGCCCAGGCGTGAACGGCCACGAGACGCGCTCCCCGGAGCTGCGCCTCCTCGGCCGCCCAGCGCAGCGCCGCCTGCGAGGCGGGCGACCCGTCGACTCCGACGACGATCGTTCCGGGCACGGGGTCAGCCTACGCAATCGCCCGCGGTAGGGTGGGCCGGTGCCCGCGACCAGCGTGACAGTGTGTGACGTCGGGCCGCGGGACGGCCTCCAGAACGAGCCCGACGTCCTGTCCCCCGAGGTGAGGGCCGAGCTCGTCGATCGCCTCGTCGGGGCAGGCCTGCCGGAGGTCGAGGTCGCAAGCTTCGTCGATCCGCGCCGCGTGCCGCAGATGGGCGGCGCAGAGGACGTCGCCGCCACGGTCGAGCGCACGCCCGGCGTCGTCTTCTCGGGCCTCGCCCTCAACGAACGCGGCTACGAGCGGCTCGCCGCCGCCGGGCTCGACGAGGTCCGGTTCGCGTTCGGTGCGACCGAGTCGTTCAACCGGACGAACCAGAACGCCTCGGTCGAGGAATCGCTGGCCACCGCCGAGCGGATCGTCGCGCGTGCACGGAAGGACGCCATCAAGGCGACGGTCACCGTCAGCGTCGCCTTCGGTTGTCCGTTCGAGGGACGGGTCGAGGAAGACCGCGTCCTGGAGCTCGCCGAGCGGGTCGCCGAAGGGCAGCCGGAGCTGATCCTGCTCGCGGATACGATCGGCGTCGGCGTTCCAGGCCAGGTGCGCAGGCTCGTCTCGAGGACGGCCGAGCTGGGGATCCCGGTCGGCGGCCACTTCCACAACACCAGGAACACGGGCTACACAAACGCTCTTGCGGCGCTGGACGCGGGCGCGACAACGCTCGACGCGTCCGTGGGAGGGCTCGGCGGCTGCCCCTTCGCGCCGCGCGCGACCGGGAATATCGCCACGGAGGACCTCGTCTACCTCCTGCACGGGGAGGGCGTCGCGACCGGGATCGACCTCGACGCGCTGATCGCGGTCTCGAAGTGGGTCGAGGGCGTGCTCGGGCGGCAGCTCGAGGGCCAGGTCTACCGCGCCGGCACGTTCCCGCCCGAGTGAGAGCGGGGGCCAGGCTGTGTCAGATCACCGATGCTTGTACGGATCGAGGTAGACGTCGTCGATCCGCCAGCCGCTGTTCGATCCGACCGGCGTGAACCTGAACGCGATCTCCCCAGGGGTGAGGTTCAAGAAGTTGAGGCCGACAAACAGCTGATCGGACGGCTGCCACGCGCTGCCCGCGGTCAGGTTGCCGATCGTGAGCGTCAGTTGGCTGCCGTTCACGGTGGTGATCGCCTCGACCTTGAGCGTCGCCGTCGACGAGCCCGAGTTGGCGATGAAGAAGCGCATGAATGGGTACTCCAGGCTGATGCACCCGGTCGGGGTGGTCGCCGAGCTTCCGGACGGAAGGGAGAGCGAGTTGCTGTCCTTCGAGCTGTTGACCTTCCACGGCTCGTTCCCGCTAACGAGCTTCGCGCTGCCCGAAAGCTGCCAGCCGCTGGTGCTCTCGAGCGATCCCTTCGGCATCAGGACGTAGTCGTTGTTGTCGCCCCACGGGACGAACGGCTGGACGTACTTCTGCCCCGGGCAGCTCTGCGCCGCGTCGGCCGGGCCTCCCGCTGTCGCAGACAGCAATGCGAGCACGAGGATGATGAGTCCGTAGAGCCGCAGTTTTGGTACCACAGTCACGCCTCCCGCTACGCCGCAGGTGCTCATTGTCGTTCAGCTTCCGGGCGGGACATGCTCCAGACGGGGGTGAGGCATCCCTCGGTCGAGCGAATGTCAAGGCCCTCGCGCGGGCCGCCGATATCGCGAACGGTGACAAGCGTCGCATCGGAGCATCGGGTCGAGCTGGAGGAGCTCGTCGAGGAATCGCGCGAGCGGGTCGCCCGCAGCCTGCGCGGACGCGACCGCTGGGCGACAGGAATCGGCGCCGTCGGATTCCTCGTAGCGGCGATCCCTCTGGCACTGCTCGCGCCCACGAGTCGCTCTCCGTCGATCGGTGTCGTTGCGCTACTCGTGATCTCCTACGCCCTCGCATCGCGAGTGGAGTTCGAGATCGGTGCGGGTTCGGCGATCCCCACGCAGCTCGTCTTCGTCCCGATGCTGTTCGTCCTTCCTGCGAGGGTCGTACCGCTCTGTGTGGCTCTCGCGCTCGTCCTCGGAGCGCTTCCCGAGTTGCGCCGCAGCCGGATGCACGGCGACCGGCTCCTCGTGCAGCTCGTCAGCTCCTGGCACGCTCTCGGTCCCGCCGTCGTGGTGGTCGCCGCCGGCGAGCCCGCCGCCTCTCTGTCGGCCTGGCCCGTCGTCGTCCTGGCCCTCGCCGCCCAGTTCGGTCTCGACTTTGTCACTGCCGCCGTGCGCACGTGCGTCGTCTACCGGGTCAACCCCCGCGAGCTCGTCTCGGCGATGGCTTCGGTCTACGCGGTCGACGCCGTGCTCACTCCGGTGGGCTTCGCAATTGCCATCGCGACAGTCGACGAGCCCGGCGCGTCAATCCTCGGGCTTCCGCTCGTCGCACTTCTCGCCGTGTTCGCGCGAGAACGGCAGCGCCGAATCGACAATGTGCTCGAGCTCGGTCACGCCTACCGCGGTACCGCGTTCCTCCTTGGCGACGTCGTCGAGGCCGACGATGCGTACACGGGGAGCCACAGCCACGATGTCGTCGAGCTCTCGCTCGCAGTTGCCGACACCTTGGGCGTATCGCCGCGCGAGCGGCGCCACACGGAATTCGTTTCGTTGTTGCACGACGTCGGCAAGATCCGGATCCCAAACGAGATCATCAACAAGCCGGGGCCCCTCACCCCCGAGGAGCGGACGGTGATCGAGACCCACACGATCGAGGGCGAGAAGCTGCTGGACAAAGTCGGCGGCCTCCTCGGCGAGGTCGGGCGGATCGTCCGCTCGTGTCACGAGCGCCACGACGGCAACGGGTATCCCGACGGCCTCGCCGGCGATCAGATACCCGCCGTCGCGCGGATCGTGTCGGCATGCGACGCGTACCACGCGATGACCACGGATCGCCCGTATCGGGCCGCCCTTTCTACGGACGAAGCGCTTGCCGAGCTCCGCCAAGGGAGCGGCAGTCAGTTCGACCCACGCGTGGTCGACGCCCTCTTCGACGTCGTCTCGCGGGAGCGCCCATAGGTCCTACCCCAGGCAGCGGGCGGGCAGATCGTCCCGCGCACCTCGCCGAGCTCGACTTCCCCCGCGCGGCCCCGGAACACGACCTCGTCGCCGTCCTCGAGGAACGTCCTGGTGCTTCCGTCACCGATCCGGGTCGGGTGCGCACCGTTCCAGGTGAGCTCGATCAGCGACCCCTCGGAGCCCGCATCGGGGCCCGAGATCGTCCCGGAGGCGAGCAGGTCGCCCGTCCGCAGCGAGGCGCCGTTCACGGTGGCATGGGCGAGCTGCTGAGGCATCGTCCAGTAGATGCCGCGCGCATTCGTGCGTGACACCACCGTGCCGGAGAGCTCCACCTCCAGCTCCACGTCGAGAGCCCAGTCCCCGGGAGCGCGCAAGTACGGGAGCGGCTCCGGATCCTGCGGCGGACCCGGGACGAGCCGGTCCTCGAGCAAGGCGAGCGGCGTGACCCACCCGGCGATCGACGTGGCGAACGACTTCCCGAGGAATGGGCCCAGCGGCTGGTACTCCCAGGCCTGGAGGTCCCGCGCGCTCCAGTCGTTCACGAGCACGACGCCAAAGACGTGGTCACGAAACACCGTCGCGGGCACGGGCGAGCCAAGTGCACTCGGAACGCCGACGACGAACCCGAGCTCGAGCTCGAAGTCGAGGCGCCTGCTCGGCCCGAAGCCTGGCGCTGCGTCGTCCGGCGCCTTCGCCTGGCCGTACGGCCGCACGATTGGAGTGCCGCTCACGACGACCGTGCCGGCGCGGCCGTGGTAGCCGACCGGCAGGTGGCGCCAGTTCGGGAGCAGCGGCTCGGCGTCGGGGCGGAAGATGCGCCCGAGATTCGTGGCGTGCTCGAGCGACGAATAGAAGTCCACGTAGTCGGCGACCTCGAACGGGAGGTGCACCGTCGCCTCCTCGAGCGGGACGAGATCGGCGCCGGCGCTGACGAGCTCCCCCACGCGGGCGACGACGTCCTCCCACGCGGGACGACCGAGGGCGAGGAACCGGTTGAGGCTCTGTGCGGCGAAGTCGTGCCCGAGACCGCTTGCCGCGAGGTCGAGGACACCGCCGGCGACGCGAAAGCCGACTCGCGGCGACTCACCGCGCGGCGAGAAGACCCCGAACCCGACCGCGCCCGTCACAGCGGCAGCACTCCCAGAGCCTCGAGCTCCTCGACGGGCTCGAAGAAGCTGCAGCTTCCGATCGAGTGCAGCCGGTCACGGCGTGCGGCCGCGAGCTCCTCCGGACCCGCCGACCGGTCTCGCCAGGCGAAGCCGTTCGCGGTGAGCGCGAACGCGTCGGCGTCCCGCTCCTCCAGCGCCTCCTCCTCGTCACCGAACACGGCCGCGGCCAGAAGATTCAGGAAGCCGTGCTCGCCGTCCCGCCGGATCGCGTGGTGGAGACCGGCGGTCGCCTTGAAGACGAGGCCCCGTTCACGGCATCCGCGCACGAGTCGCGCAAGCTGCGCGACGCTCGGCACCGTGGCGCCCCCGCAGCGGGCCTTCGCGCGGAGCCCACGAGCCGCGAGCGCATCGAGCTGCTCCTCGACAGCGTCGTCCAAGGTCACCTCGACGTAGACCTCCGGCGGGAGGCCGACGACCGAGGCGAGGTCTTCGTGCGCGCGTGCCTCGACGGCCTCGACGCGCCCGTCCACGCTCAGTGGGGCGTCGAGGACGACGCTGACGCCGCGCCCCACGTCCGGTAGCCCTGCGAGGCGGGACGCCGGGCAGACGAACCGCGCCAGCACGAACGCGGACCGGCTCTCGCGCGCGCGCCGGTCCTCCTCGAGCGCGTCGGGCAGCGGCATCTCCGCGGGAGGGAAGAGCGGCGCGTGGTCGATCAACCGCGAGAGCAGCGCGACGCGGGCGTACTTCGGAATTTGCACGACGGCGGATCTTCGCAGAGGAGTGCTCAAGCGGACTCTGCCGCTGTCCGATGACCTCCGAGACGGTCTCGATGTCCGACCCTGCGCCCAAACCTGTGGAGCCCGCCTCGCGGCCGCAGATGAGCCTGATCTCGGCCGGCAGCGCCGAGCCGTACCGGAGGCTGGCCGAGATCTTCCACGACGTGCTCTCGGAGCAGAGCCTCGACGCGCTGCTCGAACGCATCGCGGACACCCTCGCCGAGCTGATCCCCTACGAGGACGTCCACATCTACGAGGCGGACGAGGCAAAGCGGGAGCTGAAACCGGTGCTCGCACGCAGCAAGTGGGCGAACGAGGTCATGAGCGAGACCTTCTCGTTCGGCGAGGGGATCACCGGCTGGGCGGTCGAGCACCGCGAGCCCGTCCTCTCCAACAAGGCGCACCTCGACCCGCGCGTGCGGTTCGTCCCGGGTACTCCGGTGGACCCGGAGGCGCTGATCGCGGTGCCGCTCATCGCCCGAGGGCGGCTCAAGGGGACGCTCAACATCTACCGCGTCGGCGAGGAGGCGCAGTTCAGCGAGGAGGAGTTCCTGCTGGCAACGCGCTTCGGGGACGCGGCCGCGCTCGCGATCGACAACGCGCACGTCCGCGCTCGGCTCGAGCACCAGGCCTCGACGGACGCGCTCACGGGCCTCTACAACCACCGCACGTTCCACGACCGGCTCCGGCAAGAGCTGATGCGGGCATCGGCGGAGCACGACACGGTCGCCCTCGTAATGCTCGATCTCGACGACTTCAAGAGGGTCAACGACGTGTACGGGCACGGGATCGGCGACCAGCTCCTGCTCCAGGTCGCCGACGTCCTCCGTGGCTCGGTGCGCACGACGGACGTCGTGTGCCGCGTGGGCGGCGAAGAGTTCGCGGTCATCGTGCCCTCCGGGGACCTCCAGAGCGCAGTCGCGCTCGCGGAGCGGCTCGGAGTCGAGGTCGGCCGCTTGGAAGCGGAGGCCGCGGGTCGCCTGACCGTTTCCACAGGCGTAGCGGTGGGCCCCGAGCACGCGGCCAACCCCCGTGAGCTCGTGGCGTGCGCGGAGGCGGCGATGATGACGGCGAAGACACGAGGCAACGGGCTCGTCGTGGTCTTCGACGAGGCGGAGAGC
>JAHEXT010000052.1 GCA_023251945.1 Actinomycetes bacterium
TCGGAGAGAGATCCCGCGTTCGCCCAGTACGAGCACTACCTCGACGATCTCTTCCGGCGGGGCGAGCACGTCCGCTCGTCCGAGGTCGAGGAGCTGCTCGGCATGCTCTCCGACGCGCACTCGGGCACGTTCGCGGTCTACAGCAGCCTGGTCGACAGCGATCTCGACTTCGCAGCGGCGACCGGAGCCTCGGGTGAGACGGCCGAGGTCACGCAGGGCACGATCCACGCCTTGCTCGGGAGCTCGGACCGCGTTCTGCGCCGCAGCGCCTGGGAGAGCTACGCCGACGGCTATCGCGGCTTCCGCAACGTGCTCGCTGCGAACTACGCGACCGCGATCAAGCAGGACGTCTTCTCGGCGCGCGCGCGCCGGCACACGTCCACGTGCGCCGCCGCGCTCCATCGCTCGAACATTCCGCTCGAGGTGCTCGACACGCTGCTCGCCGCGTTCGAGCGAAACCTGCCGACGTGGCATCGGTACTGGCGCGCACGGGCGGCCCTGCTCGGCGTGGACTCGTTGCAGCCGTACGATCTCTGGGCGCCGCTCGGCGGTAGCCCGCCGCAGCTCGCGTACGAGCAGTGCGTCGAATGGATCTGCGAGTCGCTCGCGCCGCTCGGCGGCGAGTACGTGGCCACCGTTCGCCGGGGTTGTCTCGAAGAGCGGTGGATCGACGTGTACCCGAACCAGGGCAAGATGGGCGGCGCCTTCTCCGCCGGCGCCCCAGGCACGCACCCCTTCATCGTGATGAACTTCGACGGCTCGACCACGAGCCTCGGGGTGCTCGTGCACGAGCTCGGCCACTCGATGCACTCCTACCGCTCCTGGGAGACGCAACCGCAGATTTCGACCCGCTACTCGCTCTTCGTGGCGGAGGTCGCGTCGAACTTCCACCAGGTGCTGCTTCGTGCGCACCTCCTCGAGTCGATCAGCGACCGCGAGCTCGAGCTCGCCGTGCTCGACGAGGCGATGGCGAACTTCCACCGCTATTTCTTCGTCATGCCGACGCTCGCGCGGATCGAGCGCGAGGTGCACGAGCGCGTCGAGCGGGGCGAGGGGCTCTCCGCCGACCTCCTCGAGGAACGGACGACCGCGCTCTTCGACGAGGCGTACGGCGCCGGCTTCGAGGTCGACCGCGAGCGGGTCGGAGTTGCGTGGGCGCAATTCGCGCACCTGTACGCGCCGTTCTACGTCTACCAGTACGCGACCGGCATCTCCGGTGCGCACGCGCTCGCACGCGGCGTGCTCGACGGCGAGCCCGGGGCAGCCGATCGGTATCTCGAGTTCCTGCGCGCCGGCGGCTCTGCCTACCCGCTCGATCTCCTGCGCCGGGCGGGGGTCGATCTCGCGTCGCCCGAGCCTGTCGAGGAGACGTTCGCCGTCCTCGCCTCGCTCGTCGACCGGCTCGAGGCACTCGCGCACTGACGTGCGCCGCCCAGGTCATGCCGCTCGTCCCGCCGTTCCCGGGGTCGTCCAGGGATCTCCTCAGGGCGAGCCCGTGAGCGCACGGAGGCGACCGGCTCGCTCCTCGTCCGCATCGAAGCCGGGGTCGGCTTCGAGCAGCAGCGGTAGTGCCAGACGCGCGTGCTCGCGCGCGTCGGTCTCACGGCCGAGCGCGTCGTACTCCTCCGCGAGCTCCTCGTGGAGCCAGCCGTCGGGCCTGCCTCCGCTCTGCGCCGACGCGACGGCCCCCTCGAGCAAAGGGACGGCGTCCTCGGGCCTCCCCAAGGCGCGCAGGGTCTTCCCGATTGCGTACCGCGCGAGCTCGATCGCTGCGGGGTTTTCGGGCTCGCGCTCGCGCGCGCGGAGGGCGCGTTCGAAGGCATCGAGGGCGGGTTCGAGCTCGCCTGCCTCGTAGTACCCCCAGCCCAGGTTGTTGAGGAGCGGTCCGAGCCAGTACGCCGCTGTCTCCTGCGTCTCCGCGATGTCGATCCCGCGCTGCGTCCACGCGACGAACCCGTCGCGATCCGGTGCTGCGAGCGCGGCCATGTGAGCGGCGTCCACGGCTATGAAGAGCTCGCCGGCCCCGAAGGACGTTGCGAACGCGGACTCGAAGAGCGGCAGCGCGGCCTCCACGTTCCCGCTCGAACGTCGCAACCGGCCGCGCTCGAGGTCTATCCGCGCCCGCGCGACCTCGCTCGCTCCGGCGACCGCCTCCGCCTCCTCGATCAGCCGCTCGCCTTCCTCGAAGCGTCCGCGAAGCCCCTCGACGCGGGCGAGCTGCGTGAGCACCTCGGCGCGACCCTCGTCTGAAGCCTCCAGGGCGAGCTGGGATCGGAACTGCTTCTCGGTCGCATCGAGGTCGTCGAAATCCCACAGCGGGCGCAGGCGGTCGGTCACACTGGAACTCTAGAAGGGGAGCTACGCCGGCTCGAACGCGTAGTCGATCGAGTCGCAGACCGGCTCGTAGCCGATGTCGGTGTAGATCTTGTTCGACGTCGGGTTGGCGAGGTCGGTGTAGAGGAAGCAAAACCGCCGCCCGGCGGCCAGGCGCTCGGCGGACACGGCCGCTGTGACCGCGGTCCCGTATCCGCGGCAGCGCTGCTCGGGCGGCGTGTAAACGGGCCCGATCCGCACGCCATTTGGCGTCAGTCCGCCCCAGCCGGCGAGCGAGACCCGCTTGTCGTCCTCCCAGAGGACGAACCCGCCGGTGCCTTCACGCAGGCGGGCGTCGACCGTCTGCTCCGCGCTTTGAACAGGCGAATCCACGTCTCTCAGGGCTTCCTCCGCGAACGCCCGGACCCACGAGACGAGCAGCGCACGGTCTGCTTGGGTTGCGGCGCGCGGTCGACCGACAACGCCTCGGATCGGTCGCACGTCGGTGAGTCGGTAGACCCGCTGGGTCATCCGACGTCGGCAGCGCAGCCCGGAGTGCTCTTCCCACGCTTCCGCGAACGCATCTACTTCGGGCACGGCTCCAGTCACACCCGGGAGCTCGACCTGCGCGGCGTAGAGCGCCTCGGCGAGGGCTGCGAGTGGCCCCTCGCCGGCGGGGCGTGCGACGACGAGATTGAAGGGCGGGGTCTGCAGGGCGGCTCCCACCACGCGCTCGCCGTCCTCGACGAGCCAGAGGCGGTGCTCGTGGTAGACGCCAGGATGGTCCCGAAGCGTGCCGGCGATCCCGAACAGGAGGTTGTGCCTCGCTTCGTCCCCGAGGAGGAGCGGGCCGGCTCCGGCGAGGAAGTCTCCGGGATCGGCGAGCCGCTTGACGGTCACCTGGTGATCCTATATTTCATAGGCAATGCCTAAGCAGGTGCTCACAGCAGCCGAGGCGGCGAGGGCGCTCGGGATCTCGCTCGACACCCTCCGGCGCTGGGACCGCGCCGGGAAGATCCGCGTCGAGCGCGACTCTGCCAACCGGAGAGTTGTGCCTGTCGCGGAGATCGAGCGCCTCAGCGGCTCCGAGGGGTCGGAGCAGCTCTCGGCCCGCAACCGATTCCGTGGCGTGGTGCGGAGCGTCACCGTCGAGGGCCTGCTGGCGCAAGTCGAGATCGACGTGACGGAGCCGGCCCGCGTCGTTGCGATCATCACCCGTGGCTCCGCCGAGCAGCTCAGGTTGAAGCCAGGCGTGAGCGCCGCAGGCGTCGTCAAGGCTACGTCGGTAATGGTCGAGCGGTGAACAAGGGGGCTGCGCCGGTAGCGAGCCTCCACAGTGAGCTTTCGGGGGCGGTCGCCGATCTCGGCGTGCTCGTCCCGATCGCCGTCGCGTTGATCGTCAAGAACGGCCTCTCGCCGACAGCGGTGCTCCTCCCCGCGGGTCTCCTGTACGTCGCGGTCGCGGTCGTCTATCGGCTGCCGGTCGCCGTGCAGCCGCTCAAGGCGCTGGGCGCGATCGCGATCGCGAAAGGACTCGGCGCTGACGAGATCGCGGCTGCGGCACTGATCATGGGTACGACGTTCGTTGCGCTCGGGGCGAGTGGCCTCATCGACCATGTGGGGCGCGCGTTCCCACGTGCACTCATCCGTGGCGTCCAGCTCACGGTGGGGCTCCTCTTCCTGAACGTTGCATGGGGTCTCGTCGCGCATCCGCCGTCCTCGTTCTCCGAGCACGCGCTTGCACCCGAGTGGGCGATCCCTCTCGGCGCCGCAGTCGTCGCGCTCGCCGTCGTGTTGCGGCGGCGGCCGATCGCGCTCGCCCTCGTCGCGTTCGGAGTCGCGGTCATGCTCGTCGAGACCGGCGGTCTTCCTTCACTCGGGCCGTCGCCGCTCGAGCTCCCGTCCCTCTCCGCGGCGACGTTCGGAGCTGCCCTGACGGCTCTCGTCGTGCCACAGCTGCCGCTTACGTTCGCGAACTCCTGCCTCGCCCCGGTCGACGCGGCGCGCACGTACTTCGGCGAGCGCGCGCGTCGTGTCACCCCTGGCCGCCTGGCGACGACGCTCGGATCGGCGAACGTCCTCTCGGGCGCGATTGCCGGCATGCCGGTCTGCCACGGCGCCGGCGGGCTCACCGCGCACTACGCCTTCGGTGCCCGGACGGGTAGAGCACCGCTCGCGATCGGCTCGGCACTCATCGCTGTAGCCGTGCTCGCGGGCTCGGGGCTCGCGGCCCTGCTGGCGGCGTTCCCCCTTCCGATCCTCGCGGGCCTGCTCGCCACGGCCGGGCTCCTCCACATCGGGCTGCTCCGGGATCTGCGAGGCGCGCGCGAGTGGCTCGTCGCAGTTCTCGTCGGCGCTATCGGGTTCGGGCTCAACCTTGCGGTCGGTCTCGCCGTCGGGCTCGTTCTCTGGTGGACACCGGTCCTCGTGTCCCGGGTACGCTCATCCAGATGGAGCTCGAGGTCCATCCTCCGCTTTCCGAAGCAGAGCGACACGCGCTGAGACTCGCGCTTACGCGTGCGGACGTGCGGCTCGTCGGTTCGCCGGCTGCCGATGTCGGTGCCTGGAGGCGGGTCGCGGCACGCGAGGGCGTCGACAACGAGCCCGCGCTCGCCCGCTACGCACGTTCGCCGCGGAGCACGCGCGGCGCGACCCGAGCGTAGTCGAGCCCCGAGACCCACGTAGCGACGAGAGCAGCGAGGAGCGCCAACCACGCTACGTCGTCGCTCCACGCGCCCGCCGCGGCGAAGCCTGCGATCGTCGCCGCCACCGCCTGGGCCCAGGTCTTCAGCCGCCCCAGCTCGCGGGCCCCGAGCACGACGCGGCGCTCGATCGCGGCCAGGCGGAGACCGGAGACGAGGATCTCGCGAACGACGATCAGTGCGACCATCCAGGCCGGCGCGACGCCCTCCCCGATCAGCATCACGAGCGCGGCGAGGATGAGCACCTTGTCCGCGACCGGGTCGAGGAGCGATCCAAGGGGTGAGGTCGTACCTCGGCGGCGCGCGAGCCAGCCGTCGATCTGATCCGTCGCCATCGCCACGACGAAGACCGCCGTCGCCCAGTAGGCGTGGTTCGGGAAGTCCCAGGCGTAGAGGAGCACCACTGCCGGGACGGCGGCGACGCGTGCGACCGTCAACTGATCCGGGAGGCTCACCGTCCGGGAGAATACGCGTCGGATGCCGCCGTTCACGAAAGTTCTCGTTGCCAACCGGGGCGAGATCGCGATCCGGGTCTTCCGGACGCTCCGCGAGCTCGGGATCGCGACCGTCGCGGTCTACTCCGAGCCGGACCGCGGCAGGTTGCACGTCGCCGCAGCCGACGAGGCGTACCTGATCGGTCCCGGGCCCGCCGTCGAGAGCTACCTGTGCGGTGACCGCATCGTCGAGACGGCACTGCGCGCGGGCGCAGGCGCGGTTCATCCCGGCTACGGCTTCCTCGCCGAGAACGCGTCGTTCGCTCGTAGCGTCGAGGACGCGGGCCTCGTCTGGATCGGCCCTGCGCCCGAAGCCATCGAGGCGATGGGCTCGAAGATCTCGGCGCGCAAGCGAATGCGCGACGCCGGCGTCCCGATCATTCCGGGGACGACGGAGCCTGCAGAGACCGTGGACGCTGTCCTTCGCAATGCCGAGGAGATCGGCTACCCGGTCGCGATCAAGGCCTCCGCCGGGGGCGGCGGGAAAGGCTTCAAGATCGCCCACTCGGCGGACGAGGTCGAGCGGGCGTACGAGGCCGCCAGGCGCGAGGGTGAGGCGTACTTCGCGGACGCGTCGGTCTACGTCGAGCGCTACCTCGACGATCCGCGCCACGTCGAGGTCCAGGTTCTGGCAGACGGCCACGGGAACGTGATCCATCTCGGGGAGCGCGACTGCACGATCCAGCGCCGCCACCAGAAACTCGTTGAGGAGACACCGTCCCCGGCCGTCGGCCCGGCGTTGCGCGAACGGATCGGGCGGATCGCGGTCGATGCTGCCCGAGCGGCGGGCTACCGCTCGGCCGGGACTGTCGAGGGTCTTCTCACACCCGACGGTTCCTACTACTTCCTCGAGATGAACACGCGGGTGCAGGTCGAGCACACCGTCACCGAGGCTGTGACCGGGATCGACATCGTTCGAGAGCAAGTTCTCATCGCCGCCGGCGAGCCGCTCTCGTTCTCCCAGGACGACGTTGTCCTTCGCGGGCACGCGATCGAGTGCCGAATCAACGCGGAGGACGTGACCCGCGGCTTCCTGCCTGCCCCGGGGCGGATCACGGCCTACCGGGAGCCGGGCGGGATCGGTGTGCGCGTGGACTCCGGAGTTCAGGCCGGGGACGAGGTCTCGGGCCTCTACGACCCGCTCGTCGCGAAGCTCGTGGTCCACGACGTGGACCGGGAGCGTGCGCGGCTGCGGATGCTGCGCGCTCTCGAGGAATTCGTGATCGAGGGGCCGACGACGCTGATCGGATTCCACTGGGCGCTTCTGAGCCACCCGTGCTTCGTCGAAGGCGGGACGTGCAGCGGGGTCGTCGAGTCCGAGGAGCTCGCGCAGCGCGCCCAGGAGCTGGCGGAGCAGTTGTCGCATAAGACAACGAGCGTAGCCTCGGCATCGGACGGTACGGCTCTGACAACTCGGGAGCGTCTCGTGGCCGTGGAGCTCGACGGTCGACTGCACGAGGTCCGTGTCCACACGTCCGAGCCTCCGTGGGCAGAGCTCGCCCGGCGCCACAAGAGCCGGCGCAAAGGGCTCGCGGGCGATACGACCGGCGCGGTGGCGAGCCCGATGCAAGGAACCGTGCTCACGGTCGAAGTGGCCGACGGCGACACCGTCGAGTCCGGACGCGTGATCTGCGTGGTCGAGGCGATGAAGATGGAGAACGAGATCGTCGCCCACCACGACGGCGTCGTCACCGGACTGAGTGTGACCCCTGGGCAGCAGGTCTCGCTCGGCCAGCTGATCTGCTTCGTCCGGGTGGAGCTCCTGAAAGGAGCCGAGCCGTGAGCCGGCGCTGCTCCGACCTCTCTCGTGCGGCCGGCGTGCCCTTGTCTGCGAGCGCGACGACTGCCGAGGAGTGGCTCCTGCTCGAGGTGCGGGGCAGCTGGCCCCGTGACGTATCGGCCGAAGGAGGCCTGCCCCAGGAGGCGTACGAGGCGGTCACGGCCTGGCTCGCGGACACGCCCCGTTCGAGGCTCCAGTTCATACGTCGTCCGGGGCGGTCGAGCAGCGACCGCTCGCTCGCCTTCGTCGTAGGGGCACGAGAATCCGGGGGCGACGTCCGTCGGATCGAGCTCGTCGACCAGACGGACCTGGCGCGCGTCGACCTCGATACGGCCGGCGAGCCCGTCGACGGTTCGCTTGTGCTCGTCTGCGGGCACGGGAGCCGCGACGCGTGCTGCGCACTCAGAGGAACGGCCGTCTTCGGAGCGCTTGCAGAGCGGCTGGGAGAGGAAGAGCTGTGGATCTCGTCCCACCAGGGCGGGCACCGCTTTGCTGCGAACGTGCTCGTGCTCCCCGCGGGGCTGCACTTCGGCCGGGTCGAGCCGGGCGAGGCGCCCTTCGTTGTCGCTCGCGCGCTCGCGAAGAAGATCGAGCTCGGCCGGTACCGCGGCCGCACGTGCTTCGAGCCGATCGTCCAGGCGGCGGAGCAGGCGGTCCGAGAGGCAACCGGTCTCGACGGAGTGTCCGAGCTCGAGCTCGCGAAGGTCGAGGGCTCGACGGTCCGCTTCCGGTCCTGGGAAGGAGCCGAGCACACCGCGGTCGTCGAGGAGGTCGCGGGGCCCGTCGCCCCGGCGAGCTGCGGTGCTGATCCCGAGTCCCAGGGAGTGCTCCGCGCCCGGGTTGTCTGACGGAACCGGCCGTCAGGGCTTCAGCCGGTACGCATGGTCGGTGATCCAGACGACGGTGTCCTCGACTCCCTCCGGCGGCTTGCCGACGACGATCAGCGCTCCGAAGACGACGCGCACCCAGCTCCCTGCGACGAGCGCGCCCGGCGCCGAGATCGTGCCGCTCCACGAATCCCCTGACTCGAGCACGGCCGGAAGGCTCGGCTCGTATCGCAGGGCGGGCCGAACAGCCGGCAGCGTTCGGCTCACGTTCCGCTCCTCGAGCTCCTCGGGCTTGCCGGACGCGAACAGCATCAGCCCGAACGAGCGGTCGAGCGTTGCGCGCGGGTCGCCCACCTCGTAGGCGGCGGTTGTGTCGTTCGTCACCGAGACGCGTGCGCGCCAGCCCGTAGGCGTGACCTGTAGCGACTCCACGGAGAAGACGAGCTGCTCGCCCGTGGGGCCGAACGTCTCGCGCCAGCCGAGGCTCGCGGTCTGCGGGCCCGCAGGAACGCTCTCGCCGGCTGCCGTATCTCGGTCACGCAAGCGCTCGGCCGCGGACGAGAACGCGAGTCCGGCGAGGCCCGCGCCGAGCGCGACGAGCACGATGACGGTCGTCCGACTCATCCGCGCCATGCTCGCACACGGATGACGGTAGACTCGCGCGCGCTTTGGACCTGTACGAGTTCCAAGGGAAGGAGCTCTTTCGTCGCTACGGCATTCCTGTGTCGGAGGGCCGTCTTGCGACGAGCCCTGCCGAGGCGCACGAAGCTGCGCAGGAGCTTGGCGGCCCGGTCGTGGTGAAGGCCCAGGTGCTCACCGGAGGCCGTGGCAAAGCGGGCGGGATCAAGCTTGCGGAGACGCCGGAAGACGTGGAGGCACGGGCGAGCGAGATCCTCGGAATGGACATTCGCGGCCACACCGTCCGCAAGGTGTGGATCGAGCGCGCTTCGGATATCGCGCGCGAGTATTACCTCTCGATCACGTTCGACCGCGGCGCCAAGAGGCCACTCCTCATGTTCACGACGCACGGCGGCGTAGACATCGAGGAGGTCGCGGCATCGAGCCCGGACGAGCTCGTGCGCCTCCATGTCGATCCACTCGAGGGCTACCACCCCTGGCAGGGGAGGCGGCTCGTCTACGACGCTGGGATCGCGGATCCCGTGGAGCAGAAGCAGATCGCGGCGATCGTCGAGCGGCTGTACGAGGCCTTCGTCGGGTGCGAGGCGATGCTCTGCGAAATCAACCCCCTGATCGTGACGACGGAGGGAGAAGTGCGTGCGCTCGACTCGAAGTTCACCGTCGACGACAACGCGCTCTACCGGCATCCGGAGCTCGCGGAGATGCGCGACGTCGCAGCTGCCGATCCGCTGGAGGCACTTGCCAGGGAGAAGGGCGTCACGTACGTCAAGCTCGACGGAGAGGTGGGTGTCCTCGGCAACGGCGCGGGACTGACAATGTCGACCGTCGACGTCGTCACCTTTGTCGGTGGGCGTCCTGCGAACTTCTGCGACCTGGGCGGGGGCGGCGACGCCCAGGGCGTCGTCGACGCGCTCGACGTGATCACGCGCGATCCTCAGGTCCGGTCGATCTTCTTCAACATCTTCGGCGGAATCACCCGCTGCGACGAGGTCGCGCGGGGGATCCTCCAGGCGCTCGGGCAGATGGCGATCAAGCTCCCAATTGTCGTCCGGCTCGACGGGACGAACGCGGAGGAGGGGCGGCGGCTGCTCGAGGAAGCAGCTGCGGCCAACCTCCACGCCGAGGCGACGATGCTCGACGGAGCGCGGCGCGCCGTCGAGCTGGCTGCAGCCGCCTGATGGCCATTCTCGTCGACACGGAGACGCGGCTCGTCGTCCAGGGGCTGACGGGCTCCGAGGGCCGCTTCCACGGGCTTCGGAACCGGGCGTACGGAACGCACGTGGTCGCGGGAGTGACGCCCGGGAAAGGCGGCCAGGACGTCGACGGGATCCCGGTCTTCGACACGGTTGACTCGGCCGTCTCGTCGACAGGCGCCAACACGTCGATGATCGTCGTCCCGGCCGCATTTGCGGCGGACGCGATCTACGAGGCGGTCGACGCGGGGGTCGACACAATTGTCTGCATCACCGAGGGAGTGCCTGCGCACGACATGCTCCGGATCCATGCGTACCTCCACGCGCGCGGGGTGATCATGGTCGGCCCGAACTGCCCCGGCGCCCTCTCGCCGGGGAAGGCGAACGTCGGGATCATCCCGGCCGAGATCTTCCGCGAGGGCTCGGTCGGGCTCGTCTCGCGCTCGGGGACGCTCACGTACCAGATCGGGCATGAGCTGACGCAGCTCGGACTCGGCTCTTCGACGATCGTCGGGATCGGAGGAGACCCGGTCGTCGGCTCGTCGTTCGTCGAGGTGCTTGCGTTGTTCGAGGGCGACACCCAGACGGAGCAAGTCGTGATGGTCGGCGAGATCGGCGGTGACGAGGAGGAGAAGGCGGCCGCGTTCATCGAGGGCGAGATGTCGAAGCCGGTGGTGGCCTACATCGCGGGCTTCACCGCGCCGCCCGGCAAGACGATGGGTCACGCCGGCGCGATCATCTCCGGCTCGGCCGGCACTGCGCAGGCGAAGAAGGATGCCCTCGAGGCGCGGGGGATCCGCGTCGGTGTCACGCCGACCGAGACAGCACACCTCGTCGCCGAACTCATCCGCGCCTAGTCTCAGCCCGGGGCCACAGGCAGCTAG
>JAHEXT010000004.1 GCA_023251945.1 Actinomycetes bacterium
GCCGTTTGGGTGTCGCACGGGCGACCTGCTGTGCTCGTGCGCGTCTCGCGCCAGAAGATGCCGGTGCCGGGAACGCCGAGGGTCTTGGTGCGTCGCCCCGTCGAGTGCATGGAGTAGCGCGCCCCGGGCACGCCCACAGATGCGCCGACGCCGCGCTTGGTGAGCGACAGCCGGAAAGGCCCGACCTTCTTCGAGCGTCGCAGGCCGAGCCGGAACGCCATCAGCTCTCGCAGGCGACGCCGTCGCCGTCACGATCGAGGCTGCTGCTGTACCCGGGCTCCCCCGCGTACAGCGGCGCGGCGCCCGCGGCGCGCACCGCGTCGCAGTTCGCGTAGTAGACGTTCGCTACGGTCGGTGGAGGAGCTGGCGCGGCCGTCGGGGGCGGCGTGGGTGCGGGAGTCGTTGGAGGCAGGGTCGTCGCGACCGTGGTTGGCGGTGTCGTCGTTGGCGGCGGCAGCGTCGTTGTCGGCCTCGCGGTTGTTGTGCTCGCCCGGCCGGAGACGGTCGTGGTGCTGCCGTCGCGGTCGGTCGAGGGCTTCTGCTCAGGGGTAGTAGCTCGCAAGGTCACGCGCTCGGCCTTCTTGTCCTCGCCGTCTCCGAGGCTGCCGATCAAGCCGATAGCGAGCAAGACCCAGAGCGTGATCGCCCACCAGCGCCGCCACCACGGCTTCGCGGGCGGGCCGCTCGGAGGCGGCACCGTTGGCTGAGTGACTTCGGACATGCCCACACCTCCCACCACCGTCGCGCGCCCAGCGCGACGTCCCCTCGACCAGCAGCACGCTACCGGCTCGGCTGGTGCTCGGTCGAGAGGCGACTGGCGGGCCCGTCGGCCCCTGCACTCTTCTGCGGTAGGCGTCCCGGATACCGGACAAGGAGGAGCCCGTGGGGCCGAGGGAAGACGAAGTCATCGTGGCGGCAATCGCAGTGGCGAAAGAGCTGCGAGCCTTGCTCGCTCAGCTCATCTCCGAGCTGATGCGGATGCGCTGACTTCTTGGACGAGTACCTCGAGCTCCGCCAGGCGAGCATGGATCTCGTCGATGAGGCGGACAAGGGCGGCGAGATCTGCAGGGGGGGTCTCGCCGCCGTCGGGGTGAGCCGATCCTGTGGTGGTCTCGGCGTGATGGCTGCGGAAGTCGGGTTCTAGCGCTCGTGGTTCCTCGCCGCGAAGGAGTCGATCGATGCAGTCCGGCGCCCACCCCAGCGTCATGCACACAGCGGTCTTGGTGTTGTCGCTCGGGGTTGGAGCGACGATGAATCCGCGGTGCAACTGGCGGCGGCCGCTCTCGATCTGCCGCCATGTGGTTTCGGACACGCCCGCCTGATCGGCCGCAGCGCGCATGCTGCGGAGCTTCACCGCGCGGCGTCGGTGTTCGATGGCGACACCGACTCGTGCCCGCCACTCGGCGACGTCGTTGGTCACGAGCCGATTCTCACCCGCGATTGTGCGTACTGCAAACCCCTGCAACAACGCACGACTACGCAGTTACAAGGGTGAGATTCAGACATTGCGCAGGTCAGCGCTCATGTTATGCGTAGTGCGCCCCTCAGTGCTTGACAGTACGCAGCACTACGCAGTAGGTTCACGGCGTGGCAGCAATCGACCCAGCAGCCCTCCGCAAGGCCATGGACGGCGCCGGCGTCACCCGGGCGCGACTCGCCAACGAGGTCGGCCTCAGCCTCCAGTACGTCTGCGACATCACGGCGGGGCGGCGCCTCCTCAAGCGCCGCCCCGACCTCCGTCGGCGGATCGCCGCAGCCCTGGACGTTCCGATCCACTGGATCGAGCGCCCCGAGGAGTTGGCGTCGTGACGGGGCGGGTGGTGTTGGAGGTACCGACGGAGGGCATTGCCCGGTCGGTGGCGGACACGGTGGTGTCGTGGCTGCGGGAGCAGCGCACCGAGGTTGTGGCCCCGAAGCTCGCGTTGACTCCGACGGAAGCCGCGGAGGCCCTGTCGTTGTCGCGCACGACGGTCTACGAGCTGATCCGCAACGGCACCCTGCCTGTGGTCAGGGTGGGCCGCCGGATGCTGCTGCCGGTCCGGGCCCTGGATGAGTGGCTGGCCGTCCGGTCAGCGGTGATGTTGCCCGCGTCTGCGTCCGTTCCCCTGCCTTCACCACCTGGCGGGCGCGGCGCGGGCAACCAAGAGGCCGCCGTGTCTCTCCCTGCGGGAGGGGAAGCCCGCGGGGAGAGCACGACGCCGCCGGCCGGAGGCCTCGGATGCTGATCGGCGGGTTCGTGTCGTCTCATGAGCTTCTCAGCTGTCCGCTCGAGGGGCCTTCGTGGATGCTGCACGAGGCGCAGCCCGCGACGTACGGGCCGCCGACCGCGGCGGAGATGCTCGGCCAGCTCGGCGCAGCGGAGGAACTCGCTGCCCGACTGATGTGTGCTCGGTGGGCTCGGGTGGCGGACTGCCGCCGGTCGGGCGCGTCGTGGGAACAGATCGGCGCGGTCCTCGACATGACCGCGGCCGAGGCGTGCATCCGGTTCCGCGACTGGATCGAGCGGGGCCGGGCAGCGACTGATCTCGTGCTCTATCCGGCCTATCTCGACCGTCTGGCTGTGGAAGACCCTGGCATGGATGCCGCCGCGACGCCCGAGGGCGTCGCGGCTGATTCGTCGTCCTGACCGTTCCGGCCCCCGTCTTGAGCGGGGTGCCTGCTGGCCCGAAACGGAATGCCATGCGTGGAGTTACACAGCTGTTGGGCGGCGCCCCGGAGGGTGCTTCCGGGGCGCCGCCGGTGGAGCCCGAGGACCGGAGGCTCCGACGGGCAGGTAACCGGACCGGTCACCCGCCGCGTGGCCTCTGGTGCACGGTGACGGCCGCGGCCGTCGCGTGCCCCGACTGCGGGTCGAGCGAAGTCGAGGTCGATGACCCGCGCCCCGGGGAGCACATCTGCCGCGAGTGCGGCGCCTGGATCGGCGACCCGACATGACCGACACGCCCGCCGGCGACACCCGGACCGGTCACCCGCCGCGTGGCCTCTGGTGCGCGGTGACGGCCGCGGCTGTCGGCGGGGCGTGCGCGTTCGGCTGGTGGTCGTCGCGTTCACCGGCCCTGTTCGCAGCGGGTGTCGCCGCGGCGTTCGTGGCGGGCGCAGCCGCGGAATCCGCTGACAACGGCACGTAGCCCAGACCCAGGGAGGACCCATGAGTATCGATCCTGAGACCGGCGAGATCCTCGACGTCGACCGGTTCCCGTTCGCGGCGTGGCTGCAAGACCTCCGCCACGGCGCCGCGCACGCGGAACTCACCGACGCTCTCGTCGAACTCGTCGCCGCGGTCCAAACGACCGGTAAGGCCGGCGAGCTGCGCCTGACGGTGAAGGTACGGCCGTCGGACCAGCACGTCACGCAGGTGATCGTCACCGACGACGTCGAGGTGAAAGCCCCGAAGCCGACACGTCCGATCTCGCTGTTCTTCGTGGACGAGGCACACAACCTCACCCGCGAAGACCCGTTCCAGCAGCGACTCCCGCTGCGAGATGTCCCGCCGCAGACCCGCGCGGGACTGAAGGAGGCACAGTGACCGACCAGATCACCCAGACACCCGAGGCGCAGATCGTGGCGGATCTCGCCCAACGCGCGGCCGACCCGCACCCGCTCTCCGATGGCGTGTGGGGAGTCGTCCTCGCCGGCGACGCCCGCCACGACCTCATCGACGTCGAGCCGCACCTCGCTCACCCGCGCCGCAAGCGCGGCACGATCAGCGTGGACCGGCCCGTGTCCCTCGCCGCGTACGTGAACGCCCATTCGGGGCCCGGCACCGCGCTGTACGCCGACCAGCGCCGCCTCCGTGTCGTCGCGGTCCTCAACGACCATGTCCCCGAAGGCGACGTGAGCTGTCCCGGCTTCGGTGACTACAGGGCGGTGCTCGACCTGCTGCCGACCCCGGAGTGGACGGCGTGGCGGACCGCGTCGGGCAAGTGGATGGGCCAGGAAGACTTCGCGGACTTCGTCGAGGAACACGTCGACGACGTCGTGACACCGCCGGGCGCTGACCTTCTGGAACTGGCCCGCACGTTCGAGGCGACGAAGGGAGCGCAGTTCCGGTCCGCTGTGCGACTCGACTCGGGGCAGCGTCAACTCACGTACTCCGAGACGATCGACGCCAGGGCGGGCCAGAGCGGCCAGGTCGTGATCCCGGAGCGGTTCACGTTGGGCCTCGCGCCGTTCGACGGCGTCGACGCGTACCGCATCGAGGCTCGGCTCCGCTACCGGATCGGTGAAGGGGCGTTGCGCCTCGCGTTCGTGCTCGACCACGCGGACCGGGTGCAGCGCTGCGCGTTCGACGACGTGGTGCAGACCGTCGAGGCGGACACGGCCCGACCCGTGTTCTTCGGGACGCCGCGATGACCGGATCGGAGGTCCTCCAGAACACGCGAGTCCTCGCGACGGTCACCTCCTACGACGACCGGGAAGCGTGGCTGGCCGCACGCCGGTCGGGTGTCGGTGCGTCGGACGCCGCAGCGATCTGCGGTCTCGACGCATGGCGGTCTCCGATGGCGGTGTGGCTCGACAAGGTCGGTCTCGGCGACGACACGGAGAACGCCGCGATGCGGTGGGGTCAGCGGCTCGAAGGCGTCGTCGCCGACGAGGTCGCCGAGCAGCACCCCGAGCTGTCTCTGAGCGCACCGGTGGGGATCTACCAGCACGCGACGCACGACTGGATGCTCGCGTCGCCCGACCGGATCGTCGCTCTCGCCGACGCGCCGGGCGAGCCGCGGGCGCTACTGGAGATCAAGACCGCAGGCCAGTACGTCGCGGACAAGTGGGCCGACGGTGTGCCCGACGCCTACCAGGTGCAGGTCCAGCATCAGCTAGCGGTCTGCGGTCTCGACCGGGCGTGGGTCGCTGTGCTGATCGGGGGCCGCGACTACCGGACGTTAGAGGTCGCACGCGACGACGCGGCACTCGACGCGCTCATCGACATCGAGCAGGAGTTTTGGGAGGGACACGTCCTCACCGGTGAGCCTCCGCCGGTAGATGGTCACGAGTCCACGACGGATGCCCTCAAGCGTCTCTACGCCGACGCTCGGGCCGACACCGAAGTCGATCTCCCCGCCGACGCGCGAGACCTCCTCGACCGTCTCCGCCTCGCGAAGGCTGAACGGAAAGCTGTCGAGGACACGGTCGGCGAGCTCGAGAACCAGCTGAGAGCGTGGCTCGGCACCGCGACCGCCGGGACGCTCGACGGTCGTCAGGTCGTGACGTGGAAGCCGTTCGGGCAAGGCCGTGTCGACGAAGACCGTTTCGCCGCGGCGCAGCCCGATGTCGTCGCCGGGTACCGGCGGACCGTCGAGGTCGTCGATTGGGACGTTCTCGCCGCGGAGCAGCCCGAGCTCGTCAAGCCGTACAGGAACCGGCCGCCTCGGCGCCTGGTCGTGAAGAAGGAGGCGTACCGGTGAGTGAACTCGCAGGCAAGATCGCGAAGCGTGGCCGTGCCGCGTCGAGCCCGGCCCGCAAGACCGGTGGCGGCGCGCCGAGGACGGTCTACGACCTCATCGAGCAGCAGAAGGCCGAGATCGCCCGGGCGCTGCCGGCGCACATGACCGCGGACCGCTTCGCCCGCATCGTGCTCACCGAGTGTCGCCGGACCCCGAACCTCCTCGCGTGCACGCCGCAGTCGCTGCTCGGCGCCGTGATGCTCTCCGCCCAGCTCGGCCTCGAGCCCGGCCCGCTCGGCCACTGCTACCTCATCCCGTTCCGCAACAAGGGTGTCCTCGAGGTGCAGTGGATCCTCGGCTACCGCGGGATGATCGACCTCGCCCGCCGGAGCGGCCGGATCGAGAGCATCGTCGCTCACGACGTCCTGGAGAACGACGAGTTCGACTTCGAGTACGGGCTCGATGAGACGCTCAGGCACCGGCCCGCGCTCGCGGGGCGCGGCGAAGCGATCGCGTACTACGCGCTGGCCCGCTTCAGCGGCGGCGGACACGCGTTCATCGTGCTGTCACGCGACGACGTGGAGCAGTACCGCGGGCGTTCCAAGGCCAAGGACAGCGGTCCGTGGGTCACCGACTACGACGCCATGGCCCGCAAGACCGCGATCCGGCGGTTGGCTCCGTACCTGCCGCTGACGGTCGAGGCAGCGCACGCCCTGTCGGTCGACGAGGCGGTCCGCACCGACCTCGGAGCCGAGGTCCTCGAGTTCCAGCCGGCTGGTGACGTGATCGACGTCGAAGGCGAACCTGCCGCCGAGCAGTCCGAGGAGCAGGCCGACACGTCCGCTGAGGCGCCTGCGGTGCCCGGTGACGGGCAGCAGAGCATCACAGAGACGTGAGCATGACGGTCGGGGCCGGGCAGGCGTCGCTGTTCGACGAGCAGCGCACACGGGTCCGCGCGGCTCGCGTGCGGCGCCGCGACGGCATGACCCGGGCCGATGAGCACGCGGACAGCCAGTGGAGGGCCGACGCGTGGGCGTGGCTCGGCGCCTATCTGCGTACGCATCCGACGTTCTTCGCTGACGACGCCTGGCCGGCGGGCTGCCCGCGGCCGCGAGAAGCGAGAGCGTTCGGGCCGCTCGTGCTACGCGCCGCGCGCGAAGGCCTGATCCGCAAGACCGGCACGTTCCGAGCGCGTACGTCGGGGAACCTCACCCCCGCGCCCGTGTGGGAATCCCTCGTGTACGACCCTGCCGGGGCGGTGGCGTCGTGACCTGGGTCAAGCTCAACGACGCGTTCCCGGACCACCCGAAGGTTCTCGAGGCCGGCGACCAGGCCGCCTGGTTGTTCGTCTCCGGACTCTGCTACTCCTCGAAGCATCTCACGGACGGCGTGATCCCCCATGCCGTCCTACGGCGCCTCACGGGACTGTCTCGGCCGGAGCAGCTCGCTGCCCGACTCGTCGATGTTGGCCTCTGGGACGAGATAGCGGACGGCTGGCGGATCCACGACTACGAGACCCACCAGCGCACCCGCGCCGAGGTCGAACAGGACCGCGCGAGGACTCGCGGCCGCGTCGCGAAGCACCGCCAGGCGACACGATCGGGTAACAGCGTTACACCGCCGCCGGGCAACGGCGTTACACCACCGCGCGGTAACGGCGGGGTAACGCGACCAGATACAGATACAGATACAGATACAGATACAGATACAGATACAGAGAAGAACACTCTTGCGTCGCCGCATGGCGACGCGGGAGAGACCGGCGCGCTCGACGGCCTCAACGAGGTGCTCGCCGACGTACTCGGCTACGCCCCTTCGACGCGATCCGAGCACGGCGCGTGGGACGCTGCGCTACGCCAACTCGCCGACGTCGGCGCTACACCGGGCGAGATCCGCGCCCGTGCTGCACGCTGGTCGCTGCTGTACCCGTCGGCCCGGCTGACGCCACACGCTCTCGCCCGGCGGTGGGGCGAGCTCGCAGCCCCGGCGCCCGCACTCGCCCTCGTCGAGCAGCCGCGGTGCGAGCTGTGCGGCGGATCGACCTGGATCACCGAACCGGAAGACGGCGACGGTGTGGTGCGCTGCCCGGACTGCTGGCCCGCGCACGCAGAAGCAGCCGCCCGATGATGTGCGCGCGGTACCTCGCCGCGACCGCGAGAGCGCACGGCTACCGGGCACGCGCGACTGAGCGTCGCCAGGCCGCCGACGTTCACCGCCGGCTCGGCTTCGCCGTCGCGGTCCTGCCCGGCCGGTGCGGTTGCGGCACCAGCGTGGTCCTGTACAGGGAGCCGTCAGGCCGGATGTTCTGGGCCCGGGCCGACACCGGACGGCCCTGCGATTGCGACCACGGAGCAGGCGCGTGACGCTGATCCTCGCGGCGACCGCGTGGCCGACCAACGGCGCGCTCCTCGCGGACGTGCACCGTCTCGGCTACCTCCGCGCCGACGATGTCGTGCTCGACCCGACGTATGGGCGGGGCCGCTGGTGGACCGACTGGCGGCCCGCCCAGCTCATCGCCCACGACCTGGTCCTCGACGGCGTCGACTTTCGGCGGCTCCCCGAAGAGACCGGCACGGTCGACGTCGTCGCGTTCGACCCTCCGTACATCGCGCAGGGAGGCCGTGCGACATCGACGCTGGCCGGCGGCCACGACGAGTTCGGGCGCCGTCGCGCTGACTTCCTCGACCGGTACGGCCTTTACGACGTCCCGAAGGACGTGGCCGGCGTCATCGAGCTGATGGCGGCCGGGATCGCCGAGTTCTACCGGGTGCTTCGCCCCGGAGGGCTCCTGCTCGTCAAGTGCATGAACTACGTGACGTCTGGCCGATACCGCCGCTCCGCTTACGACGTCCTTGCCCACGCTGAGCTCCTCGGCTTCACGCTCGTGGACGAGCTAGTGCACCTCCGCAGGCCGGGCCCGCAGCCACAGCGCGACTACCAGCATCACGCGCGCCGCAACTACTCGCTCCTGTTCGTGCTGCGCCGCGACGCCCGCCCGTGGCAGCAGCAGCTGTTCGACGAGGCCAGCGAGGTGGCGCCGTGACCGTCATCCCGCTGCTCTCGCTGATGTTCCATCTCGCCGCGGCTCCCGCCTTCCCGGACGCGCCTTCTGAGGGTGCCGGGGACCCGCAGGAGAACGCTCGGCGCTTCCCGGACTTGTACGGCGACTGGTGTTACCGGCCGCCGTCTGCCCCTGCTGTCGAGAGAGAGGGAACCATGTGCGACGCCTCCACCTCGCAATCCTCGCCGTGCTGCTCGCCGCGTGCGGCAACGCCCGAGAACCGATGACGGTCACGGCCGTCGCACCATCGACGTCATCGTCGACGGCGATCGTCCCGTCGCCGGAGACGGTCGTGGTGTCCGTAGACGGTCAGCCGCGGGTGTTCACCCTCGCCGAGTACCGGCGGTTCCGCCGACTCGTCGAGCACAACCTCCGTGCCGCGTGGTACGGCGCGGTGGCACGCAACGCGGCAGCGGCACTCGCCGCGAGGCAGGAGCGGGAGCAGTCAACGAGCCCGGCAGCCGCGCCCTCGTCTGCCGCTCGACGCCGCGTCACCACAGTGATCCACGACCAGCTCGTCGCGTTCTTCGAGTGCGTCATCGACCACGAGTCCGGCAGCGCAGGCGTCTACAGCGCGGTGAACGCGTCCGGGAAGTACCGCGGCGCCTACCAGATGGACGCGTCGTTCTGGCGCGCGTACGCGCCGGCCGAGTGGAAGCACCTCGCCGACACGGCCAGCTGGGAGACCGCGCCGCCCGAGGTGCAAGACCAGACCGCGCTCAACGGCTACGCGGCGCGCGGTCCCGCTCCATGGATGGGCGTCTGCACGGAGTACGCAGCATGAGTTCATCAAGCGTGCGACGCGTCCGGGAGCGCGAGACAACGGCCTCGCGCTCCCAGCGCGTGGCGCTACTTCGTGGGCCGGACCAACCTGTAGTCGGTGCCCTCGCCCTTGGACGGCGGAAGCGTGTCCCCCTTCGACACGGCTATCTCCTTGCCGCCGTTCGCGGGCTTGTAGATGCCGGACTGTGGGGCCTTGTTTCCTGTGTGTGGCTTCGTCATCGCTATGTTCTCCTCTTCGCGGTCCCAGGCGTCGCCGCTCGTCTTGGTTGGGCGTCGGCGGCGCCTGGGGCTGTTCTCGCACTGGCGAACACCAGTGCGCCCGCGATTGTCGCGCGATTGCGGGGCGACTACGTGTATCCCCGTGCAGCCGACCGCGCACCGATATCGTCAAGCCGTTGTCGCGGCTTCCTGGAGGTGCCCCGTGAGCGAGCCCAAGCCCGTTGTCGTCCGGATGCCGGCAGATCTCCACGAGGCCATCAAGGTGAAGGCCGCAGCAGAGGAGCGGTCGATGGCTCAGGCCATTCGTCACGCGCTGCGGCTCTACACCGACGGCCTTCTTCCGGCACCAGGCCAGCCCACTCCTGCCTCGTAGCAGACGTCCGACGGCGCCGCGGCGTCTCGGATCTCGTTGGTAACGCACCGACGGCCGAGAGACACGCCCGCGTAGTCCATCGGCGCCAGAGCAGCCCGCGCCACGCCTGGAAGCACGCGCCGTGACGCGCATCGAATTGTGCGATCGGACGTGGAACCCGGCCGTGGGCTGTACGCGGGTGTCCGCGGGCTGCGACCGCTGCTACGCGGCGCGGGTCGCGTCGCGGGGCTTGAGCGAGGCGCACCGTGGGCTCGCGACGGCCGGTCAGTGGAACGGGGACGTCCGGCTCTTCCCGGAGCGCCTCGACGAGCCTCTCCGCTGGCGCAAGCCGTCCAGGGTGTTCGTCGGCAGCATGACCGACCTCTTCCATCCGGCTGTCCCCGACGGGTTCATCGTTCGTGTTCTCGCCACGATCTACGGCGCGCCGCAGCACACGTTCCAGGTGCTCACGAAGCGCCCGCTGCGCATGGCCGAGTTCATGCGCCGGTGGGCGGACCGGTCGGGCGACGGCGACGTCGCCCCGATGCCTGTTCGTCGCACGCCCGATGAGATCAGGGCGGCGTACACGTCCGGGCGCGCTCACCTCTGGGCGGCGCACAACGAGCTGCTCGGCCCCGTCGATCTGTACGGCTACGTCGAACCCGACTGGATCGGCGGTCCCGGCGGCGGCTCGGGAGCCCGGCACCCGCTGCTCGATTGGGTGATCGTGGGCGGGGAGACCGGCCCCGGAACCCGCAAGATGGAGATCGGATGGGCTGAGGATCTCGTCGGCCAGTGCCGCGTCGCGGGTGTGGCCGTGTTCGTGAAGCAGCTCGGCTCGTGGTGTGGGCCCCGCCACAAGGAGTTCGACCGGTTCCCGGCCTCGTTGCAGGTGCGTGAGTTCCCGGAGCGTGTCGCTTGATGGTCGCGATGGCGGGCGGGTTCGGGTGGTTCGGTGCGGGCCTGTTGGCCGGCGTCGTCGTCGGTGTGTTCGTGCTCGGGTTGTGCGCTGCCGCGGCGACGCCCGCTCCGCGTCCGGGGGTCGGCTGTCGGCGCGGTTCGACGTCGCGAGCGCGGGGACGGCACCGCGTGGGATCACGGCTGGAGAGTTCCGGCGCTGCAGCGGCACGGCATCGAGGCCGCGAAGATTCATGAGACATACCCCGTGCAACAAAAGGCCGTGGACGTCGAAAGAGGTCACGATGCTGCGCGCGGTCGCAGCCACCGGGGCGGAAGCCGCAGCGATCATCCTCGGCCGGTCCGTCGCGTCGGTCCGTACCGCAGCGGCCCGGCATCGCATCTCGCTCCGCCAGCCCGGCGAGAGGCGCGGCCTGGTCCTCGGCCAGCCCCGCGGCCAGTCGTGGGCGCGTCTGCGAGACGCCGCGGATCTCGCCGTCGCGGCGCGCACGGTCCGCGAAGCGATCCTCGCCGGCGAAGTCGACCCTGCCCGCCTGGAGCGCGTCGCGCGTCGGGCGCTGCTCATCGCTTCCGGCGCGCCGCTGTGTCCGGCGTGTGCGACACGGCCGCAGGAACGCTCCACGACCGGGCTGTGCGAGGACTGCCATCTCCGGGAGCTCGCCCGTGCGCACCGCGAAGACCAGTCACGCCAGGAAGCGCAGCGGGAGTTGTGGCGCGAACGGCAACGCAAGACCCGTGACCGGAGGAAGACCAGCGATGCATGACGCGCAGACGGCCGGGCCGGAGCTCGGCTGGATCGGAGCGAGTCCTTGCCGTGGCCGCTCGGAGGTGTTCTTCGGCCCGTGGGGCGAGACAGCGGCGCAGCGGGTGGCCCGGGAGTGCGAAGCGAAGGCGATCTGCTCGGCGTGTCAGGCGAGGGCGGAGTGCCTGGAGCGCGCGGTGCGGACGGGGGAGCGGCACGGAGTGTGGGGTGGGCTCACCGAGACGGAACGCGCCGCGCTCGGCGACAAGCCCCGCCTGGAGCGTGTCGCGCGTCACCAGGACTCGACGGTGCGGGTCGTGCCGGAACGCCGCTCTCCCCATGCTGAGGCGCACGGTCAGCCAGTAGAGCTCCGTTGGGAGGACCCGCCAGCGCACGCGCTGAGCCTCTCGGTCCGTCTCGCGCCGCACCTTCCGGAGCTGCGCGAGCATCCGGGCCGGTGGGCGCGGCTGATCGACTATCCGCGCCGGTCGTCGGCGAGCATGGCCGCGACGCGTCTCGCGGAGCAGCTCCCGGACTTCGAGTGGCGGGGCGTCACGCTGCGCGACGGCGGCTCGGCGCTATGGGGCCGCTGCCCGCACGTCGGATGATCGGCAAGCCGTGCAGGGTGTGCGGCGCCCGCACGGACGGGTCGGGCCGCTGCGCTGCTCACCCGGACGGCGCGGGACGCCTCCCACGCTCGTGTGCGCGGTGCGGCATCCGTGTGCGTGCGGGTCCGTTGTGTCCGGCGTGCGCGACGGTCGAGGAGACCGAGCGTCAGGGCCGCCAGGAGTACCGGGCCGGGTATCGCGACCCGAACTACCACCGCAACGCTGCGAAGGCCCGCAAGCGTGCCGGGGGCCGCTGCGAGCTGTGCGGCGGCCCGTTCACCGACGACGACCCCGCCGAAGTCGACCATGTCGTCGCGCTCTCGGAGGGCGGCACGAACGCTCCGGCGAACCTGAGGGTCATTCACCGCAGCGAGAACCAGCAACGCCGACGGAAGCCACGAAGCGCCGGGTGACACGCCCCGGAGACTCCTCGTCAATCACCGCGACGAGGAGGACCCGCGATGGTGACTGCAAGGACCGTGCTCGACATCGCGCTCGCGCAGCAGGGCAAGCCGTACATCTTCGGGACAGAAGCGTTCGGGGAGGCGCCGAGGGCGTTCGACTGCTCCGAGCTCGTCGAGTGGGCGTGCGGCCGTGCGGGCGTGTCGCCGAGGGTGCCGGACGGGTCGTGGATCCAGTGGCGGCACTGCCGGGGTCACGGCACGCTGGTCTCGGTCGCGGAGGCGCTGCGGGTCCCGGGTGCGCTGCTGTTCCGGTTCTCGGGCGGCGATCCCGCTCAGGGCCGTCCGCGGTTCGCGCATGTCGCGTTCTCGCTCGGTGACGGTCGCACGATCGAAGCGCGCGGCAGCGCGTACGGGGTGGGGGTGTTCTCGGGGTTCGGGCGGGGCTGGACCGCCGCGGGGCGGATCCCCGGCGTGGTGCACGACGCTGAGGCGATCGTGCCGTCGACGCCGGCGCCGTGGCCGCCGCAGGTCGGCGAGGGTCTGGTCGCTCAGGTGCTCGCAGCGTTCGCTCGTGCATCGCGCCACGTCTTGCGTGTCGGGTCGCGTGGCGAGGCAGTCAAGATCGCTCAGCGGCTCCTCGCCGCTGCGGGGTTCGATCCCGGTCCCGCGGATGGTGTCTTCGGGTCGCGGACGAAGAGCGCGGTGCGACGCTTCCAGGCCGCGCATGGCTTGAGCCCCGACGGGGTGGTCGGTCCGCGGACGTGGGCAGTTCTGCTGCGCCGGTGAGACGATCTCCTCTCGCTCGGCGCACTCCGCTGCGGGCCCGCTCGGGCGCCAGGCGCGTCCCGGCACGGGTGCGAGACGCGGTGTTCGCCCGCTCCGGCGGCCGCTGCGAGGCGCGACACGTCTCACCGTGCAATGGCCGTGGCGAGGTGCTCCACCACGTCCGGCGCCGCTCCCAGGGCGGCCCCGACACGCCAGAGAACCTCCTACATCTGTGCTGCGCGCATCACCGCTGGGTGCACGACCATCCCGCTGCCGCGGCGGACCTCGATCTCCTCGCGATGCGGGGGTGACGGCTCCCGCACTCTGTGCGGAGCCGCCCGTGTTCGACGTGAGGAGCTGACATGGCGTGGGATGCCGTCCCGCTCACCGGCGCCAACCAGGTGATCGCCGCGGGGCCGGCACGCTACGTCGGCTTCGCTCTCGAGGAGACCGCGGGCGGAACAGCGAAAGTCCGTGTCTGGGACCACCCGTCAGCGCCGTCCGGGACGCTGCTCGACACGATCACCCTCGCGCCCGGTGAGACCGCACGCGAGTTGTACGTCACGCCCGCCGTCGCGAACCGCGGCCTGTACATCGAGGTCGTGTACGGGACGGTGGCGGGCAGCGTGAGGGTCCGCTGACATGGGCAGCTCGGGCCGCCGCGACGGGTCACCGCGCTGGCTGCAGCTCCCGGCACGCGCTCACCGGTGGCGGCAACTCATAGCGCCGTCGTCCGCCAGGTTCAACGTGGTGGTGTGGGGTGACAGCAACACCGACGAAGACAGCGTGTACACGACCTGGGTCGAGCGGCTCCGCTCGGAGCTCCAGCGCGAGCACGGCGTCGGCGGGATCGGCTACCAGGGCCTCTGGCGCAACGAGTACGCGTTCGCCGGGTCGTGGGCCCGCCAGAACGACAAGAGCACCTTCGACCGCGGCCCCTACGGCTGGTCGTACTCCGCCGACGCGCAGGCCGACATCCTGACCTGGACGAAGCCCGGCGGCGCCGGGACCATCGACCGCTTCGAGGTGTTCTACGTCGATGCCGACTTCATCGAGGTCGACTACCAGTACAGCGTGGATGGTGGCGCATGGACCGCCCTCGCACTCGACTACAGCGGCGCCGGGCCCGCGCTGCGATCCAAGACCATCGCGGCGACGATCACCACGAGCCTGCGCCTCCGAGGCCCGGCGGCGTTCGTCGGGCACTGCGCAGGCGTCGCGTTCTACTCAGGGACCACAGGCTGCGTCGTGCACAACCTCGGTTCGGGCGGAGAGTCGATCGCCACGGCATGCGACGACGGCGACGGCGACCGCCTCGCCATCATCGACGTCATCCAGCCGAAGCTCACCCTCGTCAACCTCCTCACCAACGACACCCTCACCTCCGTGCAGACCCCACTCGCCAGCTACGAGGCGTGGCTCGGCACCCTCGTCGACCGGTCCCTCGCTCACGGCGACGTGCTCCTCATCGCACCCCAGATGCAAGACCCCAGCGGCGCCTTCGCGTACCCGGCCGGGCAAGGCCACGTCACGCAACGCGCGTACGAAGCCAAGCTCGCCGCCGTCGCCGACACCAAGCGCGTCCCGGTCGTGTCGCTCGCCGAAGCGTGGGGCAGCTACACGGCCCTGCAGACGCTCGGCTACTCCGCCGACTCCTACCACCTGAACCAGGCCGGGCAAGACGCCGCCGCTGCCCTCATCTCCCAGGCCCTCCGCCACGCCTGACGTGCCGCGCTGCGCCGACTGCTCGTCCCCGATCCCCAAGGGCACACGCTGCGGCGACTGCGCCCGCCTCGCCCCCGGCTCATGGATCCCCACCGGGCCACGCCCACCGGCCGTGCCCGTCACGGTCATCGCCGGCCCGCCCGCCGCCGGGAAGAGCACCTGGATCCGCGAGCACGCCGAGCCCGGCGACCTCGTCGTCGACTTCGACCTCCTCTACCGGGCCCTCACCGGCGGCCTCTGCGCCAAGCTCGACAACCCACCCGCACTCCGCCCCTACGTCCTCGCAGCCCGCCGCGCCATCCTCAAGCGGCTCCTCACCGCGCCAGCCGGATCGATCCGACACGCGTGGCTGATCCACGGCGCACCACACCCCGCCGAACGCGACGCCTGGCGTCAACGCTTCGCCGCGCACGTCATCGTCCTCGCAACCCCGCCCGCGCCGATCGCGACGGCCGCGCCGCCGATCCCGATCGCCGCCACGTCCCGGCCGCCGAATGGGAAGCGATCCTCGACGCCTGGTGGACGACCTACCGGCCCCACCCCGCCGATCACACCTCACCATCACCGGACGAAACAGACACACCGACCATATGGGAGGGGCCGGTCTGATCTTCCCAACCTGCCAGGACACCCTGCGCCCTACCCACGAACATGCGTTCCCGAAACTGCAAATTCGACCTCCTGAAACCGGTGACGGGGCTGCGATGGTCGCCGCGTGCCGATCCCGCTCCCCCGCTGTCCCGAGTGCTCCGGGCCGATGCCCGCGCCGAAGAGGACGGGTAGGCCGCGGCGGTGGTGTTCTGATCGGTGCCGGGACCGCGCGAAGCAGCGGCGGCGCGCGGCGCCGTCGTGGCAGTCGGCCGGCGAGCTCGCGAGCGTCCCGGCAGACCCGCTCACGCATCGCCTCGAGACGTTCCGTGCGGTCGCCGCGATGCTCGACGGTGCGCCTGCCGCGCCGCCGGAGGACCAGGTCGCTCAGGGACTGATCGACCTCACTCAGATCGCGTTCCGGTTCGCTCGGCTGGTCCACGAGCTCGACCCGCGGATCGGTGGACCGATCGGCGCGGTCGCTGCCGACATCCGCCGCAGCGTCGCGAAGCACTTCCCACACATGGCTGGTGACCTGGCAGGCGAAGGGGTGCGGCCGTGAAGGGGCGGCCTGTCGATCCGGGGCGAGCGCGGCGCCGGACGGGCAACCGCGAGAAGCCCGGCCAGGCCCGCAAGGCCAAGGTCGTCGCGCTTCCCGCTCCCACCGAGCGCGCCGAGGTCGTCGAGGTCTCCGCGTTCGCTCCACCGGAGGATCTCCCCGCCGACGCGGCGCCGATCTGGCGGCAGGCGATCGCCGAGCTCGAACCGCGAGGCCTGCGGGCCGCCGACCTCGAAGGCGTCCGGATGATGTGCATGGCAGCGCTCCGCGCCCGGCAGGCAGCACACGAGATCGAGCGGTACGGGCTGCTGGTGCAGGGTCAACGCGGCCCGATGCCGAACCCGATGCTCAAGATCGAGAAGGACGCCACGGCGACGTATCTGCGTCTCGCTGAGCAGTACGGCCTCACCCTCGCGTCGCGGATGCGGCTCGGGCTGATGACCCTCGTCGGCGAGTCGATGCTCGGCGCGTTGAACCGCGACCTCAACGAGGGCTGACCGGTGGCGTCCCGGGCGGCTACGGCCTCGAAGCCGGCTGTGCTCTCGCAGACACCGCGGGTGCTGCGCTTCTTCCAACGTCATCTCCGCCACCCGATGAAGGGCCGGTGGGCCGGGCAACCGTTCATCCCTGAGCCGTGGCAGGTCTCGGAGATCATCGACCCGATCTTCGGGACGATCGACGCCAAGACCGGTCTGCGCGTCGTGACCGATGCCGTGATCGGCGTCGCCCGCAAGAACGGCAAGACCGGGATCGGCGCCGGGATCGCGGTGTACGGCACGTTCGCGGACGGGCACTGGAACCCGAAGACCGGCGAGTGGGTCCCGGAGTGGGGAGCCGAGGTCTACTCGATCGCACCGTCGAAGACGCAGGCGCACCTCGTGTTCGACCCGGCTAAGCAGATGGTCGCCGCGTCGCCGTATCTGCGTGCCGCGGCCCGGGTGTACAAAGACGCGATCGAGGTCCGCGAGACCGGCGCGGTCTACCGGGTCATCGCGTCGGCCGGCGACCTCGCGCACGGCTTCAACCCGAGCCTGGTGCTCGCCGACGAGATCCACGCGCTGCGGACCGCGGCGCACCGCGAGCTATGGGCCGCGATCACCACCGGCGGCGGCGCCCGTGAGCAGCCGCTCCTCGTCGCGATCACGACCGCGGGCTATGACCGCGAGACGGTCCTCTACGACCTCTACAAGAAGGGCAAGGGCCGACACCCGCGCAGCTTCTACTTCCGGTGGTGGTCGGCGCCGGAGGGCTGCAAGATCAACGATCCGAAGGCCGCCCGGGCAGCGAACCCGGCGTCTTGGATCACGGCGAAGTACCTGCGCGCCCAGGCAGCGAAGCCGGGCATGCATCCGGCCGTGTTCCGGCGGCTGCATCTCAACCAGTGGACCGGCTCCGCTGAGCGGTGGATCGCCCAGGAGGAGTGGGATGCGTGCGGCGCGAAGCCGAAGATCCCTCCCGGAGCGCCGGTCTGCATCGGGATCGACTCGGCTCCGAAACGCGACACGACAGCGGTGGCGGTCGTGCACCGAGACGACGACGGCGTGCATCACGTCGTCGTGCACGGCTGGGCCGCCGACCGGACGATGGGCTACGTCGACTTCGTGCAGCTCGAGGACTTCGTCCGGGAGCTGTGCACCGTCTACGACGTGCGCCGCATCCTCGTCGACCCGTACGCGATGCAACGCACGATGATGGTCCTCGCCGGCGAAGGCCTCCCCGTCGAGGAGTACCCGCAGCAAGACGCCTACATGGTCCCAGCGTCGCAGAACATCTACGACCTCGTCCTCGAACGGAGGCTCCGCCACGGCGGCCATCCGCTCCTCCAGGCCCATTCCGACAACGCCGCGGCTGTCGTCACGGCGCGGGGCTGGAAGCTCCACAAGCTCCGGTCGATCGGGCCGATCGACGCGCTCACCGCGACGACGATCGCATGCCAGGTCGCCGAACAGGACGGCCAGACCCCCGCCCCGGATCCGGGGATGCGGATCCTTGACCTCGGGTGAGCGCGGGTGACTCGACCCGCAGGATTGGGCCGTGCACAAGCGTCGCTCCGAGTTCCGTTCGCTGGTCGTTGAGAGCGTCGGCGTCGCCCTGATCGTCGCCGCGGCCGCGATCTTGGCCGGCGCCGGCGTCGCCCTCGCATGCGCGGGCATCTGGCTTGTCGTCGTCGCGAACGTGACCGGCGAGGGGCCCTAGATGGGGTTTCTGGGCCGCGCCCTTCGCGCGTCACGCGGGCCGTCTATCCCTGTGAGCAGCTCCGCCGCGGCTGGACTGTTCGGCTCGACGGCCGTCACCGACGCCGGCGCCGAAATCGCCGCGCAGCCCGAACGGGCGCTGCGCTTCTCCGCCGTCTACGCCTGCGTCCGGCTGATCTCGGAAGCGATCGGCGGCCTGCCCGTCGACCTCGTGCGGACGAAGGGCCGGTTCCGGGAGCAGCTCCCCGACCATCCAGTCGCGTCGCTCGTAGCAGACGTCCCGAACCCTGAGATGGACGCCGCCGAGCTCTGGCGCCAAACCGTCGGCTGGAAGCTCCTGCGCGGCAACAGCTACATCCTCCCCGAGTTCGACGCTCGCGGCCGCTGGTCGGCGCTCTGGCCGGTGCCCCCGACTCGCGTCACCCCCGCGCGTCGCACCGACGGGCGCCTCGCGTACGTCGTGCGCCTCGCGCCCGGCGAGTACGCGGGCACCCTGGCCCGCGAAACCGACGTCGTGCTCGACCCGACCGAGCTGCTGCACTTCCGGGCGTTCGGCCTCGGCGTCATCGGCCTCTCCCCCATAGGCCAGGCCGCGGAGGCCGTTGGGCTCGGCCTCACCGCCGAGGAGTACGGGTCGCGTGCGTTCCAGCAGGGCTCGAAACCCGGCGGGATCATCAAGTCGCAGACCAAGCTCACCGACGAGCAGTGGCAGCGGCTCCGGACCAGATGGAAGGAGATGCACCAAGGGGTGCGCCGCTCCCACCTCGTCGGCATCCTCGAAGACGGCCTCGACTGGCAGGACACGGGGATGTCGAACGAAGACGCTCAGTTCCTCGAGCTGCGCCGCTTCCAAGTCGCGGACATCGCCCGCATCTTCGGGGTTCCGCCCCACATGATCGGCGATGTCGAACGGTCAACGTCGTGGGGGACCGGCATCGAAGCGCAGGGCACCGGATTCGTGGTCTACACGCTCATGCCATGGATCACCCGCCTCGAGCGCGTCACCCGGATGCGGCTCCTCACCTCGCCGGCCGACCGGGGCGTCAAGATCCGCTGGAACGTCGACGGGCTGCTCCGAGGCGACTTCCGCGCCCGGATGGCCGGCTACGCGCTCGGCCGCCAGTGGGGCATCTACTCGGCGAACGACGTCGCGGCGCTCGAAGACCTCGACCCGATCCCCGGCGGCGACACCCGCCTCGTCCCCCTCAACATGGGCCTCATCGACGAGAACGGTGAGCTCGCAACCACTCCCGCCGAAGTCGCAGCCCGCGCCGCGCTCCTCAACCGGCTCGGCGCCTTCACGCAGCCCGCATCCGCCCCGGAGGCACCGGAGCAGTGACCGGCCCGGCGCCTCGACGGTTCGCGCTGCACCGCGACCTCGACGTGTCAGGCGTCAGCGGCACCGGCATCGTCGCCTACGGCGTCGAGTTCCCCGACGGGACCTGCGCGACCCGCTGGAACGCCGCCCGGGCACAGACCTGCTGCTGGACGTCGATCGACGACGTCGTCCACGTCCACGGCCACGGCGGCGCAACAAGGCTCGTCTGGATCGACCCGCCCCCCGGTCGGGTGACAGCCCCTCCATCATCGGGCCCGTGACCGAACGGGAACGCATCCGGCGGAACTTCCAGCTCTCCGGCGTCGAGATCCGCGCCGCCGACGACGGAAAGATCACCTTCCGCGGCTACGCGGCCGTGTTCAACTCCGCAAGCGTCGACTTCGGCGGCTGGCGTGAGGTGATCGAACCCGGCGCGTTCACAGCCACCCTCGCGGCCGGCCCCCGGGTCCTGCTGCTCCACAACCACGACGCGAATCTCGTTCTCGCCTCCACCGACAACGGGACCCTGAAGCTCTCCCAGGACGAGAAGGGTCTCCTCGTCGAAGCGACCTTCGCAGACGTGTCCTACTCAAGTGACGTCGCGACGCTGTACCGGGAGGGGTACCTCGCGCACATGTCGTTCGCGTTCTGGATCGTGTCGCGGCGTTGGGATGACCGAGGCGGCGAGATGTTCCGCGTCATCGAGGAAGTCGACATGGACGGCGGAGACGTCTCGACCGTCGCGTACCCCGCCTACCTCGGCACCTCAGGTGAGATCCGAGGCGAGATCCTCGACGCGCTGCGCAGGGTCGCGGACCTCGACCCGGCAGCAGCGAAGGCCGCGTTCGCCGAGCTGCGAGACGGCCACCCCCTCGACGACGCCACCCAGGCGCTTCTCCGCCGGGCTGCTGCGGCGCTCGACGCCCTCGTCGGAGACGACGGCCCGCCGTCGGGTGACATCCCCTCCATCATCGACACAGCACGAGATCGCACCCTTCGACTGCACGAAAGGCGGATGGGCCGATGAGCAAGCTGCGCGAGATGCGCGAGAAGCGAGCGAACCTCTGGGAGCAGATGAAGGCGCTGCGCGACGCTGCCGAGGGGCGCGACTTCACCGCGGAGGAGAACCAGTCCTGGGACCAGCTCGACGGCGAGATCGAGGCCCTCACCCGCCAGATCGACCGGGACGAGAAGCTCTCCGAGCGTGAGCGGCAGGTCGGCGACGTCGACCCGATCCCCGACCCGGACACCCGCAAGGACGACGGCGACGCGCAGAAGCGTGCCGCGGACATCTTCGCCCGGTACCTGCGCGCCGGTGAGCGCGGCATCAGCGCCGAGGAGTTCCGGGCGCTCGAGTCGACCCGACCCGAGCTCGGCGGCTACCTCGTCGCCCCCCAGACGTTCGTGACGCAGCTCCTCCAGGCCGTCGACGCCGAGGTCTTCGTGCGCCAGTGGGCGACGAAGTACCAGGTCGCGACGAACGAGAGCCTCGGCGTCCCGAGCCTCGACGCCGACCCCGACGACGGCGACTGGACCGCGGAGCTCGCCACAGGCAACGAAGACAGCGCGATGGCGTTCGGCAAGCGCGAGCTCGTCCCGCACCCCCTCGCGAAGCGCGTCAAGCTCTCCAACAAGCTGCTCCGCCAGGCCGCGATCGACCCCGAAGCCCTCGTCCGGGCCCGACTCGCGCAGAAGTTCGCGGTCACGCAGGAGAAGGGGTTCTTCACCGGCAGCGGCGTGAACCAGCCCCTCGGCTTCTTCACCGCCTCCGCGCACGGCATCTCGACCGGTCGAGACGTCGTGTGCGGCACGACCACGGCGATCACCGCCGACGGCCTCATCGACCTCAAGTACGGGCTCAAGAGCCAGTACTGGCCGCGCGCGAAGTGGGTGTTCCACCGCGACGCAGTCAAGCAGATCCGCAAGCTGAAGGACCAGCAGGACCAGTACCTCTGGCAGCCGGGCCTGCAGGCAGGCCAGCCCGACTCGATCCTCGACACGCCGTTCGTCGTGAGCGAGTTCGCCCCGAACACGTTCACGACCGGGCAGTACACGGCGATCATCGGCGACTTCAGCTTCTACTGGATCGCCGACGCGCTCGACATGACCGTGCAGCGCCTCGTCGAGCTGTACGCCGAGAAGAACCAGACCGGGTTCATCGGCCGGCTCGAGACCGACGGCATGCCGGTCCTCGAAGAGGCGTTCATCCGCGGGAAGCTCGCCTAGCAAAGGAGACCCGATGCTCGGGGTACGCAAGACAGCCACCATCGCGCAGAGCCTCACGCCCGCGGCGCGTACAGCGTCCGCGAACGGTACGGGTGTCGACCTCGCCGGGTACGAGCGTGCGCTGGTGGTGGTCGAGTCCGGCACGATCACGGACGGCACCCACACGATCGAGGTCCAGGAATCCGCGGACAACTCGACGTTCACCGCGGTCGCGGACACGGACCTCGAAGGCACCGAACCCGCGATCGCCGCAGCGAACGACGACACGGTCTGGACGATCGGGTACGTCGGCACCAAGCGGTACGTCCGCGTCGCGGTGACCGTCGCGGGAGCGACGACCGGCGGCGTCTACGGCGCGCAGGTCGTGCGGCTCGGACCGTCACGGAAGCAGCCGCACTGATGCGGGTCCGGATGGTGACCCTCGCGGCCGGGCCCGGCGGGGTGCGTCGCCCCGGCGACGTCATCGACGTCTCGTCGCACGAGGCTCGCGACCTGCTCGAAGGCGGCTACGCCGTCCCGGTCGGTCGCGGCGAAGCCGAGACCGCGGACGCTCCCGCCGCGGACGAGACCACCGCGCGCAAGACCGCCCGGGGCCGAGGGAAGACCAAGGCAGCGGACGCTCCCGCCGCGGACGAGACTGCAGGCGACGACGCCACGGACGGCGACGACGCCACGTAGCGGGCACCGACCCGCATGTGAGGACCGGCCCCCTACGGGGGGTCGGTCCGCGTCCGGCGGGTGACACCGACCGCATCATCGGCCCGATGGAAACGAGACCTCCGTGCCTCTGACCGACACCGGCCGCAACGGCCTCCTCACCTCCGGCGCCGCGGCGATCACGCACCTCGCTCTCCTCGATGCGACCTTGGCCGAGATCTCGGGCGGCAGCCCCGCGTACGCCCGCCAGGCTGTCTCGTGGACGGCAGCGTCGGGCGGTGTGCGCGACAACCAGGCGACAGTCCCGTTCGACGTCCCCGCCACGACGATCGCCGCGGCCGGGTTCCGCGACGCGCTCTCCGGCGGGAACGACCTCGGCTGGGCTCCGCTCGGCGCCCACACCGCACTCGTCGCTCTCGCGGCCGCCGGGACCGACACCCTCACCTCCTACGCGCACGGCCTCGCGAACGACCAGCGCGTCTTCGCCTTCGACCTGTTCGCCGGAGGCCTACCCGCAGGGCTGGCCGAGACGGCCCTCTACTGGATCGTCGCCGCGACCACCGACACGTTCCAGCTCGCGACATCGCAGGGTGGCGCCGCCGTGAACGTCACCGGTGACGGCGAGCTGGTCGTGCAGCGCTGCTCGCCGCAGACGTTCGCCGCGCAGGGCCTCTGCGAAATCCAGGCAGGCCAGCTCGATCTCGACCTGCGGATGGTCTGACATGGCGCTCACCGTGACTGCTGTTGCGGGAGCGGCGATCCGCGGTGCACTCACAGCGCTCGACGCCCACATCCGAGACCCGGCATGGTTCTGCGGGACGAGCGCGGACCTCGCGATCCCGCCGGCTGAGGCGCTGGAGCATCGCGCCGCGGCCGGCGAGAAGGTCCTCGTCGTGCGTGACGGCGGCACGCGGGTCGGCCTCGCTGTCGTGCGACCGTCAGACGGCCGACTTCGCTGGGTGCTGTGCCGCCCCGCCTACTACGCCGACGTCCTCACCGCGCTCGGCGAGCACATCGCCGCGGCATGGGGCGTCAACGGCTGGGCGTGGAACGAGGGCGACAACGAACGCACCCGGGCGCTCCGGGCGCATCCGCGGCTCAAGATCACCGACGAGAAGAGCACGGAGGACGGCACTCTCCTGATCCGCGCCGAATGGGCCGGCTGACATGCCGACCCTCGATCTCCAAGTCGCGGCGAGCGCCGACGACGCATTCCAGGACTCGGGCGGTTCGGTCAACACGACAGCGGCCGAGCATCTCCTACTGGCGGGCAGCACATGGCTCGGGCTCCGCTTCACCGCCGTGACGATCCCGCCGGGTTCGATCGTCTCCGCGGCGACACTGCAGATCTACGCTCCGAACACCAAGTACGACTCGGTCAACGCCGACATCTACGGCCAGGCTGCCGACAACCCCGCAGCGTTCACGGCCGCGACGAACGGCATCTCGTCGAGGCCACGCACCACCAGCAAGGCCACATGGACGGGTGATCTCGCGGGGCCCGGCTGGCGAGCTGCTCCAGACCTCGCAGCGGTCGTCCAGGAGATCATCGACCGGCCTGGCTGGGCGTCCGGCAACGCCCTCGCGCTCATCTGCGACGACATCAACTGCGGCCTGTCGGTGCGCACCTGGGACTACGCAGGCCACGCGCACGGAGCGCAGCTCGACATCACCTACACGACACCGGTGCCGGTCTCCGCACGTCTCGCCGCGGCCGCGACCGGCAGCGCAACCCAACGGCCGACACTGCGCGCCTCAGCCATGCTCGCCGCCGCCGCGGTCGCCACCGCCGCTCTGCAGCCCGTCACCCCCCTCACCGTCGGCGAAGCAGCCGGAGGTGCCCGCAGCGTCGAGCCGGGGACACGCACTGCAGGCGGAGCGGAAGCCGCAGGAGGAGCGCGCGGGATGGGCGCCGGCGGGTGACTCGACCCGCAGGATTGGCGCCGTGGACCGAATCCTGCGCCGCACCTCCGCGACGATCACCCTCGAGATCTACGACGCGTCCGGTGCGCTCGTCGACGCGACGGGACTCCCTACCGTCACGATCGAGGACTCAGCGGGCGTCGCGATCGCCACGGACCGTGTCACAACCCGGGCGAGCGTCGGCGTCTACGACGCTGCCCTCTCGCCCGCCGAGACTGCCGTCCTCGACTCCTACTCGGCGGCATGGACCGCGACGGTAGGCGGCGCCGAGCAGACCTTCGCGACGTGGTACGAGACCGTCGGCGGGTTCCTCTTCTCGATCGCCGAGCTTCGCGGCGAGGACGAAGCCCTCGCCGACACCGGCGCGTACCCTGCAGCGCAGATCCGCCGGGCCCGCAACTCCGCCGAGGACCGGCTCGAGCAGCTCTGCGGCCTGGCGTTCGTCCCACGAGGCCGACGCGTCAGCCTCGACGGCAACGACGAAGCCGGCATCCTGCTACCCGACCTGTCCGTCACCGCCGTCGTCGCCGCATCCGTGGACGGCACAGCGCTCACCGGCGACGAGCTCGCAGCCCTCGCCGTGTACGGATACGGGCTCGTGGTCCGTGGCGACGGTGGCGTGTGGACCGCGGGGCAGCGAAACGTCGAGGTCTTCTACGAGCACGGCATGGCCGTCGCACCCGAACCGGTCCGCCGCGCCGCACGCAAGCTCGCCGCCTCCGAGATCCTCCCGTCCGCGGTGCCGGACCGGGCTGTCGCGGAATCGACCGATGTGGGGACGATCCGCTGGTCGATCGCCGGCCGCGACGGCCCGACAGGTATCCCCGAAGTCGACGCCGTGATCGACCAGTTCGCGTCCCGCGACCTCATCGGAGGCTGAGCCGTGCCGTCGACGGTCTGGCCCGACGCGCAAGATGCCCTCAAGGCCGCGCTCGACGCCCGCCCAGGCCTCACCGGTGTGCCAGTCACGGTCGGCTACCCGGCCGGAGGACCGAACGTTGAACACATCTGGATAGCCGGTCAGGTCACCGACTGGACCCGCGAGTGGGAAACCACCGCGGTCGCGAACGCCCCGATCCGCGAGGAGTTCACCCTCGAGCTGTACGTGGTGGTCTCACGGCGGGTCCGTACGTTCGAGGAGGTCAGGGTCCGGCTCCTCGCCATCCTCGACGAGATCGAAGCCGCCGTCACGGCGGACTTCACGCTCGGCGGCGCTGTCGCTGTCGCGACCCTCACAGGCGGTGAGATTCAAGAAGGCATCGACGACGAGCGGCGCAGCGGCGGCGCCGAGCTGCGGGTCCGCTGCGAAGCCGACCTTGCCGGGTGACATCCCCTCCATCATCGACGCATGGCCCCGACCTACCACCTGCCCGAACCGGCCCGGGTCGAGCAGCACACGACGACCGGCGTCCTCAGCGTCGAATGGCCGGCGGGCGAGGTGACCCCGGCCGACGACGTCGAGCAGGTCCTGCTCGAAGGCCTCGCCGCCGCCGGGCTCGCCGAACGCGTCGACAGCCGAGGCAAGACACGACGGGGCACCCCGTCAGAGCCCGACCCAGCAGAGGAGCAGTAGATGCCGCTGCAGAAGAAGCTCGCCCGCGTCGGCCTCGCGAAGCAGTCCGCGAAAGGCACCGCCGCGACCGTCCCTGCGTTCGCGTTCGGGATCCGCGACGGCGGCGTGTTCTCCGCCGAGCTCCCCCAAGAACGCGAGGAGATCACACAGTCCGCGTCGCTCATCGCGCCGGCCGCGAACCGTGGTCTCGTCGTCCCCGGCGCCGAGTTCAGCACCCGCGCCTACGCCGGGTCGATCGGCCTCCTGCTCTACGCCGCGCTCGGCGGCATCGCGACGACGGGCACCGGCCCGTACACGCACACGATCACCCCGGCCACCGCGCTGCCATGGCTGTCGGTGTTCGGCCAGCTCGACGGTAACCTCATCAAGGCATTCGACTGCCTCGTCGACGAGCTGGAGATCTCCTGGGACGGCGTCGAGCCGCTGGAGGTCTCCGCGTCGATGATCGGCCGCAGCGTCGAATGGCCGGGCTCGTTCGGGACCGTCACCAACGACGAGGAGCTCGCCGCCTACTTCCGGCCTGTCGGCGGCACCTTCAAGGTCGACGTCGACTCCGCGACGCCCGTGACAGCATCGATCAAGGCCGGGTCGCTGAAGATCGCGAACAACGTCGAGGCGATCGACCTGTCGCACCTGGCGACACCCGGCGAGGTGTGGAACGGCGCGCAGGACATAGACGTCGGCCTCACCCTCGTGCCCGACGTCCTCGACGACTGGCGCACGATCCTGACCGGGACCGCGGCGGGCACCAGCGTCTCCGCGGTCCCGATCTACGGCAGTTTCGAGGTCCAGTTCAACCTCGACGCCAACACGTTCCTGAAGCTCGCCGCGTCGCGAGTCGCGTTCGCCGTCGAGTTCCCCGAAGCGGACAGCGGCGGCGGCTCGGTCGAGCTGCCCCTCGAAGGGCTCGTCGTGCGGCCCGCGTCGGGCGCGCCGTTCACAGCGACGGTCAAGAACACGATCGTCAGCTACTAGCCCCGATGGGGCGCAGAGAGATCCGTGCGGCCCGTCGGGCAGCACGACGGACAGAGGAGGACCGGGTGCGGATCACAGCGACTATCACGCACGACGACGGACGAGCAGAGACCGTGCAGGTCCGCGTCGCGGACCTGGCCGACTTTGAGGACGCGTTCGACCGTCCGGCCACGATCCTCGAGCACGAACCGAGACTGTCGTGGCTGCTGTGGGTCGTCTGGCGCGCGCTGCGCCGCGCGGACAAGACGCTCTCGGCCTACGAGCAGTGGCGTGCCACCGTCGCGGATCTCGACGTCGTCGGGGTCGGCGACGACGCGACCGAAGCGGAGGAGCGCCCTACATCGCCCGTCTCGTAGCCGCGATCGCGTTCGAGACGGGAATCAGCCCCGACGCTCTCCTCGCACACGACACCGTGTTCTGGGAGATCGTGAGGCTCTGGGAGCAGCGCCACGAAGCGCGGCGAGACGCCGACCGGCGTCAGCGTCTCCGAGACCGGCTTGGCCGACGATGAGCAGCACCGACCCGAAGATCGTGATCGAAGGCCTCGACGAGTTGCGACGGGCCCTCAAGTACGCGGAACCCGACCTCCGCAAAGCTCTCGTCGCGACGCTACGTAAGGCCGCCCGAATCGTGGTCCCCAGAGCGAAGGCGCAGGCCCCGGCGCGCACGGGACGGCTGCGACGGTCGATCCGTGTCTACGCCCGCCAGACCGGAGCCGCGATCGGCTCACCCCGCCCGTACGCGCCGGTCATCGAGTTCGCGTTCCGGCGCGGCGGCAAGCGCGACTACTCGGGCCTCACCGCACGTTGGGGGAAACCGCCCCGCTACCTCGTCCCAGCCGTCGAAGAGTCAATCGGCGAGGTCCGCGAGGCCGTCGAGCGTGACCTCGCGGGTCTACTGGACAGGATCATCCCGAAAGGTCCCGCCTGATGGCCAAAGCCGGCATCCAGATCAACATCATCGGGTCGCTCAACGCGAAAGCGCTGCGCTCCGCGCAGGCCGAGCTCGGCCAACTCGCGCAGAAAGCCGACCGGTCAAGCCGCACGTTCGGGGCCCGGCTCGGCTCCGCCGGACGAGCCGCAGCGAAGTTCGGGAAAGTCGCGGCGATCGGGATCGGCGGCGCGGCCGTCGCGATCGGCGCGGGCCTCACAGACGCGCTCGGTGAGGCCCGCGAAGCCGCACGGATCGGCCGCCTCACCGACCAGGTCATCAAGACGACCGGAGGCGCCGCGCACGTCACAGCCGGCCACGTCGCGTCGCTCGCCGAGAACCTCTCGAACCTCACCGGCATCGATGATGAGACCGTCCAGGCCGGCGAGAACCTCCTCCTGACCTTCACCAACGTCCGCAACGAGGTCGGCGAGGGCAACAACGTCTTCGACCGGGCGACCTCAGCGGCGCTCGACATGGCGACAGCGCTCGGCCGCGACGCGAACCAGTCGGCCATGATGCTCGGCAAGGCCCTCAACGACCCGGTCCGAGGCATGAACGCGCTGCGCCGCTCAGGCGTCTCGTTCACGGAGGAACAGCGCGACCATGTCGAAGCGATGGTCGAAGCCGGAGACGTGCTCGGCGGGCAGAAGATCATCCTCGACGAGGTCGGCAAGGAGTTCGGCGGCGCGGCTGCCGCGGCAGCGGACCCGACGCAGCGCCTTGGGGTCGTCGTCGACAACCTCAAGGAACGGATCGGGACAGCGCTGCTCCCGGTCGTCAGCGACGCCGCGACCTGGCTCGGAGCGCACCTGCCCGCAGCGCTCGACACGGCAGGCCAGTTCTTCGACGATCACCTCAAGGTCCCGCTGCGGAAGGTCGGTGCGGTGATATCCGCGTTCGTGCGTGCGGTCGGGGAGAAGGGGATGCTCGGAGCGCTGCGGGATCTGTCAGGCCCGGGCAAAGCTCTCGCGGCGGTCATCGCGACGATTGGTGTCGCGATCTGGGCGGCGACGGCGCCGATCTCGTTGATCGTCGCTGGTCTCGCGGCCGTGGCCGTAGCGGTCTATGCGGCGTATCGACGGTTTCCCGCGTTCCGCGCCGCGGTGCAAGCCGTCGTCGACTTCGTCCGGGAGCACTGGCCGCAGGTCCGCGCGACCGTCGCTGGAGTGTTGCGGAAGGTCGGTGCGGTGATCTCCGCGTTCGTGGCGACCGCTCAGGCGGTGTGGCGCACCTTCGGCAACAACATCCTCAGCTTCGTCCGGCGGGTGTGGCCGAACATCAAGCAGGTCATCTCCGGCGTGCTCACCGTGATTCGAGGGATCATCAAGACGGTCACGTCGCTGATCCGCGGCGACTGGTCCGGCGTGTGGGAAGGCATCAAGAAGATCGTGACCGGCGCATGGAACGCGATCCAGGGCGCGGTGAAGGCCGCTGTCGAGGCTCTGCGCCTCGCTCTCGGCGCCGCGCTCGAAGGGCTCGGAGAGCTGTTCAAGGCCGCGTGGGACGGCATCACGAACACCGCCGGGAACGCGGTCGACGCCGTCTTCGACTTCTTCAAGAAGCTGCCGGGCCGCATCGGCGACGTAGTCGGAGGTATCGGCTCCGCGGCCCTCGACGTCGGCAAGACGATCGTCGCGAAGCTCGCCGAAGGCCTCTCGGCCGTGGTCGGCTTCGCGGGCGACATCGCCGGTGCGGTCGCTAACGCGATCAAGTCGGCGATCAACGCGATCATCGATCTGCTCAACGACGGGATCCCGAACAGCCTCGGTTGGGGGCCCGCGTCCATCGACCTGCCCGACAACCCGATTCCGCGTCTGCACACCGGTGGAATCGTGCCGGGCCGCCGAGGCGAGGAGTTCCTGGCGCTCCTCGAAGCCGGCGAGCTCGTGATCTCCGCGAGCGACGCCCGCGGCGTGCGTGACCGGGGCCACGCCGCGCCGATCGGCCGGGCCCGGCCCGACCGTCAGGCGTCCTACACGTTCCACGTCTACGAGGCGCAGAGCCCGGCCGCGGCTGCCGACGCGATCGCCTGGAAGCTCAAGGTGTCGGGGTTCTGACGGTGAGCGCGCCGGCCGACTGGCAGTGGGACATCGCGGGCGTCACGCTCGGGGACGGAACGGTCTACGGGATCGTCGCTTCGGCGGGGCTGCACGGCGCGGAGGAGATCCGCAGCAGCGACGATCCTCGGCCGCAGGCCCACGGGGTGTTCCTCGGCCGCGACTACCTCGGCGCCCGGCTCGTCAGCCTCGAAGTCGCGATCACCGCAGACGACGCGGCAGCCGCTCGGGCGGCGGTCGAGGAACTCGCGGCGGCGTGGCACATGACCGGCCCCGCCGAAGGTGAGACCGAGCCGCTCCGGTTCCGGCTCCCCGGCCGGCCCGCGCAGCGTCTCATGGGCAGGCCTCGCCGAGCGGCGTTCGACACGTCACGGCTCCAGGCCGGGCGGGTCCGCGCCGAACTCGAGTACTTCGCTGCGGACCCGTACATCTACGCGGATGAGGCGGAGTCCGTGGCGCTGCCGCTGACCGCCGAGTCCGTCGGCCGCACCTACCCGCGGACGTACCCGCTCACCTACGGAGCGGCTCTGTCGGGCGTCGCGATCGTCACGAACTCGGGCACCGTCCCGACGCACCCCACGATCCGGATCGTCGGCCCGGTCGACAACCCGCAGGTCGAGAACGTCACGGCAGGCGAGTACGTCCGAATCGCTCTCTCGCTCACAGCGGACGACTACCTCGACGTCGACATGGCGTCGGGGACCGTGATGCTGAACGGCACCGCTTCGCGCCGCTCCGCGCTCACGTCCGAGTCGACGTGGTGGGCGCTCGCGCCCGGCGACAACGAGGTCCGGGCCCGGGCCGACACCGTCCAGACAGGTGCGGTCGCGGCGGTGTCGTGGCGTTCCGCTTGGATCTGACAGGAAGGACACGATCATGACGGTGCGTACACCCCGATGGCTGCAAGGCGGCTCGCACGCAGCGGAAGACGACCGGCTCCTCACCGCCGCGCTGGCCACCAGCGCAGGGGTGAACAGCGCCGCCGCGCTCAAGGTCACCCAGCAGACCACACCGGCGATGAGCGTGCAGGTCGCGGCCGGGTCCGCGTTCGTGGCCGGGACCGAATCGGCCCTGCAGGGCCTCTACTTCGTCTACAACGACGCTGCGGTGAACGTCACGATCGCGGCGGCCGACGCGACGAACCCTCGCCGCGACCTCATCGTGCTCCGAGTGAAGGACGCCGCGTACTCCGGCGCGGCGAACAGCGCGACGGTCGAGTCCGTCACCGGCACCCCCGCCGCGTCACCGACCCTCCCGGCCGTCCCGGCGAACTGCCATGTCCTCGCCGAGATCGCGGTAGCGGCGGCCGCGACGTCGATCATCGACGCGAACATCACCGACCGGCGCGAGTACTCGTCGCTCTACCAAGCCCCACGAGGCGAGCTGGCCTACGGCGCCCTCGGGACCGGCCAGACGTTCCCGTACTCCGGGTCGGAGGACGACATCACGAACCTCTCGGCGACACTCACCCTCGACGCAGACCGCAAGATCCTCATCAGCGCCGAAGTCCCCTACCGGTTCGGGACCGGCGCAACCCAGACACTCTGGGTACGGGTCCGGGAGGGCGCGACCCTGCTCCGCGTGGCCACCCGGTATCAGACGTTCATCTCCAACGAACGGGAGCGGCTCGTCGTGTCGGTACGACTCACCCCATCGGCCGGGTCACACACCTACAAGGTGACCGGCGAAGCGGGCATCGGTGGCGGCCCGACGACCTGGCAGATCGAGAACGACGAGACGGCCACCATGATCGTCGAGGACATCGGCGGGCTCACCAAGCCTGCCGGGTCGTCGGGGCAGCCGTAGATGCCGCAGTACCGGTGGCTGATCGCCGACCTCGGCTCCGGCGACATCCTCGACGAGCTGCCGCTCTCCGAGGTCACCTGGTCGCGGGTCTTGTCACGCGCGGGTTCCTTCGACGCGCAGATGCCGCTGCGGCTCACACACCGCGTGCCGTCTCCGGTCCCGTACGGCCTCGAGGTGCGCCGCGACACCCCCCGCGTCCACTACCGGTGCGGGGAGCTGTCAGGCACGACCGCCGTCGACGCGTCGGGTAACAGCTACGACGGCACGTACACCGGGACCGTGACGCTGGGAGAAGACGCGCTGCTCGACGGCGAGAACGACCGGGCCGCGCGTCTCGGAACCTCGACACCCGCCGGGCACATCACGGCGCCCGCGGCAGCGTTCGCCCCCACGAACAGCGACTACACGATCGAAGCGTGGGTGACGATCGACAGCCTCGCCTCCTGGGTGTCGATCTACCGCGGCCACGAGACCACCGGCGCGGGGAAGCAGATCGCGCTGGCCGTCGAGACCGACGGCCGGCTCCGGCTCTCCACAGACCTCACCACCTGGGCCAGCTCGCCCGCAGGCGCGATCACCGCAGGCGCCGCCCATCACGTCGTCGCGACGTTCGAGGCGTCGACCACCACGAGCCGCCTCTACGTCGACGCCATCTTGGTAGCGGAGTCCACCGCGGTCGGCCCGTACACGGGCGGCGCGATGACTCTCGGCGCTAGCTTCGGCGGCGCCTGGTTCGTCGCCTGGCTCCCGAACCTTCCCGGCGTGATCGACGAAGCCGCGCTCTACCATCACGCGCTCCTCGCAGACCGGATCGCCCGCCACTACCAGGCCGGGATCGGCGACCTCGCATACGAGCAGGTCGACGTCCCGGTCGCGCGCCGCAGCCTGATCGACCCTGCCCGCCGCGTCGTCTACGTCGAACGAGACGGCCAGATCACCGCCGGGTACATCCTCTGGCAGGCGTCGGGATCGAGCCGCGACGGCTCCCTGCGGATCGCGGGGGAAGGGATCTGGTCGTACTTCGCTCGGCGGCTCATCCGGACCCGCAAGACCTACACGGCAACGGATCAGCTCGCGATCGCCCGCGGCCTTGTCAACTACGCCCAGAGCGAGGCGGGAGGCGATATCGGCCTCGTCGTTGGCGCCGAGACATGCGGCGTGACCCGCTCCCGCACCTACCCGGCCGAGGAACGCAAGCCCGTCGCGGAAGCGGTCGAGCAGCTCGCCGGTGTCGACGGCGGCTTCGACTTCGCCGTCGAGTCCGCCTGGACAGCAGGCGAGATCGAGAACCGGCTCGTGCTCTCCTACCCGCGGCGAGGCCGGCGCACCGACCTCGTCTTCACGCTCGGCGACAACATCGTCCAGCTCACCCAAGACGTCGATGGCGGCCGCGCCGCGAACCGTGTCGATACGCTCGGCGACGGCGAAGGAGACGCGGTTCCCATCGCGACGGCAGCAGACGCGAACCTCCTCGACGCCTACCCCCTGCTGGAACGCGCGACGGCGTGGTCGGGTGTCAAGACCACCGCGACACTCGACCAGCATGCCCGCGCCGAACTCGCCGCGCTCGGGAGCCCACCAGACCTCCTCACCGTCTCCGTCCGCTCGACCGACCTTGTGCCGCTCGGCTCATGGATCGAAGGCGACGACGTGCAGGTCCGCGCCCGAGACGGCTGGATCGACGTCGACGGCTGGCAGCGCATCATCGCCTACGCGGTCGCGGTCGGCGCCGACGGACACGAGACCATCGACGTGACGTTCGCGGGAGCGGAGACGCTATGAGCGGCCCGGTGCTGCCCGACCACGGCATCGACGGTCTCGTGCGTCACCTCCGCGACCTGGAGCGCCGCATCGCGACGCTGGAGCGGTCCCGTGGCCGCCTCACAGCCGCGACGGCCCGGGAAGGCACCATCACGATCCTCGACGCCGCGGGGACCCGCAGAGCGGTCTTCGGACGCCAAGACGACGGGAAGTACGGGCTGCGGGTCTGGACGTCCGCAGGGGTGCTCTCCGTCGACGACACGACCAGCTAGGCCGGGTGACCATCACGGCACCATCGGGGCGTGCCAGGAGAACTCAGCAACGACCGCGCCACGATCCGGGAGGTCTACGGGTTGATCGACCGCCTCCGCGTCGAGTTCGGCGACCGCCTCACCGCGATCGAGCAGAAGCTCGACGGCACTCAGCTGACGATGGAGCAACGCGTCCGCAGCCTCGAGACGTGGCGGGCATGGATGACCGGCGTCGGCGCGGTGGTGACACTCGCGCTCACGATCGCGGTGACGTTCTCCGCGCGGCTCATCGGCTGACAGGAGGCCATCATGCGTCCCGGAACAGCGCGCACGATCCGCACCGTCGCCCAAGTCGGCGTCGCGGTCCTCACCGCAGTCCCATCGGCAGTTGCGCTGCTGGACCTTCCCGCTGCGACAGCGTCGACCGTCGCGGGGGTTTCCGGCGCGGTCGTCGTGCTTGTCACCGCGGCGCAGAACGCGCTCGAGGATCGAGGGCATCGCATCCCCGGCGTCCCCGGCCGCGAAGCCGGCTAGCACACAACGGCTAATCTGGACATGGCGGGTGACCCCACAGCCCGCCAGGCCCTGGGTGTCTCTTGAGACGCCCAGGGCCGTTCAAGTTTCGGGCCTGCACATGTCGACAGTCAGAGGGGAGCGGGCTCGACCTGGATGGGAGGCCTCGATGCCACCCGGTGCGCGACTGGCAGGAATCCTGATTGGGCTCGGTGTCGAGCCGGCCGCCGTGCGCGAGCAGTTGCGCGAGTTGCTGGCGCTCGACGACGACGAGCTCGAGTCTGCGATCGCGGCGGCGGAACCCGCCGTGGGCGTCTGGGCCGCACCGCTGCTGCGGCCCGCCTGAGCCCCGACCACCCGGCGGATTGTCGTCGCCGGCCGATGGGCGTACCGTCTGCGACATGGGTGGTGGGCCGCACACAGGCTGGCTGGTTGCCTCGACGCACTCCGCGACGATCAGCTTCGGCAGCGGTCACGAAGAGACCGAGCCCGCCGGGGTTCTGCACGCCTACCTGCCCCGCCATGACACGACGGCATGTGGGGTGCCTCTCGATCTTCTGATGCGGTGGCGCCGGCCGTGGCGCGGTGCTCCTCTCACTCGATGTTCTCGTTGCGATCGGGCGCTGAGGTCCGGGCCGGGACGACGGTCGACGTCTGGCACCGGTTCTGGCACCGGTTCGGTGCGGCCACCGGGTATCGCAGGCTGATCCTCGCCGGACGCCACGCCTGTGAGCTGGGGTGACGCACCACCCGACACCTGATGTACCGGACGGATCGCTCTTTTAATCCGCAGGCACCGGGTTCGAGCCCCGGGCGGCCCACCGCATGATCCCAGGTCACAGGCCTAGGCCGCCGGATGGGGCAGGCGGGGCCGGGGTCCTTGGCACCGGATTTGGCACCGAGTAGCGTACGGTTCATGATCCGAGAGCGAGGCCCCGACACTTGGCAGGTCGTCGTGTACGCAGGCCGCGACCGGGCAACGGGCCGCGAGGTCCGCGTTCGGCGCACCGTCCACGGCGGCATCCGACGAGCACGCCAGGTCGAACGCGACCTCGCCAGCGAAGCCGTCGCGGCGCGCCGCCGAGAGCACGCCAACGTCACCGTCTCCGAGCTCCTCGCCCGCTGGCTCGAGCACGCCGAACCCGACCTCGCTCCGAGCACCGCACACACCTACCGCAGCTACATCGACCGGGTCATCGTGCCGCGCATCGGGACCGTCCCGATCGCCGAGCTGACCACCGCAGACCTCGACCGGCTCTACAGCGCGCTTCGACGCACCAAGCGGAAGGGCAAGAACGAGCAGCCGCTCGCGGCCGCAACCATCCGGCAGGTCCACGCGATCCTCCGCCGAGCGCTCCGCCAGGCCGTCAGGTGGGGATGGCTGGACCGCAACCCTGCCGCCGAAGCCTCACCGCCCGCTCAAGGGCAGACGCGAGCGACCGCCCCCGAGCCTGACGTGGTGGTGCGGCTCCTCGATGCTGCGGCCGCGATCGACGCCGACGTCGCGGTGTTCCTACGCCTCGCGGTCATCACCGGCGCGCGCCGCGGCGAGCTCTGCGCGCTGCGCTGGACCGACGTCGATCTCGACGCGGGCAGCGCGACCATCGCCCGGTCGCTCACCGCGCTGCCCGGCCGCGGCATCGAAGAGAAGCCCACCAAGACCGGCGGCGTCCGTCCCGTCGCGCTCGACGCGGCAACCGTCGAGCATCTGCGTCTCCTCAAGGGCCGGCAGCTCGACCTGTGCCGCGAGCTCGGCGCGACGGCCGACCCTGGCGGCCATGTGTTCACCACGCTGCCCGGCCGGCCGTGGCGGCCCGACCGAGCCACCGCGCTCTTCCGGCTCGCCGCGGGCACGGCAGGCTTCTCGGGTCGCCTCCACGACCTGAGGCACTTCTCCGTCACGCAGCTCCTCGCCGCCGGGTTCCCTGTCCGGCAGGTTGGCGCCAGGGTGGGGCACGCCTCGGCGAAGATGACCCTCGACGTCTACGGGCACGCCATCCCCGCCGCCGACCAGGGCCTCGCCGCCGCTCTGGCGGCAGCGCTTTGCGGTTCGTCGGGGGCGTGAGCATTCGTACTCGCACCGAAGAAAGAGACCTGGCCACTAGGAGCGCCGCGCTCTGGCGACCCCGATGTCGGCCGGGCGCAGGGCGCGTGTCAGCTGGTCATGCACTGCAGCGCAACCAGACCAGAAGGGGCTATTCATCCGCCGGTACTTCCCGCTTCCTTTGGGACCATCGCGGACAAGCAAGAGCTCCCGTCCGCCATCGAGAGCGACCCACCGGTTCAGTCGCTCGGCCACCGTCTCTGTGGGCACGCCCGAATGGGCGACGATCTCCGCTGTGGTGAAGGTGGGCTCCTTGGTCTTGGCAATCGCGGCAGCGATGGCCAAACGGGGAGCCCCGCCGTAGAGGACCTGCGACCAGTCTTCGCGTTCGCCCATCCGCCCTCCTGCCGCGACCGAGCACTACCCTGGGAATTAGCTACTGGCTACTAGCTAATAGCGATTCTTGGAGGACCCATGAGGCTAGCGGAGCTCGGCTCCGGCACGACAACCCTTGGCACTGCCCGGTACGCTGCGACATCCCCGACGAGTGATCCGAGCCCGCTTGCCATGACCGCCGAAGCACGCCGGTACCTGTCGACCAAGCCGATCCCGTCGCAGGACACGCCCACGTCCGGGTTCCCCATGTCCTCGCCTGTCGGGTTCTCGGACCGGATCGTCACGCGAAACGCGGCCTGCCACGGCTCGTCCGGGTCGAACTCTGCGATCGGTTCGACGGCTGAGATCGTCACTTGTAGGTCGCCGAGTTCCGCGGTGTCTTCCAGCTCGTAGAGGTCTCCGGCGGTCCGGTCGCGTTCCGCAACGACTTCGCCGGCGTCTCTCA
>JAHEXT010000053.1 GCA_023251945.1 Actinomycetes bacterium
CCTTGAACCCGCCGAGCTCGGCGATCGTAACGTCGGCGGCGACCGCACCGAGCCCGAGGAGGGCGAGAATGCGGCTCCGCTTCAGGATCCCGAGCAGGAGCAGCGCCCATCCCGCGAGGCCGACGGGGCCGAAGGCCATGGTGAGCTGACGCTCGTCCACGGCAGGATCCTAACGGCGGCGCGGCCCCTCGACCGCGCCGCCGACGGATTCAGAGTGCCCAGCCCGCAACCGCGGCGGGACGAGAGACGGCGCCGATCCGGTCGATCATGTCCGGGTCGGCGGCGTAGAGGTTGTGGAGGGGGATCAGCCGGATCTCCGGTTCGCCCTCGATCTCCAACTCGTGGACGGCTGGCAACAGGCGTTGCTCGAGGAAGCCGTGGAAGGCCATCTCGGTCTGCCATACGTCGCACACCTCGAGACCCTCCTCCGTCAGGGTCGCCAGGTGAAGCACGCTGCCGGCAGCGGGGTTCGCGTCGAGCTCGAGCATCGCCATGACAGCGTCGTACTGGTCGGATGTCATCCCCGGCCAGTGCATGAACATCGCGACAGCCATCCCCAGTTCCTCCTTCCCCCTCGTCGCGACAGGGAGATTTCGATCACAGCGTACGCGGCTGACATCCGCTGCGCAACGTAGTTACCCCGATCGAGGGAGAACTCTCAGCCGGAGACGAGCGCGAGCGCGTAGTCGTGAGCGTCGAACGGCTGGAGGTCGTCCAGGCCCTCTCCGACCCCGACGAGCTTCACGGGCAAGCCGAGCTCGACCGCGATCGCGATCGCGACGCCTCCTCGCGCGCTCCCGTCGAGCTTCGTCAGCGCGACCCCCGTCACGCCGACGGCGTCGCCGAAGAGCCGCGCCTGCTGGAGCCCGTTCTGCCCGGTCGTCGCATCGATGACGAGCAGCGTCTCGTGCGGGGCTCTCTCGATGCGCCCTTCGATCACGCGCCGCACCTTCTCGAGCTCTGCCATGAGATTCGTCTGCGTGTGCAGCCGTCCGGCGGTGTCGACGACGACGACGTCATGTCCCCGCGCACGCGCGGCCTCGACGGCGTCGAACGCGACCGCAGCGGGATCGGCCCCGCGGGGTGACCCGACGAAGTCGGCCCCCGCCCGGCGCGCCCAGATCTCGAGCTGCTCTTCGGCCGCCGCGCGAAACGTGTCCGCGGCGCCGACGAGCACCGAGCGGCCGTGCTCGCGCAGCTTCTGCGCCAGCTTGCCGATCGTCGTGGTCTTGCCGGTCCCGTTGACGCCGACCACGAGGACGACGCTCGGGGCGCCCGACAGGTCGAGCGTCGGCGGGCCGCCGAAGATCGCTCCGACCTCCTCGACCAGTGCGTCCTCCAGACGGACGACGTCGCTGCGGGCCTCCAGCCGCCGCACGAGCTCAGCGGTGGCCGGCACACCGACGTCGCTGCGGATCAGCGCCTCCTCGAGACGCTCCCAAGCCTCGTCGTCGCCCGGGTCGAACGCGGCCGCAGCGAGCTGGTCGGCAAGCGCACGCCGACTCTTGGCGAGGGACTCGCGGACGCGCGCGAAGACGCCGGTCCGCTCGGGCTCGTCGGTCTCGGTCGAAATGTCTCCGAGAAACTCGGCCCAGGTCCGGCTCACGCGGTCGCGGCGACGGGCTGCTCGTGCCTCGGGAGCCGTCTCGAAACGACCTGTGACACGCCGTCGGCGCCCATCGTCACGCCGTAGAGGATATCCGCGGCCTCCATCGTCCTCTTCTGATGCGTGACGACGACGAACTGGGCGCGATCCGAGTACTGGCGCAGGAGCTCGACGAAGCGGGCGATGTTCGTATCGTCGAGCGCGGCCTCGACCTCGTCGAGGAGGTAGAACGCGCACGGCCGCGCGAGGAAGAGCGCGAAGAGGAACGAGATCGCGCCCAGAGCCTTCTCCCCGCCCGAAAGGAGCGAGAGACGGGTGATCCGCTTGCCGGCCGGGCGGAGCTCGACCTCGATCCCGGGCTCGCCTCCCTCGTCATCCGGATCGACGAGCCGCAGTCGTCCCTCGCCACCTGGAAAGAGGGTCGCGGCGACCTCCTCGAAGTGCTGCGCAACCGACGTGAACGTGTCCGCAAAGCGGCGCTCGACGGTCTCCGCGAGCTCCGCGCGGAGGCGCTCGAGCTCCTCGAGGCTCCGCTCGAGGTCTTCGCGCTGCGTCTTGAGATCCGTGAGCCGCTCCTTCTCCGCTTCGTACTCCTCGCGAGCGAGCGGGTTCACCTGGCCGAGCGTCGCACGGCGCAGCTCGAGCCGCTCTGCGCGGACCGCGAGGCCGTCGCGATCATCACCGTCAGCCGGGTCGACCGGCCCTGCCGCTTCGAGCCGTCGCGTGGCGTCGCTCGTCTCCGCGTCGATGCGGGCGATCTCGACCTCCGCACTCGTCAGACGCTCGCTGGCCTGCTCGAGCTCCTCGCGGAGCCCGACCTCCGCCGCACCGAGCCGGCGCAGCTCGTCCCCGAGCTCGCCCGACCGATGCGAGCCGGCATCGACGCGGGCTCGCAGCGGGGCATCAAGACGCTCGCCGATGCGCTGGGCGGCGGCGATGCCCTCGACGAGTGCCAAGGCGCCGGCGACAAGCCGACTGAGGAGGTGCGCATCGATCGCCGGGCGTAGCCTCGGCGCTGCGCGCCCATAGGCCGCCTCGGCCGCACGCGCCGCCTCGGCGGCGACCTCGGCAGCGAGAGCAGCAGCGGTGGCCTGCTCTTCAACCTGCGTGGCCTCGGCTGCGAGCACGCGCAGGCGTGCCTGTAGCTCGAGGAGGACGGCCTCCGCGGCATCGCCGGCGAACCAGAGCTCGCCGCGGGTCGGGTCGTAGCCAAAGCCTTCTGAGGTCACCGACGGAACCTGGACGTCGAGAAGCTCGTCGAGAGAGACGACCGGAAACTCGCGCACGAGCTCCTGCGGTGCTCTGCCGGTGAGGACGGTGAGGCTGCCCAGGCCCGCCGAACGCGCCCGCTGGAGGAGCGCCAGCCCGACGGCGGGATCATCCGCCAGCACGGCCGAGGCTCGCGATCGCAGGGCCGCGGCAACCGCCCGCTCCATGCCGGGCTCCACGTCGAGCGCCGCGAGCGCGAGGCTCGAGCCCTCCTCGGCGAGCGCCCGCGCCGCGGGCGGGAGGCCCTCCTGCTCGGCCAGAGCCTGCTCGAGAGCCCGAGCGCGCTCGCGCGTCAGTGCGGCGCGTTCGGCGAGGCCGTCGCGTTGGCGCTCGGCCGCTCGCGCAGCCTCGGCGCACCGTGCGGCCTCGAGTTCGAGGTGCGCAGCGTCTTCCCCGGTTTCGGCGTCGAGAGTCGCCGGCACGTCGCCGCGGAGACGCTCGAGCAGAGCAGAGGCGGACTCGCTGCGCAGCCCGAGCCGCTCGACCCCACCTTGAAGCCGGTAAAGCGCCGCAACCGCTGCCTCACGTCTGCCGGCGGCATCGGAAAGCTCGTCCTCCGCGCGTGTTCGCTCCGAGAGCAGGCCTTCGAGCCGGGACTGCGCACCGCGCCGCGCAAGCGCGGCCGCATCCCTCCGCTCCTCCGCCTCCGCTCGCCGCGCACCCGAATCCGTGAGGTCGAGCTCGGCGATCCGGGCGCGGAGTGAGGCGACCTCGACCGCCAGCTTCTCCGCTCGCTCGGCGGCCGTCGCCTGCAAGGCGAGTGGACGCAGGCGCTTCCGAACCTCCTCCTCGACGTCACGGGCCCGCTCGACCTGAAGACCGACGCGTGCGAGCTTGAGCTCCGCGCGGTGTCTCCGGCGCTTGAACTTGCCGAGGCCGGCAGCCTCCTCGACGAGTGCCCGCCGGTCCTCGGGCCTCGACGCGAGCACCTGCTCGACCTTGCCCTGGCCCACGATCGAGTGCATCGCCGCGCCGAGGCCGACGTCGGCAAGCAGCTCGACCAGGTCGGTCCGGCGCACGGACGCGCGGTTCACGAGGTACTGGCCCTCCGCGCCGCGGACGAGTCGCCGGGCGATCGAGACCTCGCTGTAGTCGAGCTCGGACCAGCTCCCGTCCTCGTTGTCGAAGACGAGCTCGACCTCGCAGTGGTCCGAGGGCTTGCGGTCCCCCCCACCCGCGAAGAGGACGTCGTCGGGCTTCTCCGCGCGAAGCTCCGACGGCGTCAACGAGCCTGCCGCCCAGACGACGGCGTCGGCGATGTTCGACTTGCCGGAGCCGTTCGGGCCGACGATGACCGCAACCCCGGGCTCGAGCTTTATCTCGAGGGGTTCCGGGAACGACTTGAAGCCGCGAATGCAGAGCGTGCGCAGGTGCACCGAAGCGGCATTCTCGCCGCCGCCCCGGACGACTGCGGACTCAGATTCGCTCGGGAACGACGCCGAGCGCCTCGAGCGCCTGGCGGGCGGCTTCCTGCTCCGCCGCCTTCTTCGTCGAGCCACGGCCGATGCCGAGCTGCGCACCGGCGACATGGGCGGCGCACACGAACCGCCGGTCGTGGGGAGGGCCCTCGACCTCGATCACGGTGTAGTGCACCTGGCGTCCCGACCGCGCGAGCGCCTCCTGGAGCTCGGTCTTGTAGTCGACGTGGCTGGAGCGCGCGTACTCGATCTTCTCGCCGAAGGCAGCGACGATCGCCGGTTCGATGCGCTCGAAGCCGTGCTCGAGGTAGAGCGCCGCGATCGCGGCTTCGAGGACGGCAGCCAGGACGTTGCGGCTTCTGGAGATGCGCTGGAGCTCGTCGCGAGGAACGTCGACGGCGGACTCGAGCAGACGCTCGCCCAGGCCGAGCTCCTTGGCGACGGACGCGCAACTCTGGCGCGAGACGACGTGCGCGCGGATCTTCGCGAGCCGCCCTTCGGACGCCTCCCCGAAGCGGTCGAAGACGGCACGCGCGATCGCCAGCTCGAGCACGCTGTCGCCGAGGAACTCGAGCCGCTCGTACGACTCGGCGCGATCGTCCGCCCAGGACGCGTGCGTGAAGACCTGCTCGAGCCGCGCAGCCGGCAGCTTGGCGATCAACCGGCCGAGCTCGGCCGGCCCGTTCGCGTCGGGGCTACTCCTGGTGCGCGATGACGTAGTCGATCGCCTTGCCGACGGTCGTGAGCTCGCGGGCGTCGTCGTCCGGGATCTTGAGCCCGAACTGGTCCTCGAGATCCATGACGACCTCCACGAGGTCGAGCGAATCGGCGCCGAGGTCCTCTTCGAAGGACGCGCCCTCAGTGATCTCGCTCTCCTCGATGCCGAGCTTCTGGCTCAGCTCGCTCTTGATCTGCTCGAGAACTTCCTCACGCGAAAGTGCCACTTGGAACCTCACTTCTCGGCCGTCGGGGTCGTGGAGCGCGCCGATGCTACCACGCCTTTGGGCAAGCGCTCCGCGAGGTGTTCGACGACGCGACGCTCGACTCCGCGGGCCGCCAGGCGGACGGCGTTCGCGATCGCGACGCGCGAGCTCGAGCCGTGCGCGATGACGACGAGTCCCTTGAGCCCGAGCAGGTAGGCGCCTCCGTAGGTCTCCGGGTCGAGCCGCTCTCGTAGATGCGTGGCGGCGGGGCGGATCATCAGCCCTCCGAGCCTTCCCCGGAGGGACGACCCGAGCTCCCCGCGGAGCGATTCGAGGAGGCTCTGAATCGTCCCCTCGAGCGCCTTGAGCGCGACATTCCCCGTGAACCCGTCCGCGACGACGACGTCCGCAGCCCCCTCGAGCAGCCGCCGGCTCTCGGTGTTCCCGGCGAAGCGAAGTCCGCTTTCGCCCAGTAGATCGTGCGCTTCGAGGGTGAGTTGATTTCCCTTCTCGTCCTCCTCGCCGATCGAGAGGAGCCGAACCTCCGGATCGCCGACGCCGAGGATCTCTTCGGCGAAGAGGGTGCCCATGTGGGCGAACTGGAGGAGATGCTCCGGCCGCGCGTCGGCGTTCGCGCCCGCGTCGATCAGGACGCTCGGACCTCGGCGCGCGGGAATGACGACCGCGATTCCGGGCCGGTGGACGCCTGGTAGCCGCCGAATGTGGAGCAGCGAGGCCGCAAGCATCGCTCCCGTGTTCCCCGCCGAGACGACAGCGTCGGCGTCTCCGTCAGCGACGGCCCGGACGGCCAGGACGAGGGAGGAGTCCGGCTTCGCCCGCACGGCTTCGACCGGATGCTCGTCCATCTCGATCGACTCGCCGGCCTCGACCAGGCGGAGGCCGTGCGTCTCGAGGCCGGAGGGGCCGTACAGAACAGGCTCGACATCGGAGGACGCAGCGGCCACCGCGCCGGCGACGATCTCCTCCGGCGCGTGATCTCCGCCCAGGGCATCGAGGGCGACGTGAATCATGCGGGGAGTATCTACGGAGCCTGAACGCGGAGCGGCTCGACGTCGCGGCCCTTGTACGTCTTGCAATTCGGGCAGACGTGGTGCGGGCGCTTCGGTTGTCTGCACGTCGGGCAGACCTGGACGCGCGGGACGGAGATCCCGTGCTGCGCGCGGCGCTTGTCGCGCCTCGACCTCGATGTTTTCCGCTTCGGGACGGCCATAGGCGGCTGAGGAGTGTAGCTAAAGGGGGATCTCACGGGTCGGGGCGACACGCTCGAGAAAGCGGCGGTCGTGCGAGATGAGCACGAGCGTCCCGTCGTAGGCGTCGAGAGCAGACTCGAGCTGCTCGACGGCCTCGAGATCGAGGTGGTTCGTCGGCTCGTCGAGGACGAGAAGGTTGACGCGGCGAGCCTGGAGCTCCGCGAGATGGGTGCGCGTCCGCTCGCCGGGCGAAAGCGTCGCGCACGGACGACCGACGTGATCGGCACCGAGTCCGAACTTCGCGAGGAGCGTCCGCGCAGGTTCCGGTGCGAGCGAGGTCCTCGCGCGGAAAGCTGTGAGCAGGGGCTCCTCGCCTGCGTACGCGGCCCGATGCTGGGCGAGCGTGCCGATCGTCGTCCGGCGCCCGACGACTCGCCGTCCCTCGAGCAGCGGTATTTCCCCGATGAGCATTCCGACCAGGGTCGTCTTCCCGCTTCCGTTGCGGCCGGTGACCGCGACGCGCTCGCCGGGAACGAGACTCACGTCGACCGGTCCGAGCCGGAACGAGCCCCGTACCGCAACTGCGTCCTCCAGTGCAGCTACAAGGTCACCCGGTCGCTCGCCGGCAGCGAGCGACAGCCGGAGCTCCCATGGCTCGAACGGCTTTTCGGGAACCTCGGTGCGCTGCAGCAAGCGCTCCGCCTGGCGCACCTTCGTCTGCAGGGCATGCGTGGCGCGACGGTCAGCACCGCCTGTGGCCTTTCCGAGCGAGTCCCCGAGGCCCTGAGCCTCGGTGCGTCGCGCCGCGAGCAGCCTCGAGAGCTTCCGGCGGCGGGCTACGGCCTGCTCATGTCGCGAGTACGCGGCACGCCGCTCGACGTCGCGGGCGGCCGCGTAGTCGCTCCAGCTTCCGGCCCACTCCCTCACCCCATGGAACGATGGCTGAATCTCGACGATGCGCGTGACGGTCCGGTCGAGGAGCTCGCGATCGTGCGAGACAACGACCAGCGCTCCCCCGAAGCCGTCGAGAAAGCGCTCGAGCCGCTCCAGCCCGTCGAAATCCAGGTCGTTCGTCGGCTCGTCGAGAAGGAGCAGGTCGAAGCGCGAGAGCAGGATTCCGGCGAGCGCCGCACGGGCGGCCTCACCGCCGGAGAGCCCGGCGGCGGGTCGGTCGAGCTCGACCGAGAGCCCGACCTCCGCGCACGTCGTCCGGGCGCGAGTCTCGAAGTCTCCGCCGCCGAGGGAGAGGAACCGCTCGAGCGCCGCCGCATAGCGGTCGTCGGCGGCTGGATCTCGTGCCAGCTCCGTCGCGGCCTCGTGCAACTCCTGCTCAGCGGCGGAGACCCCTGTTCGTCGCGCGAGGACCTCCAGAAGCGTTCCACCGTGTGTCGCATGCCGTTCCTGTGGGAGGTACCCGGCGGTCAGGCGCTCGGGCGCGCGCGCGACAGTCCCCTCGTCCGACTCCTCGAGCCCGGCCAGGATCCGGAGCAGAGTCGACTTGCCCACGCCGTTGGGACCGACGAGGCCGATCCGGGCGTGGGGGCCGACCGTGAGCGTGACCTGATCGAGAACCTTCTGGGCGCCGTAGTACTTCGCGACGCCCGCGAGCTGTACTCGCATCGACGGAACCTCCTGACCGCAGGGACGAAGACGCGCCAGTAGGAGCGCGGAAGCCTCGTGATCGCATCAGTCCGTCATGGGAGCGGCGCCGAAGCGCCGCGACAGATCCTAGCTGGCGCAAGACCGGAATCCGCTCGAGCGAATTCCGGTCTTGCGCCTACTACGAGAGCTTGTCGCGCAACTCTTCGAGCGGGCCCCAGCGCGGATCGGGCTCGAAGTCGGCGTGCTCGTGCGGCTCGTCGTTCAGGTCCTTGCCGCAGACCGGGCAAAGACCTGCGCAGTCGGGGCGGCACAGGATCTGCTCCGGCAGCGCGAGCGCGATCGCATCCCGCGCCCACGCCCCGAGCTCGAGCTTCTCGTCGACCACGTACTCCGAGCGAAGGCCCTCGTCCGAGCGCCCGGCTGGATCGTGGAACTCGCGGGCCGCGACGGCGACCTCCAGCTCCGCATGACCGAGGCAGCGCATGCAGGGACCGGACACGCGCGCTTCGAACCGAAGGGCGAACACCGTGGCCCCCGAGGCCTGGGAGATCTCGAGCTCCGCCGGCACCGCGGCGGGGCTCGGCTCGTACCGCTGCCCGCCGAGGCGAAACGGCTCGAGCTCGACGTCGATCCGCTCCCGGCGGAGCTCGCCGGGACGAACGCGAAGCCGGCGCAGATCGATCGAGGTCGTCACGCGCTGAGCGTAGCGCCGCCCGCACCCGTACGCATCATAAGCAGGAGTCGTGATAGGCTAGCTTTCGATCATGAAACCTGATCGTTGGCTCGGACTCGACCTACGCCACCTCGTCGCCCTGAAGACGATTGCCGACGAAGGTTCGTTCGGGCGCGCAGCCGAACGCCTCGGCTACACGCAGTCCGCCATCTCGCAGCAGATCGCAACCCTCGAGCGCATCGTCGGGCTGCGCCTGATCGAGCGGCCGGGCGGTCCGCGGCCGATCTCGCTGACCGAAGCGGGCCGCATTCTCCTTCGCCACGCCGAGGCGATCGAGGCGCGGATCCTCGCCGCGAAGGCCGACATGAGCGCGCTCGAAGCCGGCGACGCGGGTCGACTGCGCGTCGGCACATTCCAGAGCGTCGGCACGCGCGTCCTGCCCACGCTGCTTCGCCGCTTCTCCGAGGATCACCCCGGGGTCGAGATCGTGCTCCGTGAGTCCGCAGACGAGGTGGAGCTGCTCGAGATGGTCGAACGCGGGGAGCTCGATCTGACGTTCTGGACGCTTCCAGTCCCCGCCGGTCCGTACGACACGGTCGAGCTCCTTCGTGACCCCTACGTCCTCGTCGTCCCGGCTGGGTCGCCGCTCGCCGAGCTGCGTCGCCCGCCGACCCTGAAGGAGATCGCGCTTCAACCACTCGTCGGCTTCAGCCGCTGCAACGCGATGGACGAGGTCGAGTCCCACCTCGAGTCGACGGGGCGGACGCCGAATTTCGTGTTTCGCTCGGACAACAACGGAACCGTTCAGGGTCTCGTCGGCGCCGGCGTCGGCGTCAGTGTGGCGCCGCTTCTCACCGTGGACGAGGACGACGAGAGCGTCGCCGTGGTCGACCTCCAGGGGCGCATTCCACCGCGTGTGATCGGGCTCGTCTGGCACCGGGACCGCCACCGCAGCCCGGCCGCCGAGGCGTTCGCCAAGACCGCGATCGCCGTCTGCCGCGAGCTCGCCCGCGAGCCCGCAGCCGCCTAGCTGATCCTCTCGAGCTCCTCGGCGTCGAGTGGCTCGGGGCCGATGCCCGCGACGACGGTCTCCTGGGAGCGCTCGTGGAGCCGCTCGCGGCCGCGCCTCACGGCGGTGAGGAACTTGTCGAGGTTCACCTCGAGCGTCGAGAGGATGCCGTCGGCCCAGTCCTCCATCTCGAGCCGAGTCTCCCGCGCCGACCGACGGGCGTCGTCGACGATGTCCTCGGCCTGCTTCTCGGCAAGCTTGACGATCTCGGTCTGCGAGGCCTCGCGCATGGCCTGCTCCCGGGCCTCCTGGATGATCCGGTCGCACTCCCGCTTCGCCTCAGCCAGCATCTCCTGCCGTTCTTTGACGATCCAGCGGGCCTGCTTGATCTCCTCGGGGATGGTCGCGCGCATCTGGTCGAGGATCTCGTAGATCTCCTCGCGATCCAGGCGAACCTGGTCGGTCAGCGGCACGGCCTTCGCGTTGTGCACCAGGTCGTCGAGCTTGTCGATGAGAACGAGTACGTCCATGGGCCGGGAAGTCTACTCCTGGGGCGAGACGGGAGCGCCGGGGCGCCCGTCGGGGTAGAGCTCGGCAAAGCGCCGCGCGACAGCCTCGGGCACGAGCTCGTCCACCTTGCCGCCGAACGAGGCAATCTCCTTGACGCCGCTCGAGGAGACGAAGCTGT
>JAHEXT010000054.1 GCA_023251945.1 Actinomycetes bacterium
CCGTTCGAGCCGATCGTGGTCGCGGCGGAGTCGGGCCGGCACGTCGGCCGGGTCGAGTAGCAGCAGGAACGTGCGGTCGGGCATCAATTCGCCCACGGCCGCGAGGTTCAGCGCGAGCACGGCGTCGAGCCCGAGTCCCCGCCCGACTCCCTGGTACGCGACCGACGAGTCCACGTAGCGGTCGCAGATGACCGTCGCGCCGCGGTCGAGCGCGGGCCGGATCACCTGCTCGACGTGCTGGGCCCGAGACGCCGCGTAGAGGAGCGCCTCCGCCCACGGTGCCACGTGGCCGCCGTGCAGGACGAGCTCGCGAATCCGCTCGCCGAGCTCGGTGCCGCCGGGCTCGCGGGTCGCGACGACCTCCTCCCCGTCCGCCTCGAGACGGGCGCAGAGGAGCTCCGCCTGGGTCGTCTTGCCCGAGCCGTCGAGGCCTTCGAAGGAGACGAACATCGGCCGTCAATCCTACGGCCGGGGGCGGGCCATAGGATGCGGCCCGTGCGGGTGGTGGTGACAGGCGGCGCGGGCTTCATCGGCTCCCACGTCGTGGACGCGCTCGTCGTGCGCGAGGACGAGGTCGTCGTCGTCGACTCGCTCGTCACCGGGAAGCGAGAGAACGTGCCGGCCGGGGCAGAGCTCCACGTCCGCGACATCCGCGAGCCGCTCGACGATCTCTTCGACGACGCGCGCCCCGAGGCGGTCTTCCACCTCGCCGCCCAGGCGAACGTGCGCATCTCGGTCGAGAGCCCGGTCGAGGACGCGGACGTCAACGTGCTCGGCACGGTCCGCATTCTCGAGGCCGCCCGCCGCCACGCAGCGCAGGTCGTCTTCAGCTCTACGGGCGGCGCCGTCTACGGGGAATGCGATGGGCCCGTCGCCGAAGACGCCCCGCTTCGTCCGATCTCGCCGTACGGGACGGCGAAGCTCGCAGGGGAGGAGTACCTGCGGACGTACAACCGCCTCTACGAGACCACCCACGTCGTGCTCCGCTACGGGAACGTCTACGGGCCCCGGCAGGATCCGCACGGGGAGGCGGGTGTCGTCGCGATCTTCCTCGGGGCGCTCGCCACAGGCCAGCAGCCGCGGATCTTCGGGGACGGACGCCAGACGCGCGACTACGTCTACGTCGGCGACGTGGCGCGGGCGACGGTCGCCGCACTGGGGCAGGAGGGCGGCGTCTTCAACATCGGCACGGGCGGAGAGACGTCCGTGCTCGAGCTGTACGAGCTCTGCCGCCGCGTCACGGGATCGACGCTCGAGGCCGTCGAGGCGCCCGCCCGCCTCGGCGAGCTGCAGCGAAGCGCGCTCGACCCGGCGCTTGCCGCCACCGAGCTCGGCTTCACGGCGATGGTCGAGCTCGAGGACGGGCTGCGCGCGACGTGGGGCTGGCTCGCCGCTGCCACGGCAAGACTGACGTGAGGAGCGCCGCGGCCGCGAAGCGGCCGCGCTTCAGGGATCTTTCGCGCGACCGGAATCGGTGCGAGCCGATTCCGGTCTGACGCACAGAGGAGTAGCGGCGCCGCGGGCGAAACGAGCGCGGCAGTGGACCACCCGCTCGTCGCCCCCGAAGCCCTCGTTCGACCCTGGCGCACCGCGGCCTACATCGCCGGCGCCGTTGCGCTCGTCGAGCTCTTCCTCCTCCTCGTGATCGGCGGCGGCGCGCTCGTGCAGGCCGTCTCCGACCGCGTCCAGCTCGAGGCGCGCGAGCGCGCGCTCGCCCCGTCCTCCCCACGGACGGCCCCGGTGAAGCGGCAGGCCGCGCGGATTCCGGCGGCGAAGCTCTCGCGCGCGCGGACGACGGTTCTCGTCCTCAACGGCAACGGCCGGACGGGTGCGGCGGCGGCGGCCGCTTCGCGCGTGCGGAGTCGCGGCTACCGGGTCGGGAAGGTCGGGAATGCGCCACGAAGCGACTTTTCCCGCTCGCTCGTCATGTACCGGCCGGGCTTCGCGGGCGAGGGTCACCGGCTGGGCCGGGATCTCGGCGTCAAGCTCGTCGGCCCGCTCGACGGGATGCGCACCCGGGATCTCGGCAACGCCCACCTCGTCTTCATCCTGGGCACTTAACGCGACGGCTCACACGCCCCGGCGTTGACCGCATCCCTGGCGACGTCGAGCGGGCCGCCCGGCACCCACTGGTTCCCGGCCGGGTCGAGCGTGTACGCCTCGTTCAGGAACCGGTACGCGGCGCACATCTTCCGCAGCGCCTGGAACTCGTAGAGGCCGAGCGCATACCACGTCTCCGGGTTCTCCGGCTGGAGCTCGACGGCCTGGACGTACTTGCGCTCGGCGGCCGCGCGGCGATTTTGCCGCTCGGCGATACGCGCGAGCGCGAACACCGGGTCGACCGCGAGCGGGTTGAAGAACCGCGCCCACAGCGCGCGGTCGCGTGCCCTGTCGAAGTCCCGCTCGTCGAGCGCCCGTGTCGAAGCGCGCGCGCTTCGCTCGGCGAGTCGCGGCGAGGCGAACGAGACGAGCAGCGCGAGGGCGACGAGGACGGCGGAGCTGCCAAGGAGCAGCCGGCGCCGGCGTTCTCCCGCCGCGCGCCCTGCTCCGACGAGGACGCCGAGCGCGACCATCGTGGGAGCCGTCACGGCGAGGAAGTCCCAGCTGTAGTCGACGAGGGCATGGAGGCCGTACGCCGCCGGCGCGGCCACGAGGGCGACCGCGGCAGCCCTCTCGGCTCCCTCCAGGCGCCGAAGCGCACAGACGCACGCCGCTGCGGCGGCCGCGACGAGCGCGAGAAAGAGCCCGAACGCAACGACACCGCCGTCGGCGAGGTGCTGGAGCGGGACGCTGTGCGGCTGGACGACGCTCCGCGCGTCGACGCGGTACCGCTTGCGCGCGATCTCGAAGGTGCCCGCCCCGGCTCCCTCCGGAGCGTTCCCCGCGAAGACGTCCCACGCCTCGCCCCACCAGCACAATCGGTTGCTGACGTCGACGGAGCGGAGGCGGCTCGGATCGTTCACGACCTCCGAGCAGGACGAGCCGGCGGAGACCGCATTGCCCACTGCGACGACGAGCACGACCGCCGCCGCGACGACGCCGAGGGCCGCGCCCGCGATCAGCCCGCGACCCGCCGTGCGGCGCGCGCGCTCGCTCAGACCCCGGCGAATCCCGACGAGGACGAGCGCCACCACGAGCCCGGCGCCGAGCAGAGCGAGGACGCCGAAGACCGCGCCGTCTGCGACCCGGTCCGAGCGCGTCGCGCCATCCTCGACGAGCGCCGGCCTGGTGAACGCCCACGCCGCCACGAGCCCGGCCGGAATCGCCGACGCCGCCAGCAGGAGACCACCCTCGACGCGCTCGTGGGACAGTACGAGCCAAAGCGCAACGACGACCACGCCGCCCACGAGGCCGGCACGCGAGAGAGTCAGGAGGAGGGCGAGCGTCGCGACGTACGCGAGTAACCCGCCCGAGACCCGTACCAGCGTCCGCTGTCCCCGAGCGGCACCGAGCCAGAGCGCCGCCCCGAGAGCGATGTCGCAGAGCAGCGCGAGGGCGTTCCAGTAGCCGACGGGCTCGCGGAGACGGGCCACGCGGTCTCCTCCGGGATCGAGCGCCGGTATCGCCTTGGCAAGGAGCGCCCAGGTCAGGACGACCCCCGTGAAGAGGGCCACCATGGACGCGCCGAGCCGTGTCGCGAACCGCCCGCCGACGCCTGCGACGAAGACGCCGAGGCCGAGGAAGACCGCGAACACGACGCTCTTGTCGAACGCGTCCCACGATCGGTCGGGGACGATCGACCAGGCGACCGTCGCGCCGGTCCAGGCGACGAGCAGCACCATCGTCGCCAGGAGCGCACCACCCGACCGGCCCACACGTGGCGGCGCGAGCCGGCCGAGCGCGACGGCAACCAGCGCGCCGGCGAGCAGCACGACGGCCGCGCCTCCGACGGAAAGCGTGCCGCCGACGTCCGAGCCGTCGCCCGCGAACGCTGCCGCCAGCAGCGCCGCGCCGACGAGTCCCGTGAAGACGAGAGCTCCCGCGCCGGGGGCGCCGACGGACGGCTCCGGCGCCGTCTCCATGGCGGGCCACGCTACCATCGCTCCCGGCGTTTGCCGTCCCGGTCGGGAGGGTATGTGCCGAATCCGTCTAACAAATCGTTTACTCTCCCCACACGCTCGGATCACCTGGAGCCGGGAGACTCCGCCGAACTGGGCTCCCGGTCGCGCCCGTGACACCGCATTCGACGCACACGACCCGCTCCGCTCGCGCATTCGCCGCGCTGGTCGCCCTCCTCGCCGGAGGGTTCGTCGCGCTGGCGCTCGCGGGCACGGCCACAGCGGCCACGCCCTGCGGAAAGCAGGTGCTCGCGGACTGGTTCGACAACGGGCGCATCGACCACCTCTACCCCCTGCACTGTTACGAGGAGGCGATCGACGCGATCCCCGATGAGCTCCGCGACTACGCCGACGCGCAGGAGGTCATCGAGCGGGCGCTCCAGGCTGCGCTCAGGGGCGACCTCGCACCCGGCGGCCGCGATCCCACCCCGGGGGATGGCAACTCGGGCGGGACGGGTGGTACCGGCGGGACGGGTGGTACCGGCGGCACGGGTGGTACCGGCGGCACAGGTGGTACCGGCGGCACAGGAAGTGGCGGCACAGGCGGAACCGGTGACAGCGGCACGGGCGGTTCGGGCTCGGGCGGAACGGGCTCCGAAGCAACACCTGACGTGGACACATCCGGCCCCTCGTCGGTCCCGATCCCCCTGATCGTCCTCGGCGGCATGTCCGTGGCGCTGCTCGCAGCAGGCGCGCTCGGCTACCTCTCCCGCCGCCGCCAAGCTGCCCGGGTAGACGAGTCGGCTGACGACGACACGCTCGGCTAAGCTTCGCGCCGGCCGCGATCCTGACCTCACCGGGTAGAATTCAGGGGGTCTTGGTGTTCAGAAACTCCCTGCAAACAGCCGAAAAGACTCCGTCCGGTGGGAGTCCTACCATCCCCGGTCCGCTCGTATGACGCTCGTCGCTCGACCGGGCGGGAGGACGTGATGTCGGACACCGCTCGGGAGGAGACGATGGCAACCGCGGAGCAGGCGCCAGAGGTCACGGAGGCGATTCCGGACGAGATCGTGAACACGGTCGTCCACGAGGAGGCCAGCGTCGCCCCGCGCCGCTACTTCACCGTCCCCGGCCGCGACCCCTTCGAAGAGATCGAGTGGGAGATCCGCGACGCCCACATCCCCGGCAAGGACGGCCCGGCGTTCGAGCAGAAGGACGTCGAGTTCCCGAAGTTCTGGTCGCAGACCGCGACCAACATCGTCGCCCAGAAGTACTTCCGCGGCCGCATGACCTCCCCCGAGCGCGAGCGCTCCGTCAAGCAGATGATCGGCCGCGTCGTCGAGACGATCGGTAGCTGGGGCCGCGAGGGCGGCTACTTCGCGACCGACGAGGAGGCCGACACCTTCGAGGCCGAGCTCAAGGCGATCCTCGTCAACCAGTACGCGTCCTTCAACTCCCCGGTGTGGTTCAACGTCGGCTTCGAGACGAAGCCGCAATGTAGTGCTTGCTTCATCCTCTCGATCGAGGACTCGATGGAGTCGATCCTCGACTGGATCCGCCGCGAGGGGATCATCTTCCGCGGCGGCTCCGGCTCCGGAGTGAACCTCTCGCGCCTCCGGTCCTCCAAGGAGCAGCTCTCGAAAGGCGGCTACGCCTCAGGGCCGGTCTCCTTTATGCGCGGCGCCGACGCCTCCGCGGGCACGATCAAGTCGGGCGGAAAAACGAGGCGTGCGGCAAAAATGGTGGTGCTCGACGTCGACCATCCGGACGTCGAGGAGTTCATCTGGTGCAAGGCCAAGGAGGAGCGCAAGGCGCGCGTCCTCGAGTCGGCGGGCTACGACATGACGCTCGACTCGCCCGACTGGGCCTCGATCCAGTACCAGAACGCGAACAACTCCGTCCGCGTCACGGACGCCTTCATGGAGTCCGTTCTCGAGGGCAAGGAGTGGAACCTCACTGCGCGCACCGATGGCTCGGTAGTCGAGACACAGGACGCCCGCGGCCTCCTCCGTCAGATGGCGGAAGCGGCGTGGGAGTGCGCCGACCCGGGCCTCCAGTACGACACGACGATCAACGCGTGGCATACGTGCCCGAACACGGGGCGGATCAACGCCTCGAACCCGTGCAGCGAGTACATGCACATCGACGACTCCGCCTGCAACCTCGCGTCGCTCAACCTCATGAAGTTCCGGCGCGAGGATGGCGAGTTCGACGTCGAGGCCTACGAGCACGCGGTCGATGTCGTGTTCCTCGCGCAGGAGATCATCGTCGGCTACTCGTCGTACCCGACGCCTGAGATCGACCGAAACGCAAGGGCCTTCCGGCAACTCGGGATCGGCTATACGAACCTCGGCGCGCTGCTGATGGCGCGCGGCCTCCCCTACGACTCGGACGAGGGCCGCGCGTACGCTGCCGCGGTCACTGCCCTTCTGACCGGGCGGTCGTACCGGAAGTCAGCGGAGATCGCCAAGCGAATGGGCCCGTTCGTCGGCTATCAGCCCAATGCGGCGGCGATGATCGGGGTCATCGCGAAACATCGCGCTGCCGTCGGCAACATCGACCACTCCAGCTCCGTGCCGGACGATCTACTGGCCGCTGCCAGGCGCGCGTGGGACGAGGCGCTCGAGCTCGGTGAGGTGAACGGCTACAGAAACGCACAGGCCAGTGTCGCTGCCCCGACCGGAACGATTTCCTTCATGCTCGACGCGGACACGACCGGGGTCGAGCCGGACTTCTCGCTCGTGAAGTCGAAGAAGCTCGTCGGCGGCGGCGAGATCACGATCGTCAACAAGACCGTGCCGATGGCGCTCGACAAGCTCGGCTACGCGCCGAACGAGGTCGGGGAGATTGTCGCCTACATCGACGAGCGAAACACGACCGTCGGTGCCCCCTACGTCAAGCCCGAGCACCACCCGGTGTTCGACTGCGCGATCGGCGACCGCGCGATCTACTACATGGGTCACGTGAAGATGATGGGCGCCGTCCAGCCGTTCATCTCCGGCGCGCTCTCGAAGTGCGTCGTCGCGGACACGCTCGTCACAACGAGAGAAGGTCTCTTCCGAATCGGAAGCCTGCATCGGGGCGAGAAGGAGGACAGCTTCCGCAAGATGAGGCTCTCCGTCGCATCGCTCGACGGACTTCGCGAGACAAACGCCTTCTACTACGGCGGCGAGCGCGAGACGATCGAGGTCGTCCTGGGTTCGGGTCATCGCGTCGTCGGGACGCCAAACCACCGTCTGCTCGTCGGTCTTGCTGAAGGCGGCCTCGATTGGCGGAGACTAGACGAGCTTCAGCCCGGAGACCAGGTCGCGACGCAGTACGGCGACAACGTCTGGTCGGACACCCCGGCGCAGCTCGGCGATTTCGAGCCCGCCAAGCCGCACGGGAGCCAGAAGCGCATCCAGATGCCCACTGCCATGTCCGAGGAGCTCGCGTTCTTCCTCGGCGCGTACGCAGCAGAGGGCCACACGTCTCGCCAGAACCACACAGTCCGGATCGCTAACACCGATGAGGGTGTCATCGCCCGTCTCGTCGAGGCCGGGCGCAAACTGTTCACCCTGGAGGCACGAGTTGCACGCGCTGACGGCAAGTGCCCGTCGGTCGAGCTCAGCTCGAAAACACTCGTGGAGTTCCTCGACTACCTCGGCTGCGGCGATCGTGCGCGGAACAAGCGAATTCCGGACGCTGTCCTCCGCTCCCCCCGCGCAATAGTGCTCGCCTTCCTCGAGGGTCTGAGCCTCGACTCCTACCTGCCGTCGAGCCTCGAGAAGTGGGCGATCTGCTTGGCATCGAACGGCCTGCTCGACGATCTCCAAGCCGTGCTCACGAACCTCGGGATCGTGCACAACCGGATCACGAAGTACAACACGGAGTACGACCGCTCATTCGACGAGGTCTACGCGCATGGTCGACAGGCGCAGAAGTTCGTCTCGCTGCTTCGTTTCCCCGAGGCCCATAAGCAAGCGCGCGCGTTCGCCCTCCGCGAGACCAACGTCGGTAATGGCACGGCCGACCTCATCCCGGGGATCCGTGGGCGCGATCTCTACGAGCTGATTCCGCGTGGCCGCAGCGGCCACAGTGCGAAAGGAACGGGCAGAGCGAACCGGTTCCGACACCTGGTCGACCCCCGCACGGCGCAGGTCAGCCGGGCGTCGGTCGAGGCGGTCGCTGTCGCCCCCGGGGTCGAGTTGCCCGATTGGCTCGAGATCGTGCTCCAGCAGAATCTCCACTTCAGCCCAGTCTCAGTCGTTCGTGAGACAGGAGTGCGCGAGGTCTATGACGTCTCGGTACCCGTAACGCATGCGTTCGTGGGCAACGGCATCGTCAACCACAACACGGTCAACCTCCCCGAGTCGACCACGGTCGATGAGATCTCCCAGCTCTTCCTCGAGTCGTGGCAGCTCGGCGTCAAGGCGATCGCGATCTACCGCGACAACTGCAAGGTCGCGCAACCGCTCTCGAAGAAGGGCGACGCGGGAGCGACCACCCTCGCCCCCGTCGCCGTTGGCATCGCCCCGCACCCGCAGCGGCGCCGGCTCCCGGACGACCGCGTCGAGGTCGGCCGCAAGTTCAAGGTCGGTGAGTACGAGGGCTACATCCACGTCGGCCTCTTCGATGATGGGACGCCCGGCGACATCTTCGTCGACATCGCGAAGGAGGGCACGACCCTCGCCGGGCTCATGAACTCGTTCATGATCTCCGTCTCGCTCGGGCTCCAGTACGGCGTCCCGCTCGAGGTCTACGTCTCGAAGTTCAGCCACATGCGCTTCGAGCCCTCGGGGTTGACCAACGACGCGGACATCCGAGTCGCGAAGTCGATCGTCGACTACATCTTCCGCTGGATGGGGAAGAAGTTCCTCTCCACCGACCAGCAGGAGGAAGCCGGCATCCTAACGGCCGAGGTGAAGCAGCGGCTCGCGGCCGCGTATAGCGACGCCGGCGAGGAGGCCGTCGCGGCTGTAGCGGCGCTCGAGCCCGCCCCGCCCGGCCAGACGGCCCTCTTCAACCAGTGGGAGGACGCCATCGAGTGCTCCCGCTGCGGCGGCCGCATGGTGCGGACGGGGAGCTGCTACACCTGCCGCGACTGCGGCACCAACACCGGCTGCTCGTAGCGACATCGACTCACTGAACCCGCAAGCGACCCGCCACGAGAGGGGCCGACTTGCGTTGTCGAGACGCGAGTCGGAGAATCGCGTGATGCACGACCCAGACGAGGCCCTGCGCAGCGCTTGCTTCGCTGAGCTGCGTCGGCTGACGTCGGTGTACGTGCAGGACGTCCCATACCGAGGAGCTCTTGAGCGCGGGTTCCCTTTTGGTGCTGGATCCGTCCCTTTCCTAACACCGTACAAAGGAATCTTTCGCGCCCGCGAGCAGCGCGGTCCGGCGGCGCTGTCGATCAACACATCAATCAAATCGCCTTACCGCGACAGGGCCACAGCCGACGGCTGGGTCTACAGCTACCGCACGGGCGATGTCAATCAACCTGACAACAAGGCTCTACGCGCGGCATACGCGCTTCAGACGCCAATCGTCTACTTCCACGCCACCGCGGCAGGGTACTACGAGCCTCTGTTCCCGTGGTTCGTTGATGCCGACGATCCGGTCGAGGGTGAGGTTCACGTCACCCCGGGCAAGGTAATCGACTTGGGGAACAAGCCGATCCCCGCGCAAATCGAGGATCCAATCGAGCGCCAGTACGCCTTTCGGGAGACGCGCGTGCGCGTCCATCAGAGGCATTTCCGACGGCTCATCCTGCCGCCGTACCAAACGAAATGCACGATCTGCTCTCTGAGGGAGGAGCGCTTGTTGGATGCGGCGCACATCATCTCCGACGCTGACGAACATGGCGAGCCCGTAATCTCGAACGGACTCAGCCTCTGCACCATCCATCATCGAGCGTTCGACAATGACCTGGTCGGGATCTCTCCAGACTATGAGGTTCACGTCTCACGCAGCCTGCTCGAGGACGAGGACGGACCCATGCTGGATCTGCTCAAAGGCTTTCACCGCCAGCCGATCCAGCTTCCCAGGCGTCGCACCTGGCGGCCGGATCCAGAGCGCTTGGCGATCCGATTCGAGCGCTTCCGCAGCGCTGCCTGAAGGCAGAGGAGCACGCGTCGGACCTACCCAGACCACCGAAGGAGCAATGGATGAGCCAGCAAGCAACCGCCGTGCAGCTAACGGAAGCAGAGCTTGCCCTCTTGATCGAGGCGCTTGATTCGCACGAGTACTGGCAACTGTCGGAGCCACACGAGCGAAACGACGGATACTCGACCGTCGAGGACGGCTTGAGTGAGGAAGTCGACGCCGCCCGGG
>JAHEXT010000005.1 GCA_023251945.1 Actinomycetes bacterium
GCTCGTGTCGACGGGAGGACCGGTCACGACGCCCTGATGCGACGGCGGCCGATGCCCGTGCACGTGTCGTCCCCGAATCTCACCGGGGACGAAGCTCGTATGGCGGAGGCCGAGCGGCCCGAAGAGACGCTCCCGAAGCTGGCGGCGGAGAGGCGCGCCGCCGGCTTCCTCCGCGATCAGGCCGAGCACGACGTAGTTCGTGCTCGAGTACGCGAAGCTCCGCCCGGGAGGCGACCGCTCAGGGGGATGCGCGATCGCGAGCGTGACGAGCTCCCTCGGACTCCATCGCCGCTCGGGATCGCGGAGGACTCGGGCATCCTCGACGTAGTCGAACAGCCCGGCCGTGTGGGAGAGCAGCTGCCGCACCGTGATCGCCCGACCGCCCGGGATCAGGCCCGGGAGCCAGCGCTCGACCGAGTCGTCGAGCCGTAGCCTGCCGTCCTCGGCGAGCCGAAGCACGAGAGTGGCGACGAAAGTCTTCGTGACGCTGCCGATGCGAAATCGCTCGTCAGGGCGCATCCGGATCGACCGGCTGCGATCCGCGAAGCCGCGCGCCTCGCTGTGCACCTTGCCGTCTTCGCGCACGACGACGAAAACTCCGGGCGCGCCGGCGGCAACGACGCGGTCGAGCAGCGTCCCGAGCTCGGGCTCGTCATGACTCCAAGAGACGGTGCAGCCGACGAGGACGAGTGTCGAGACGGCGACGAGGAGCACGGCTGCGGCCAGCACGCGTCGCATGGGTGCATCGACTGTACTCGTCAACTGCGTGACCCGGATGTCGTACGATGTATCCCTCGGTGAACGCAGGGAGGGGGGCAGCGTGACCGCAACGATCCGCTTGTTCTTTTACGCGGTGGGCGTCTCAGCCATTCTCGTAGTGGTCTTTCTCATCGTCTCCGCCGCGCTGGAGGGGGGCTCATAGCGCCGGAGCCGGCAGCGGCTTCGGTCAGTCGATACCCGAAACGCTGAGGATCAGCGCCGCGAGTCCCACGGCGAGCGCGGCGCCACGGCCGCGGACGATGTAGAAGGCGAGGTAGAAGGCGGACAGGAGGAGGGGCAGAAGCCTCACAGCCGCCGCCTCGCTAGGGTGCCGTCAGCACGAGCTCCGGGATCGAGCATTGCCCCCTCCCCTCACACAGGTCCCCGGGTACAACCCGACCTTACACAAGTACGCGCTCGTAGCGAAGGACCGCATGCGATTCGCTTCTTCTCACACGATCTCGGCTCGAACCGGCGCGCGCCGCGTGGCAAAGAACCTCCCGATGCGCTGGCCGGCCCTCGTGACCCTCGCGACCGTGACCGCGTGGACCGTGGGCGGTCTCTGGCTCGACGGCCACGTCGGCGGGACTGGTCAGTTGCTCCTCGGCGTGCTGACCGTCGCGGTTCTCTTCGGCCTGCTCGCCCTCCACGACCCCGCGGTGCGGCTGCAGGCGCTCGCCGTCGTCGGGATCGCGACCATCGGCGAGGTCGTCGGCTCGCTCCTCTGGGGGCTGTACACCTACCGGCTCGACAACCTGCCGGCGTTCGTGCCGCCGGGACACGGGCTCGTCTACCTGGCCGGGCTCTCGCTGGCGACGCTGGCGGTGCGGCATACGCGCGTGCTTCTCGGTATTGCAGCGATCGGCGCCGCCGTGTGGGGTCTCGCTGGCGTGACCGTCCTCCCGGCGACAGACCTCGCAGGCGCGATCGGCTGTGGGTTCCTCGTCGTCGTGCTGCTGCGAACGCGCCGCGCGGTGTACGCAGGCGTCTTCCTCGCCGTCGCGGGGCTCGAGCTCTACGGCACGGCGCTCGGCACGTGGACGTGGGAATCCAGCGTCCCCGGCCTCGGACTCGCGCAGGGCAACCCGCCGAGCGGCGCTGCGAGCGGGTACGTCGTGTTCGACGTCCTCGCGCTGTGCCTGGCTCAGTCGATCAGGCTGCGAACGATCTCACCGTGGACCGGCTGGCGCGCCCGGATGAGGTCGCGCGCGGAGTCGACCTTGCCCCAGACGTCCCAGAGCAGCCACCCGCAGGCCCTGCTGTCACCGTCCACGTAGCAGACGACCCCTTTGCGGTTCGGCTCCGCCCACTCGACGACGGTGTCGAGCCGGGAGTCGACGTCGCCGACCGCCTCGTAGCCGAGCTCGAAGAGGTCGGAGTAGAAGAAGGGGAGGTGGTCGTAGGGCTCGTGCGCGCCGGCCATGTTCGCGCCCACGTGCCGCCCGTGGGTGTTCGCGTGATCCTCGTGCTCGACGCGCCGGGAGCCTCCGAGCGCCGGGACGGGGAAGCGGGCGACGTCGCCGGCGGCGAACACGTTCTCGTGCCCCTGGACGCGGCCGTACTCGTCGACGAGGATGCCGTCCTCCACCGGGAGCCCGGCCTGCTCCGCGAGGTCCGTTCTCGGCACGATGCCGAGCCCCGCGACGACGGCGTCCGCCTCGACCGAGCGGCCGCCCATCGTCTTCACTCGAAAAGCGTCCCCGTCCCTGGAGATCGACTCGACGAGCTCCTCCGGGAGAACGTCGACCCCCTTGGAGCGGTAGTACTCGTTCACGAACACGGAGAGCTCGGCCGGGAAGAGGCAGGCACCGATTCCCACTTCCGGGAAGACGTTCGTGACCGCGCACCCGTTCGTGGTGAGCGCGGCGGCGAGCTCGGAGCCGATGAAACCGCCGCCGATCACGGCGACCCGCACTCCCTCGCCCGCAAGGGCATGCAGCTGCCGGAAATGGTCCAGCGTCCGGTAGTAGATGACGCCCTCGTCCCCGGACGGAAGCGTCCGCGGAGTGCCTCCGGTCGCGAGCAGGAGCCGCTCGTACGAGTAGGTCTCGTCCGCTTCGTCGGTCGCCGTGCCCTTCCCGAGGTCGAGCGAGACGATCCGGCGCCCGAGAGTGAGGTCGACGCCGAGGCCGGGCGTGCCCCGCCAGATCGAGTTCTCGTCCTTCCCCGCCCACAGCGCCTTGGAGAGCGGGGGGCGTGCGTACGGTTCGTGCTCCTCCTCCGCAACGACGCCGATCGCGCCGTCAGCGTCGTGGTCGCGGATCCCACGGCAGGCCGCGTCCGCCGTCATGCCGCCCCCGACGATGAGGTATCGGTACTCGGCCACCGCCCGTGATCCTAGTCGTGTACAGACGCGTCGAAGGTCGGTGACAGGCGGCGTCGAACCCGGAGTGCCGTGGGAGCGTTCAACGATCAGAGCCGAACGCTAGAGTCTCGCCCGGCGTGAGCGGTGCGCGAATCTTGATCTCCCTGGCCGCCGTGGCGTGCGCCGCGATCGTCGCCGTCCCGGCCGGTGCAGAGCGCGTCGAATCCGCAGCCCGGTCGCGCGAGTCGTCCATCTTCTACTACCCCTGGTACTCGACGCCCGTCCGGGACGGCGGCTGGGCTCACTGGTACGTCGAGCGCCAGGGCGAGACGCCGACCCTGTCCACGCGTTACTACCCGAGCCGCGGCCTGTACTCCTCCTCCAACGAAAAGGTGGTCGACGCGCACATGCGCGAGATCGCGGCCATGGGCATCGGGACCGTGGTCGTGTCCTGGTGGGGTACGGGGTCGCCCGAGGACCTGCGTCTCCCGCTTGCCGTGGCTGCCGCTCGCCGCCACGGGCTCGAGGTCGCCGTCCACCTGGAGCCGTATCCGGGACGAACACCGGCGAGCGCTGCGGCGGACATCGCCCGCCTGCGCGAGACGGGCATCACCGACTTCTACGTCTACGACGCCGATCGCGATCCGGCGGCGGCGTGGGCGGAGGCGCTCGCCGACCTCGACGGCGTCCGTATCTTCGGCCACACGACGTTCGACGGACGCGCGAAGGCGGCGGGGTTCGACGGCGTCTACACGTACGACGTGGGAACGTGGAACGGCTCGACGTTCCGGCGTTTCTGCACGCAGGCCCACACCGTCGGCCTGCTGTGTGCGCCCTCGGTCGGCCCGGGCTACGACGCCCGCCTCGCGACGCCCCAGACGCTCGTCCGCTCTCGGCTCGACGGTGCGACGTACGACCGCATGTGGAAGGTAGCGCTCCGGGCGAACGCCGATGTCGTGTCGATCACGAGCTACAACGAGTGGCAGGAGGGAACGCAGATCGAGCCGGCGAAGATCCAGGTCGGCAGGCCGGGGTACGACGGAGCGTGGGGGAGGAGAGGTCTCGCCGCGCAGCGCGCATACCTCGACGCGACGGCTCGCTGGGTGGCCCGGCTCCGGGCCCTCGCCCGTCAGTAGAGCGCGGTCGCGAGCTTCCGGCGGTACGACACCGTTACCGGGTCGTCGTGCCCGAGGTCGTCGAAGACGGCGACGGCGAGCTCCCGGAGCCGCTCCCGGCGCTCGGGAGGCGCCTCCGGGATGGCCTCGAGGACGAGGTCGAGCGCGCGCTCCTCGTCGCCCGCTTCGAGCGCGGCGAGGACCTCGGGCAGCTCCCCGCTCGCCCGGAGATCCTCGACGACTCCGGCGATGCGCGGGGGCGCGAGGAGCTCGTCGACGAAGGTCGCGACCGCGGCCGGGGGACGCGCGCCGACGAACTCGGCGACGACGCGCCCGTCCTTGAAGCCCTTCACTGCGGGAATGCCCTGGACGCGGTACGTCGCGGCGAGCTCTGGATTCGCGTCGACGTCGATCTTGGCAAGGACGACGGCACCGTCACGACCCTCGACCTCTCGCTCGAGGATGGGCGTGAGCGCATGGCACGGCCCGCACCAGGCTGCCCAGAAGTCGACGATCACAGGCGTCTCCCGTGACCGCTCGATCACGTCCTCCTCGAAGGTCGCTTCGCTGACGTCCATCGCGCTGTCAAACGTCGGAAGCCACGCGGATCATCCCTTGACCACGCCGAGCGGCACGAGCCGCGCGACACGGCGCGCGAGGCCGGCCTGCTCCACGACCCGCACCACGCGGTCGACGTCCTTGTAGGCGAACGGGGCCTCCTCCGCCAGCCCCTTCGGAGAAGGGCAGCGGACGACGATGCCGCGCGCCTCGAGCTCGCGGCGAAGCTCGTTGCCGTGGATTCGCTTGCGTGCGGCCGTGCGCGAGAGCCGGCGCCCGGCACCGTGGCACGTCGTCCCGAAGGATCGCTCCATGGAGCCGGGCTCCCCCGCGAGCACGAAGCTCGCGGTGCCCATCGAGCCGGGGATGAACACCGGCTGGCCGACATCACGGTAGGCCTCCGGGATCTCCTCGGAGCCCGCAGGGAACGCACGCGTCGCGCCCTTCCGGTGCACGCACACGCGCATCCCTCCGTGCTCCTCGACCTTCGCGACGTTGTGCGCGACGTCGTACACCTGATGCGTTCGCTCGGCGACGTCCTGCCCGAGCACCACCGCGATCGCCCGGCGCACGCCGTCCGCGATCGCCTGCCGGTTCGCCCAGGCGAAGTTCGCAGCCGCGGCCATCGCGCCGAGGTACTGGCGGCCCTCGGGAGAGGACGCGGGCGCGCAGGCGAGCTGCCGGTCCGGGAGGTGGATCCGGTAGCTCGCCAGGCGGCCGTCCATGAGGCGGACGTAGTCCGTGCAGACCTGGTGGCCGAGGCCGCGGGAGCCGGAGTGGATGAGCATGGTGACCTGACCCTCACGCAGTCCGTACGCGTCGGCCGCTCCTGCGTCGAGCACCTCCTCGACCGCCTGAACTTCGACGAAGTGGTTCCCCGAGCCCATCGTCCCGAGTTGATCGCGCCCGCGGACGTGCGCCCGCTCCGAGACGGCCGAAGGATCGGCACCCTCGAGCCGGCCCTCGGACTCCGTCCGCTCGATGTCCTCGGCGCGCACGTTCGGGAGCGCGCGGGGCCCGTCGCGAAGGACATCGTCGAGCGACGTGCCCCGGAGATGAAGGACGCCTCTCTTCCCGGCCCCCGCAGGCACCGAGCGCGAGATCTCGTGGACGAGCGCCTCGCGTCGGTCGCCGAGCTCGCTCTCGAGGAGGGGCAGCGCCAGGAGCCGGACGCCGCAGTTGATGTCGTACCCGACGCCTCCGGGGGAGACGACACCGTCCGGGAGCTCCGTCGCCGCGACGCCGCCGACCGGGAAGCCGTAGCCCTGGTGGATGTCCGGCATCGCGATCGCGGCGCCGACGACGCCGGGGAGCGTCGCGACGTTTTGGAGCTGCTCCAGCGAGAGGTCGTCCGCGATCTCGTCGAGGATCTCGTCGTCGGCGAAGATCCGGGCCGGGACTCGCATGTCGGCGCGAGCGGACATCGGGATCTCCCAGGTCGTGTCGTCGACTCGTACCAGCGCCGAGCGTTCAGACATCGAGCACCACCCGACCGCGCCAGGCTCCGTCCCGCCTCCCGAAGCGGAGCCGGTGCAGCGTCACCGCCTTCACGAGCGGGCGCGGCTTGCCGCGACGACCGCGTACGACACCTGTGGCACGCGTTCCGGAGACGGAGATGTCCGCGCTCTCGGGGACGAGCCCTTCGGTGTCCGCGAGGAAGACGAGCTGGTCCAGCCACGCGGCCAGGAGCGCGGGGAGGTCAGTCGCCTCGAGGTCGATCGGCTCTTCGACCGGCTCGCCGCGCGCGGGCCCGGTGAGCTCGCCGAAGGCGCGGAGCGCCTCCTCGAGGACTCCCTCTGCCGACTCGGCCTCGAGCTCGACCTCGAGCTCGGCCGTGTGCTCGACGAAGCGGTACATCGCACCTTCGAGAGTAGCGCCGAAGCGCCTCGGAGAGGCCCGTACAACCCCGCATGTGCCCTCCGCGGATCTCCGCTTGTCGACACGCTCTCCCCACGTGAGACTGGTGCAGAGAGCTCTCGGGGGTCTGTAATGGGTGACACCATCTCGCTCGGTCGAATCGCCGGCGTCCGGATCGGGATCAACTGGAGCTGGGCGGTCATCTTCGCTCTCATCACGTGGACGCTGGCCACAAACGTCTTTCCTTCGCAGAACCCAGATCTCTCGACGAGCGCGTACGTCGCCATGGCAGTCATCGCCGCCCTCCTCTTTTTCCTTTCATTGCTGCTGCACGAGCTCGGGCACGCGCTGCAAGCGCGTCGCGAGCACGTCGAGATCGACGGGATCACGCTCTGGCTCTTCGGCGGTGTTGCGAAGTTCAAGGGTGACCTTCCGAGCGCCGGGACCGAGTTCCGCATCGCCGCCGCCGGCCCCCTCGTGACGCTCGTACTCGGTTTGTTCTTTGTGTTTCTGGCCGGCGCGGCGAGCCTTCCCGAGGCGATGGATGGAGTTGCGGCGTGGCTCGGCTATACGAACGTCGCGCTCCTCGTCTTCAATCTTCTTCCCGCGCTGCCGCTCGACGGCGGTCGCGTGCTGCGCTCGCTCCTGTGGATGAGGAGCGACGACCGCGCGGCAGCTACGGCAACCGCGGGAGGGGTGGCTCGCGTCCTCTCGTATCTCCTGATCAGCCTCGGCGTCGCGCTATTCCTCTTCTCCGGCGCGCTCGGCGGCGCCGGGCTCGCGCTCATCGGCTGGTTCGTGCTCCAGGCATCGCGCGCCGAGGTGCGCTGGGCCGCCGCGGCGCGGGCCCTTGCCGGGCTTCACGTTGGCGATCTCATGACCCGTGATCCCGTTTCTGTGCCGCCGTCGATGCGGCTCGGGCGCTTCGTCGACGACGTCGTGTGGGGCCATCGCTACACCACGTATCCGGTGGTCGAGGACGGGCGGGTCATCGGGCTCCTCCCGTTTCGGTCCGTCGCGCAGGCTGCGCGCGCCGACTGGGACGAGCTGACCGTGAGGGACTGCATGCTGTCGATCGAGCAGACGCCCATCCTGCACGAGGTCGAGGACGCGGCTCAGGCGCTGGTCCAGCTACAGGAAAGCGGTGTGAACCGCGGCCTCGTCATCGAAGACGGGCGTCTCACCGGCATCCTCTCGGTAACCGATATCGCGGCGGCGCTCGAGATCCGTGACCTTCGGCAGCGGCGATGAGGGGCACTGGGGCCGTCTATCGCATGGAACCAGTGTGCCGCAGCGCCCCCCGTAGAACTCCGCAGCCACGTTCCGCGCATCCCCGCTTGCCGGGCCAAGTCTCCGCAACCGAGACTGGGCACATGAACCCGGGAGCGAAGGAGCAGCGGTGAAGCGCATCGTGATTCTCGGCGGAGGTACGGGGGGCACGATGATGGCCAACCGGCTCCGCCGCCTGTACGACGAGGACGAGGCGGCGATCACCGTCGTGGACAAGGACGACCGGCACGTGTACCAGCCGGGCCTTCTCTTCGTGCCCTTCGGACTCGCGAGCGTGGACGAGATCGTGCGCCCACGGAGGCAGCAGCTCAGGAGCGGCATCGACCTCCACGTGTCCGAGATCGACCATGTCGCCCTGACCGAGGACCGGGTGCATCTCGTCGACGGGAGCACGCTTCCCTATGACGTCCTGATCGTCGCGACCGGCGTCACCCTTCGACCCGAGGAGACCGAGGGCCTCACCGGGCCGGGCTGGCGAGAGCGGATGTTCACGTTCTACGACGTGCCCGGTGCGGAGCAGCTCGCACGCGTCCTCGACGCCTTCGACGGCGGCCGTCTGGTCGTGAACCTGATCGACATGCCGATCAAGTGCCCGGTCGCGCCGCTCGAGTTCGCGTTCCTTGCCGACTGGTACTTCGCCGAGCGAGGTATCCGGGACCGGGTCGAGCTGACGTACGTGACGCCGCTGGATGGTGCATTCACGAAGCCGATCGCCTCCGAGCGCCTCGCCGGGCTGCTCGCGGAGAAGGGCGTCGAGCTCGTGACCGAGTTCGCGGTCGGCGAGGCCGACGGCGAGGGGGGCCGGCTCGTGAGCTGGGACGAGCGCGAGGTGCCTTTCGACCTCCTCGTGACCGTGCCCCTGCACGAGGGCGCACCCTACGTCGGCCGCTCGGAAGGGCTCGGCGACGAGCTTGCGTTCGTGCCTACGGAACCGCACACGCTGCAGTCGCTTGCGCGCCCCAACGTGTTCGCGCTCGGCGACGCGACGAACGTTCCGATCTCGAAAGCGGGCTCGGTGACCCACTTCGAGGGAGAGGCACTGACCGAGAACGTGCGCCGGTTCCTCGCCGGCGACGAGCTCGAGGGCTCGTACGACGGACACGCGAACTGCTTCATCGAGACCGGGTTCGGGAAGGCGCTTCTCATCGACTTCAACTACGAGACGGAGCCCCTCCCTGGGCGCTTCCCGAACGCAGTCGGGCCGCTGCCGCTCCTCAAGGAGTCGCGGCTGAACCATCTCGGCAAGCTGATGTTCCAATGGCTCTACTGGCACGCGCTCCTTCCCGGACGAGACATCCCCGGCATCTCCCCGTCGATGGAGATGAGCGGCAAGGAGCGGCAGTTGGAGCACGTATCGGAAGGAGGCAAGAGACGATGGCCATGACCGAAGTCGCCGGAGCCGACGTGGAGGTCGATGCGGAAGGCTTTCTCGTGTACCCGGAGGACTGGAACCGCGTGCTCGCGGAGGAGATCGCCCGCGAGAACGGCATTCCCGAGCTGACGCCTCGTCACTGGCAGGTCGTCGAGTTCATGCGAGAGCGCTACCTCGAGACGGGCACGGCTCCTTCGATCCGCTCGCTCGGCAAGGAGTCCGGCGTCCCCATCAAGGAGCTGTACCAGCTGTTTCCCAAGGGCCCGGCGAAGCTCGCCGCGAAGATCGGCGGCATCCCGAAGCCCCGAGGCTGCATCTAGAGGTGAGAGCGATGACCCAGCTGTATCACGAGCTCGAGCCGGCGCAGGAGGTGGAGCGCGAGCTCATCGAGAAGGTCTCCATCGTCGTCTCCAAGGGCTCACTCGACGGGATCTACCCGGCGCTGATCATGGCCAACGGCGCCCGCATGGAGGGGATCGAGGCCGATCTCTTCTTCACGTTCTTCGGCCTCGACGCGCTCCGCAAGGACCGCCAGGCGAAGATCAAGGTGGCGACGGTCGGGAACCCCGGCCTGCACATGCCCACCCTGGTCGGAGCGATTCCGGGCATGTCCTGGGTTGCAACGAAGATGATGGCCCGCCAGATGGAGAGCCTCGACATCCCGCCGATTGGCGAGTTCCTCGAGCTGATCCACGACTCGGGCGGTGGGATCTACGCCTGCCACGCGACGGTGGAGATGTTCGGTCTGACCGAGGACGACTTCGTCCCGCAGGTGGACGGCATCCTCACGGTCGGCGAGTTCTACGACCGAAGCGCAGGCGCTCAGATCATCTTCACATAGCGCGAGACACCATGAAGGCAATCGTCCAAGACACGTACGGCTCACCCGACGTACTGGAACTCAGGGAGATCGACAAGCCGGTGGTCGGGGATGACGACGTGCTCATACGGGTGCACGCGGCCGGCGTCGATCAGGGCGTCTGGCATTTCGTGGCGGGGTTGCCGTACCTCTTCCGCCTCGCGGGCATCGGGCTGCGCGCGCCCAAGAACCCCGTCCGCGGCCTGGACGTGGCGGGGCGCGTCGAGGCGGTGGGCAAGAACGTGACCCGGTTCCAGCCGGGCGACGAGGTGTTCGGCACCTGCCGCGGCTCCTTCGCCGAGTACGCATGCGCTCGAGCGGACCGGCTCGCGCCCAAGCCGGCGAACGTCAGCTTCGAGCAGGCCGCGGCCGTCCCCATCTCCGGCTACGCCGCCCTCCAGGCCGTTCGTGACCAGGGGAAGGTTCGACCCGGTCAGCGAGTCCTGATCATCGGCGCAGGGGGCGGCGTCGGGACGTTCGCAGTGCAGCTGGCCAAGGCGTACGGGGCGGAGGTGACCGGCGTCTGCAGCACCACGAAGACCGACCTGGTGCGATCGATCGGCGCCGACCATGTCATCGACTACACCCGCGAGGACTTCGCCGACGGTCGCAACCGCTACGACGTCATCCTCGACATCGCCGGCAACCGCTCGCTGCCACACCTCCGGCGCGCCCTCGCCCCCAAGGGGATGCTCGTGATCGTCGGAGGAGAAGGAGGCGGACGGTGGCTCGGAGGCATCGATCGCCAACTCCGGGCGCACCTGCTCTCGCCGTTCGTGCGTCAGAAGCTGGGCACGTTCATCTCGAGGGAGCGCGAGGAAGATCTGGAGACGCTTCACGAACTCCTCGAGGCCGGCAAGGTCACGCCCATCGTCGACAGGACGTTCCCGCTGAGCGAGGTCCCCGAGGCCATCGGGTATATGAGAAAGGGCCACGCACGCGGCAAGGTCGTCATCACCGTGTCACGTGCGACCGGCCCCAGTCCTTCCCCGCAGACGCCCCAAGAGACTTGATGTGAACACGTGGGTCCCGGCAGGGACCGCCGATCTGGAAGCCCTTGTCGTTGCAGCGTACGTGGTCATGGCTCGGCCGCGGTTCGTGTCCGCGGCGCTTCTGCTCGGTCTCACTTCGGTGTGAGGACGACGTCTGCTCCGCAGCCCGAGACGAGGGCGGCTGGGACGTCGTCGCGCGAGACGCCCGAAAGCGAGCGATGCCCGAGATCGACCTCGATCGAAGGCCACGCGTCGATTGCGAGCGCCCGCGCCCCGAGCTCGGAGCCGAAGCGGAGGAGCTCCTCGGTCGTAAAGACTCCTCGGCGACCCGTCTGGCGGCGCGCGATCCCCTCTAGCTCGCGAAGCTCCTCCAACGGGTCGATCCGCACGTTCGAGTCGGAGCCGATACAGAGCGGGATCGAGCGGGTGCGGATGCGCTCGGCGGGGAGGAAGCCGTCGCCGAGGTCGGCCTCCGTCGTCGGGCAGGTGCAGATCGTCGCTCCCGCGGAGGCGAGCAAGTCGAGCTCCGGTCCGTCGGCGTGCGTCGCGTGGACGATCGTCGTCCGCTCTCCGAGACAGCCGGTGCGCGCGAGGAGCTCGATCGGGCGGCACCCGTGCTCGGCGAGGCATTCCTTCACCTCGCGCGGCTGCTCGTCCGCGTGAACGTGGAGCGGGAGTCCTTCCCGCTCCGCGAAGCGCGCGATCTCCTCGAGCCAGTCGCCCGGGCACGCACGCACGGAGTGGGGAGCAACCCCGACTCGAAGGTCGGCTCCGCGGAGCTCCTCGACCTCGGCAAGGTAGGCGCCGACCGACTCTTGCCGGAAGCGCGGGAGCCCGCCCCGGGCGTAGGCGACGTGGAGAAGGACCAGTTCCACGCCCGCAGCGGCGGCCGCCTCGGCGGCGGCGAAGGCCTCGGGGAGCCCGAGGTAGTGGAACTCGCCGACCGCCGTGTAGCCGGCGGCGCGCATCTCGCGGTAGGCGGCCTCGTACGACGCGCGCACGAGCTCCGGGGTCTGGCGCTCGGCCTCGCCGAGCATCGTGTCCCGCCAGGCCCAGAAGTCTCCGCCGGCTGCGCGGCCCCGGAGCGTGCGCTGGAACGTGTGGCTGTGCGCATTGACGAAACCAGGCAGCACGTAGGGCTCGGCCACGGGTGGCGACGCTAGCAGGCCCGAGAGCTCCTTCAGGAGGCTCTAGGGTTTCCGGCGTGACCTGGGACGAGGTTCGCCCACGGATCCCGAACGCGCTCACGATCGCGCGCTTCGCTGCGATTCCGGTCTTCGCCTGGCTGTTCCTCGAGGCGGGCGACGGCCCGGCGTGGGGGGCAGGCGTGTTCTTCGCGGGCGCCGCCGTCACGGATCAGCTCGACGGGTACCTCGCACGCCGTTGGCATGTGCAGTCGAGGTTCGGGAAAGTCGCCGACCCCCTGGCCGACCGGCTGATGATCGGCGTCGCCGTCGTCCTTCTCTGGACCGAGGGTCGGATCCCGCTGGTCGCGATGCTCATCGTCCTCTCGAGAGACCTGGTGCTCGTCCTCGGCTACAAAGTCGTCGTGCCGCGGGGCTACGACTTCGAGGTCACCTTTCTCGGCAAGGCCGCGACCTGGGTGCTCTATGCCTCGCTCTGCTTCCTCATCGTGACCGCAAAGGGCACGGACTGGCCGCTCGTCCTGTTCTGGATCGGAGTCGCGCTTGCCGTCGCCGCCGGGGTGCAGTACGTGCTCAGGGTCCGCCGCGAGCTCGCCTCGCCGCGCTGACAGCAGGGGGGTGGGGATCGACCGCGAATAGAGGGAAAGTCTCAACCTGAGGTTGACCCCTGGGAGCGCCTGCTGCTTTACTCAGGTGACCCACGACGAAAGGCCGCGACTTGGAACCGCTTCCCGATCTCTCCACGCTGACCGACGACGACCTCCGCGTGACGATCCGCGAGCTCGAGAAAGAGGAGGACGAGATCTCCTTCCGTCGCCGCGTGCTGCATGGGCGCATCGACATCCTCCGCGCGGAGCTCGTTGCGCGCCTGCGCGAGCAGGTGAGCGCGGGCGAAGCGAAGCTCGCGGACGTCGAGCGCCTGAGCGAGATCCTGACCGGGAAGGCCACATCGGCGGCCGACCGCGACGACACGTGACGCACGTTTACTGTCCCGAGTGCGGCTTCCGAAGCCCGGCGACCGCCAACTACTGCCCGCGTTGCGGCGCTCTCCTCGCCACGGAGACCGGATCCGAGACGACCATGAGCTTCGACGTCGACGCGGCAGGTGAGGAGGCGGACGCCGCGGAGGGGGCAGTCGGCATCAAGGGGCCTGCGCTCGTCGTGCGCTCGGGGGGAGGCATGGCGGGCCAGTCGTTCCGGCCGGCCGACGGGCGGACGCTCATCGGGCGCTCGCCGGAGTGCGACGTCTTCCTCGACGACGTCACCGTTTCCCGCCAGCACGCCGAGCTCGTGCGCGAGGGCGACACGTTCACGATCCGCGATCTCGGCAGCCTCAACGGCACCTACGTCAACCGCCGGCGAATCGAGTCGGCGGTCCTCGAGGACGACGACGAGATGCAGATCGGGAAGTACCGGCTGACCTTCCGGCAGCGATGAGCACGGTCGCGGCCACCAGACGCGGGAAGGGCGGCGCGGAGCCGAGGCTCCGGACGATCGGGTCCGTGTGCGAGGAGCTTCGCGAGGCGTTCCCTGACATCTCCGTCTCGAAGATCCGCTATCTGGAGGACCAGGGGCTGATCACGCCGCGCCGGACGCGTGGCGGGTACCGGCTCTTCTCGCCCGACGACATCGAGCGGCTGACGACGATCCTCCGGCTCCAGCGCGACGAGTTCCTGCCTCTCCGAGTGATTCGCCAGGAGCTCGACGGGCCCGGGGCGAGCGCCGACCGTACCCGGCGGAGAGTCGTCGGGCTGACCGGGACGGAGGATGAGATCCACGGCGCCGAGCTGTGCGAACGTGCGTCCGTCGCCCCCGACTTCGTCCGAGAGCTCGAGGAGTTCGGCGTCGTCATCTCGCGCGTCGAGAGCGGTGAGCGTCTCTACCGCGAGAGCGAGGCGGATGTCGCTGCGGCGTGTGCGCGCCTCGCGAGGTTCGGGATCGACGCACGTCACCTCCGTACGTTCCTCACGGCCGGAGGCCGGCAGGCGGCGCTCGTCGAGCAGCTCGTAGCTCCCGGCCTGCGGTCGCGGAACCCCGAGCGCCGGAAGGGGGCCGTCGAGGATCTCGAAGTCCTCGCTCGCGTCGCCGAGGAACTGTCGCACCTGCTCTTCCTCCGCGACCTGCGCGCCGTCGTGGAGCGGGCGTCATGACCCTCGACCTGCGAGCACGCGTCCGCGACGTCCCCGACTTCCCGAAGGAGGGGATCGTCTTCAAGGACGTCATGCCGCTGATCGCCGATCCGGACTACTTCTCGGAGACGATCCGCCGCCTCGCCGAGTGGGCGAGACCGCGAGAACCCGACCTCATCCTCGGTGCCGAGGCCCGGGGTTTCATCTTCGGAGGCGCACTGGCGTACGCGCTCGGCGCGGGCTTCATCGCGGCGCGGAAGCCCGGGAAGCTCCCGCGGGAGACGATCGAGGCGACGTTCGAGCTCGAATACGGGACGGACCGTCTCCAGGTGCATCGGGACGCGGTGCAGCCGGGCGCGCGGGTGATCGTCCTCGACGACGTGCTCGCGACCGGGGGAACGGCGAAGGCGAAGCTCGAGCTCGTCGAACAGCTCGGCGGGGTCGTCGCCGGCGTCGTGTTCGTGATCGAGCTGACCTTCTTGCACGGGCGCGACCGCCTCGACGGATACGACGTTCACTCCCTCATTCAGTACTGATCCTGTACTGAGCGCTCGGGCGCGCTGTCCGCCCGGCCGATTACAACGAGACAGTGTTCGATCCGCTCACGAGCAGGTATTCGTTCCCGTGCCCGCACGGACGGGATCCGCGGGTGCCGCTCTCCGCGTTTCGCTCGCTCGAGCGCCTACCCGGAGCCGCGCATCCGGCCGTCTACCGGATCTCGTTCGAATGCTCCTGCGGCGGCGAGCATCCCGGTCTCGTCTCGCACGACGACCTCGACTGGGCCCCGCTCGGCCTGCGGGCGGGAGGGACGTTCCGGAATCTGATGACGTCCCTCGACGATCCGCTCGCCGGCGAGCTCGTCGAGGTCGCCGCCGCGCGGATCGGAGCGGGGGAGTGGCCCTGGAGCTTCTACTGCTTCCTCGAGGGACGCCCGCGTCCGGTCACGCCCTCCGCATTCGCGCTCATCGCACCCGGCGGCGGCTCGCTCGGCCTCGCCGTGCGCTGTCCGGCGTGCGCGGCCGTCTCGGTCAACCTCGTCTCCCGTGCGCATCTCGACGTCCCCTTCTGGAACGACGTGCGGATCGGCGTGGTGGATCACGTCTTCGGTGAGGACGCCCTCCGCACGATCGAGGAGTTCCGCGGCGAGCTCGACTCGGCCCGCTTCGACGAGAGGAGACTCGATCTCGAGCCCTGAGAGCCCGCCTCCCGACGCTTCCCTCCCGCCAGGGATCGTCCCCTTGGACACCAGGGTCGATAGCCGTCGCATGAGTGCCGCCGTCCTTACGAAGGTCGCCCCTGCCGGCTCCTCCCGACTGCTCGCCGACGTCAACGCGCTCGGCGAACGAGGGGAGGACGAGCGGGCGACTGCGCTCACTCGGCTCGAAGCCGCCCTGGGCCGCGACCTCGCGGACCGTCTCGTCACGGCTCTGAGCAACGAGCCGAAGCGTTAGGTGCCGTCAAGGCTTACCGCGGCCCGGGGTAGTCGCCTCCCCGGGTGCGGACGAGGAGGAAGATCCCTCCCGCTGCGACGAGCGAGATGACAAGCGACGCCCCGCTGGGAGCGCCCACCAGGACGGCACCAAGCCACATGTAGAGGAAGAAGACCAGCGCCCACGCAAAGGCGTGGACGCCCTGGTCGACGCTCGCCGCACGAAGATGCATCGCGCGCGATCGTAGCCGGGGTCAGGTCTCGCATGTTGCACGTCCCAATGCAACTTGCAAGACCTGACCCCAGAAAAATTCACCGAGCCGGTGGCGCTTTCGTCCACTCAGCCCGCTGACCGTCCGCTTCCGCGTAGAGCCTTCGAGCTGGGCTTCAACCTAGTCGCGCCCCGTGCTCGGTGCAGGAACGACGCTAAGCGACGGGGCCGACCCGGTCAAGGTCCGTTTTCACCGGATTGCCGCAATTTGCGTCGTTTTTCTTCCGGGGCTCTGGCGGACCAGCGCAACGTAGGATCAAGCCCGTGCGCCGCTCGCTCGTGTACGGCGCCGCGGGGGCGGCGCTCGGGCTCGCCCTCGTCCTCACGCTTCTCGGCGTCGCGGACGATCCGGACGCGCTCACGAACGGCCAGGCCTTCGTCCTCGGTGTCGTCCAGGGCCTGACCGAGCTGCTGCCGATCTCGTCCTCCGCGCACCTCATCCTCGTCCCCTGGGCCTCCGACTGGACGTACCTGGAGGAGCACGACCGCTTCAACCAGACGTTCGACGTCGCGCTCCACCTCGGAACGCTCGTCGCGGTCGGCGCCTACTTCTGGGGCGACGTCGTGCGGCTCGTCCGTGCCTTCTTTCGATCGGTGGGGTGCCGCCGCATCGAGACGCCCGACGAGCGCATCGCGTGGTTCGTCCTCGTCGCGACGATCCCGGCTGGCGTCATCGGCCTCGGCGGCGAGGACGTGATCGCGGACACGCTCGGCGAGCCCTGGCAGATCGCAGTGCTCCTCGCCGCAGGAGCGGCGCTCCTCTGGTGGGCCGACCGCTTCCCGCAGGAGCGCGGGATGGGCGACCTCGGGCTGCGGTATGCGATCGTCATGGGGTTCGCCCAGGCGCTTGCGCTTGCGCCGGGCGTCTCGCGCTCCGGGATCACGATCACCGCGGGGCGTCTGATGCGGCTCGACCGCGACAGCGCGGCGCGCTTCTCGTTCTTGCTCCTGCTGCCGACGGTGCTCGGCGCCGTGCTCCTCAAGGGAGTTGGGGACGTCCTCCTCGGCGATCTCCCCGACGGGTGGGAGGGGCCGTTCCTCGTCGGAACGCTCGCGGCGTTCGGGAGCGGCCTGCTCGCGATCGACTGGCTGCTCGGATACGTGCGCCGGCACACGTACGGCGTCTTCGTCCTGTACCGGCTCGTCCTGGCCGCGATCGTAGTGCTCGCGATCGTGGCGGGGGCGAGGTCCGCGACGTTCTAGCCGCGCCCAGAAGACACCGCGCCTCGCGGCGAGAGGTCCGGACCCCCAATCGGGGACGTCACCGATGCCTTCCCGGCTCTCGGGTGGGACGGTACGTGCGGAAGGAGGCGCCACATGTCGATCTCGGTTGGACACATCCGGCGGGAAGCTCCGAGACAGGGGGCGGGCCGGCGAGCGCTTGGCGCCCGAACCCGCCGCGTCGGGCTTTCGGTCTTCTTCGTATCGGTCGCGATCAACGCCGCGTTCGGCATCTATGCGGTGCTCACACCCGACTTCGGTGAGACGCAGGCCAAGATCCTGGGAACGTCCCTCTGCATAACGGGTGCGGTACTGCTTGCGCTCGCGTGCGAGCCCGCGTGGGAGCGCAGGCTCCTCGGTCCCGTGCCGCTTGGCGGCGCCACCCTGGGCGCCGCCGGCTTCGCGCTCGCGATCGTCCTCATCTGGACTCAGCCGGAGAGCGAGACCTGGACGAGGACCATGGGGACGATCCTGACGCTGTCTGTCGCAGGCGTAGCCGCGAGCTTGCTCGCGCTAACACGACTCGCGCCCCGACACGCATGGATTTTCGGGGCAACCCTCGTGCTTCTCGCCGCGGGCGCGGGAATGTACAGCCTCCTCCTGTGGTTCGATGATCCTGGGGAGTGGTACGTCCGCAGTCTCGGCGTCGTCATGATCGCCCTCGCCGCCTTCGTCGTCACGGTCCCCGTTCTGCACTGGGTCGACCGCGGAGCGCTTGCAGCCACTGACGCCGCGACGGGCACGGTTCGCTTCTGCCCCTACTGCGGCAGGCGGCTGGCCGGCGACATCGGCGTCAACGTGAGGTGCTCGCGGTGCGGGCGGGAGTTCAGAGTCGCTCCGGCCGCGGAGAGGGGTGGGTCGAACGCCAACTTGACATAACGCTGATTATCGTGCGTGAGCTTCAGCGAGAGGTCCGGCGCGCCGTCCACGTGCAGCGGAACGTCGACCCGGTGTCGACAGCACGCAGGAGGAGCGTGCCCGACGCGCGGCTCCCTTGAATCCGGCCGCTGAAGGTCAAGTTGACGAAACCGAGGCCTGCGCCGCCGGCGGCGAGGTCCCCTCGAGTCGTCGTGAACGTGCCGTTCGCGCGGACCGCGACTGGCTTCGCGACGCGGCTCTGTGAGATCACCACGTCCGAGGCCGCGCAGGGTTCGTACGCGTGCTCCCGCATGGTTTTGAGATTTGCGGTCAGCGTGAAGCACACCTTCGCCTTGCCGGCCGCCGCTCCCACATAGCGAACACCGGCGAGCTTGCATCCGAGCGCGGACGCTGCGTAGCCGGCTGCAGAGCCACCCGCAGCCAGGATGGCAGCGTTCAAAGCCAAGACGACTGCCGCTGCCGCAGTGAATCGGAGGCGCCCGACCGCCTTCACAGCGCAGCGATGCTACAACACTTGTTCCAAATGTGTCAAGCGAGAAGGCGATTGCGACAGCCCCCACCTCTCGGCGAGCCAGAGTGCCAGTGTCTCAGTGACTCCGGGGCGACGGAGGGGCGGCCTCCCGGCCGCCCCTCCGTCGTTCAACTCGACGACTACGTGGTCGTGGCCGCGAGGACTTCGTGGACGGCTACCTCGTATCGGTCGACGCCGGTGATCGACTCGCCCATAGCCTCGGCGGCCCGGCTGCGGAGCTGATTCGCCCGCTCCTCGCTCGCCCAGAGCGACTCCTCGCTGTCCCAGAACGTGACCATCTTCGTGCGGCCCGTCGTGCGGTCGACGACGGCGAGGATGCCCCTCCACCCCGTGAGGTCGCCGGCCTCGGGCGCGATCTGCTCCTTGATGAAGCTGATGCCCTCGTCGATCCCTTCGGGCGGTCCAGCGAGCGAGCTCACGCGAGCGGCGCTCGCACCCTCTACCACGTCCTCGATCGCAACCTCGTAGATGTCGACGGAGGTGCGCCGCCCGCGCATCTCCTCCGGGATCTCGTCTCCCATCCGCTCGAACGCGGGTTCGGCTCGGCGGATGGCCTCTTCGCTCTCGAAGAGCGAGATACCGAGAGCGGTACCGGCCTGGCGGTCGATGAGCATTAGAAGCCGCTTGGCCTCGGGAATGTCCTTCCCCGCCCTGGCGCGTTCTCGCACCGTGGTGATCAGCTCGTCGACCCGGCTCATGTCGCGGCTCTCGAAAGCCGCAACGCGTGCGTACATACCTGCCCTCCTCTGTCGACTGGCACCGAGCATACGCCCGCGACCGTGCCGGGCCAAGCCGTGTCGGGATAGCCTCAGGCCGAATGGACGCCCCCATGCTTCACGGCGAGCAGGTCGTCCTGCGGCCTATGACCGAGCTCGATGCGGAGCGGGTCTCGGAGATCAGGCGGACGCCAGACGTAGCGCGCTGGTGGCGGAAACGCGATGCCGACTACACGCGCGGCAAGCTGGCGGACGACGATCTGGCCTACTGGGTCGTCGAGTTGGACGGCGCCGCCATCGGCTTCGTCCAAGCATACGAGGAGGCAGATCCGGAGTACCGGCACGCGGGCCTCGACCTGTTCCTCGATCCTGCGTTCCACGGCCAGGGCCTCGGGCGGGACGCCGTCCGCGCGGCCTCCCGGTACCTGCTCGAGGACCGGGGCCACCACCGCCTGGTGATCGACCCGGCGGCGGCGAACACGCGCGCGATCCGTTGCTACGAGGCCGTGGGCTTCCGCCGGGTCGGCGTTCTCCGCTCCTACTGGTGGGACCACGTCGAGGAGCGGTGGGCCGACGGTCTGTTGTTGGACCTGCTCGCGGACGAGCTCACGTAATCACGACGAGGGATTTCCTCGCCACCCCCTAGACACGGGGCCGCACACGCGAGAGAGTGTCACCTGACACTTCTCGCGTCCCCCGCCGCCGCGCGTGAGCCAGATCGACATCGAGCACATCCTCAAGACCGAGGACATCCGCCTCTTGCTCGAGCAGTCCGAGCAGGTCGGGACGATCCGGGCGTCCGACCTCGCCGAGATCGCCGAGGCGTACGAGCTCACGGAGCTCGAGCAAGATGCGTTCCTCCGCGAGCTCGACCAGCGCGGGATCGAGATCGTCGAGCTGCCGCCCCCCCACTCCGAGGTCGTGGCGGCGATCACGGCGCCGGTGGAGACGACGACGGACGCGCTCCAGCTCTTTCTCCGCGAGGCCGGCCGCCATCAACTCCTGACGGCGGCGCAGGAGGTCGAGCTCGCGAAGCGGATCGAGCGCGGGGACATGGAGGCCAAGGAGCGGATGATCCAGTCGAACCTGCGCCTCGTCGTCTCCATCGCCAAGAACTACCGGAACCAGGGGCTGCCGTTCCTCGACCTGATCCAGGAGGGGACGCTCGGCCTGATCCGGGCGGTCGAGAAGTTCGACTGGCGCCGCGGGTTCAAGTTCTCGACGTACGCGACCTGGTGGATTCGCCAGGCTGTCGCGCGGGCGCTCGCGGACAAGGCTCGGACGATCCGGATGCCCGTGCACATCGTCGAGCGGCTCCAGAAGATCAACCGCGCCGACCGGCTCCTCTGGACGCAGCTCGGACGGGAGCCCACGCTCGACGAGATCGCGGACGAAGCCTCCCTCACGGTCCAGCAGGTGCTGGAGGTGAGGGCCGCTGCGCGCGCGTCGACGAGCCTGGACGCTCCGGTGGGCGACGGAGAGGACGCCGTCTTCGGCGACTTCGTCGCCGGCGACGAGCCCCTGCCCGAGGAGGCGGTCGAGCTCCATCTCCGCAGTGAGGCGCTGCGCCGCGCGCTCGACGCCTTGCCCGCGCGAGAGCGCGAGGTCGTCGTCATGCGCTACGGGCTCGGCGGCGCCGAGCCGCAGACGCTCGAGGAGATCGGCCGGCGCCTCGGCCTCACCCGCGAGCGCGTCAGGCAGATCGAGCTCGAGTCCCTGCGGCGACTCGCAGGCCTCCGGGAGATGGAGTCGGTCGACGTAACCTAGGCGGAAGCGTGAGACCCGACCGCTACGAGCGCAGATAGAGCTCGAGTCCGGGCGCGACCGCTCGCAGCTCGCGCAGTGCACGCGCCTCGAGCTGGCGGACGCGCTCCCTCGTGATCCCGAGGTTCGCACCGACCTCCTCGAGGGTTCGGGGACGCACGCCGTCGAGGCCGAACCGCTCGATGACGACGCGTCGCTGCCGGGGCTGGAGCTTCGCGAGCGCCTCGAGCAGCTCGCTCGAGCGGGCGCGGTCGGCGGTCTCGGTCTCCGGCTGGTCGGCGCTCAGATCGGGAATGAGGTCGGCCACCGACGAGTCTCCGTCCCCGATCGGGGTCTCGAGACTGACGGGATCCTGGACGAGCTCGAGCAGCTCCTGGACGCGTTCGGGCGTGACGCCGATCTCGACCGCGATCTCGTCGATGGACGGATCACGATTGAGCTTCTGTCCGAGGAGGCGCCGCGCCTTGGTGACACGGCGTACCTGGTCGGCGACGTGCACGGGGAGTCGAATCGTCCGACCCTGCTCGGCGAGCGCGCGCGAGATCGCCTGCTTGATCCACCACGTGGCGTACGTCGAGAGCTTGTAGCCCAACTTGTAGTCGAACTTCTCGACCGCCCGAATGAGCCCCAGGTTGCCCTCCTGGATCAGGTCGAGCAGCGGCACGTCCGCGCGCGTGTAATTCCGTGTGATGGACATGACGAGCCGGAGGTTCGACTCGATCAGGCGCCGCTTTGCGACCTCGTCGCCCTCGTCCTTGCGCCGCGCCAGCTTTCGCTCCTCGGGAGGCGTGAGCAGCCGCCCGTCCCCGATCTGCCGGACGTAGAGCTTCAGGGGATCGTCGGGGCTCGGCCCCGCGAGGTCCACACGCTCGCGAGACTCGGCCTCGTCCGAAGCGGCCGGTGTCTCGTCGTCGGCGGAGTCGAAGAGATGCTCGGCCGCGTTGCCTTCCACGGCGCATGTATCGGCCTGCAAGTTGCCCCGCTTGAGGGATGACATCCGGGACGAGGGATCTCGCGCCGGAGCGAGAAGCCGAAGGACTCAGCGCAAACAGAGTCATCATCTCCGTCGTCTACGTTAGGTACTGGGGTCCGATCGAGTGCTCGATCCATGTGCGGAATAGCCGGCTACAGCCTGAGTTCTGAATCCCCTGTCGAGCGCACGCTCGCCGCGCAGGCGCTGTTGGCCGGGATCGCCGAGCGCGGTGCCGACGCGGTCGGCTACGCAGCCTGTGGCCCCGAGGGAGCCATCGACGTGACCAAGCTCCGAGGCGGTGCGAGCGCGTTGCTGGACGAGATCGAGATGTCGCCGACGACGTCCCAGGCGCTCATCCACGTCAGGGACTACACCAAGGGTCACCCCGAGATCGAGGCGAACAACCACCCCATCCGCCACGGAGCGGTCGTCGGAGTGCACAACGGCGTCGTCCTCAACGACGACGAGCTCCTGGCGCGCTACGGGATCGAGCGGTTCGAGGCGAACATGACAGTCGACTCAGAGGCCATCTTCGCCCTCATGGAGATTCGCCGGCACGATCCCCGCGCGCTCTCCGAGCTCCACGGGGCGATGGCCGCAGCGTGGCTGGACGAACGCGATCCCGCGACCCTCTTTCTCGCCCGCGGCCTCAGGCGCCCGCTGTGGATCGGGTGCACGCGCGCCGACCTTTTCTTCGCCTCTACGCGGCGTGCGCTCGCGATCGTCGAGGCCGCGCTGCACGTGCGGCTCGAGGTTCGCGAGGTGCGCGAAGGAAGGCTCGTGCACGTCGTCGACGGTCAGGTCGTTCGCGAACGCCGCTTCCGCCCCGACCGGAGCTACCGCGAGGAGGACGCGCTCCCGCCCGTTCGCGCTCCGCACGAGGCTGTCTCCTGCCTCGAGCGGCTCGCCGTGATCGCCTCAACCGGCGCGGCCTAGAGTTCCATCCGGACCGACGTCAACTCCCTCCTCGCGCAGCCGCTCGCGGACCAGGTACTGGAACGCGGTCCACGCCCCCCGCGGGACGTCGAGCAGCCGGTACACCTGCCACTCCGACTGCATCCCCGGATCGGCCCGGCGCGCGTCGGCCCAGTCGGCCATCTTCGGAAGACGCCCGAGCTCCCTCGCGAGGAGCGCGCCCTGCGCGATCGCGCGATCGAGGCGCTCCTGGGCCAGAGGCACGTCGAATCCGGCCTCGCGGAGCGCGTTCGCGAGGGAGCCGAACGTGTGCGCGTAGAGGGACGCTGAAGGCAACGACCTTCTCCGTGCGGCGAGGTCACGGGCGGTCGGCGGGCGCCCGAGCTCCTTCCCCAGCCCGCGCAGCTGTTCGAGGAGCTCCTCCCGGGTGAGAAAGCGGCGCGGAAAGAGCCCGGCCGCGCGTTTGGCGGCGTTCCACGTCCCGAAGTGCTCGATGACGGTCTGCGGGTGAACCGCAGCCTCCGGATCCTGCGCGAACTCCCTCATCGTGGGCGAGCGCCCGAGCCGGCGTGCTCCGGCGCGGAGCTCGGCGAGGATCTCCTCGTCGGTGTAGCGGCGCCGCAGGCCGGCGCGGAAGGCGGCGAGCTCCGCCTCGTCGATGCGCAGCTGTGCACGCCTGCTGGTGCGCGGTCGGGTCATACGTGCAAGCAGCTTAGAGCGTTTTGAGAATCCTGCAAGTACTCCAGAGCAGGCCCTTCCTCCTCCCCACCCGCTACCCTCGCCGCTCGATGGGCGTACGCATCGGGTTGGAGACGATCGCCGCCCGCACGGTCGGCCGGCTCTCGCGGGTCGCCGGGCGCGGGGGTGGGACGACGCTGCCTGGGAAGCTCCTGTGGAAGGTCGATCCCGGTGCGGTGGACGCTCTCGCTGCACGCCTTCCGGCGGGCGTCGCGCTCATCTCGGCGACCAACGGGAAGACGACCACGACCGCGATGGCCGCCCGAATCCTCGGCGCCGATCACCGCCTCGCGTGGAACCGCGCCGGCGCGAACCTGCTCTCGGGGATCGCGTCGGCGCTTCTCTCGGCTGACGGGGCCGAGCTGGGCCTCTTCGAGGTGGACGAGGCGGCGCTTCCGGAGGCGATCGAGCGCACGCTGCCGCGGGCCTTGTCGCTGGCGAACCTCTTCCGCGACCAGCTCGACCGATACGGCGAGCTCGAAGTCGTGGCCGAACGCTGGCGTACAGCGGTCCGCACCCTTCCCGAGCGGACCATGCTCGTCGTGAATGCGGACGACCCCGTCGTCGCCGACCTCGCCGTCGGTCGGGAGCGTGTTCTCCTGTTCGGGCTCGACGACGCTCGCCACGCTCGCCCGACGCTCCAGCATGCCGCCGACTCCAAGTACTGCCTGCGCTGCGGCGCGCCGTACGAGTACGCGGCCGCGTACGTCGGCCACCTCGGGGACTACCGCTGCCCCGCGTGCGGTCATGCGCGGCCGCCCCTCGACGTGGCTGCACGCGAGATCGAGCTCCTCGGTCTCGCCGGGTCCCGGTTCCGGCTCGCGACGTCCGCCGGAGAGACGGAGATCGAGCTCGCTCTCCCCGGGCTCTACAACGTCTACAACGCGGTTGCGGCGAGCTCGCTTGGTCTTGCGATGGGCGCTTCTGTCGGCGCGATTCGAGCAGGGCTCGAGGGCTTCAGCGCTGCCTTCGGTCGCTTCGAGCGGATCCCGGCCGGCAAACGGAGGATCGTCATGCTGCTGATCAAGAACCCGGCCGGCGCGAACGAGGTTCTTCGAACACTCGAGACGGGCGTGCCTCCCGTGCTCGTCCTGGCCTTGAACGACGCGATCGCGGATGGGCGGGACGTGTCCTGGATCTGGGACGTCGACTTCGAGCCTCTGCTTCCTCACGCGGGACGCGTCGTCGTGACCGGCGAACGCGCGGCTGAGCTGGGGCTGCGCCTTGTCTACGGCGGACTACCGCACGACCGGCTCGAGGTCGTGCCGTCGCTCGAAAGCGCGCTCGACCGCGGGCTGGAGCTTACGGAAGCCGGTACGGACCTCGTCGTCCTCCCCACCTACACGGCGATGCTCGCGCTCCGCGGGATATTGACCGAACGTGGACTCGTACGCCCGTACTGGGACGGGGACGCGCCGTGAAGATCCGGGTGGGGCATCTGTACCCGGAGTACCTGAACATCTACGCCGACCGCGGGAACATCGCCGTCCTCGCGCGTCGGGCGGCGTTACGGGGACATGAGCTGGCGGTGGAGTCGATCGGGCTCGGGGACGAGCTCGAGCCCGGAGGGCACGACCTGCTGTATATCGGAGGCGGTCAGGACCGGGAACAAGCGCTCATCGCCCCGGACCTCACGTCGAAAGACGAGCCGATCCGCGAGGCGGTCGCGCGAGGTGTCGCCGTCCTCGCAGTCTGCGGCGGGTACCAGCTCCTCGGGCGAGGCTACCGGGGCAGGGACGGCTCGCTCATGCCAGGCGCATGCCTGTTCCCGCACGAGACCAGGGCAGGCGAGACCCGCATGATCGGAGACGTCCTACTCGAGTGCGAGCTCGAGCCGGGTGCTCCACACCCGCTCGCAGGCTTCGAGAACCATGCCGGACGGACGCTCCTCGATCCCGGTGCCGAGCCGTTGGGACAGGTCGTCTTCGGCTTCGGGAACGACGGCGAGTCGGGATTCGAGGGCTGCCGGGTCGGGCGGGCGATCGGCACATACCTCCATGGGCCGCTCCTCCCCCGCAATCCCTGGCTCGCGGACTGGCTCCTCTCGCAGGCGCTCGCGCACGCGTCCGGTGGGGATCCGCCCGAGCTCGATCCGCTGCCGGACGAGCTCGAGGCCGAGGCGTATCGCGTGGCGGCGGGGCGGGCGCGGGCCCGCGGCGGCCGCCGCTGACAACAGTTGCGCCAGTGGGGTACCCCAGCCCACCACCCGCCTCCAGCGTAACGCCGTACTGCGCACGGATGTGATACGGATCGTGCCGATTGTGAGGCGGCCTCGGCGATCGAGTGCCGGCCGCCTACGGCACCCACATCTCGCCGAGGTACACGGCCGGGTCGCCGGATTGCCAGCGCTGGAGAAACCGCTGGATCGGCGGGTGGAGAACGATCCCGTCGAGCTCGCGCAACTCGAACGTGCGGTGCCCGCGAACGGCCTCGTCTTGCGAGGACACGTCCTCCAGCGACCCGGACACGTCCGCGGCGAAGATCACGTGGACGACGTGCTTGCGCCGGAGGCCGAGCTCCGGGGCGATCGAGTCCACGAGGGCGACGGGCCCCTCCAGCGGCACCTCCGTGCCCTCCGGGAAGAGCCCTGTCTCCTCCCAGAGCTCGCGTCGAAGTGCGCGGAGGAGGCTCTCCCCACTCCGCACGCCGCCGCCCGGGAGCAACCAGATCTCGTTCTCCCCCTTCTCGTGCCGTGCGAGGAGAATCCGCCCGCGCCAGCGCAGGATCGCGGAGACGCGAATCCTTGGCTCACCCATCCCTAGTGCGCCGACGACCCGAAGCCGCGGGAGCCGCGCTCCGTGGCGGCCAGTTCCTCGACCTCGACGAGGCGGACGGACGCGACAGGAGCGACGACGAGCTGTGCGATCCGCATCCCCGGCTCGACGGTGAAATGGTGGTGCAGATCCGTGTTCAGGAGCACGACCCGGATCTCGCCGCGGTAGCCCGGGTCGATCAAGCCCGGCGAGTTCACGACTCCGATCCCGTGCCGCGACGCGAGACCGGAGCGCGGTTGGACGAAGCCGGCGTAGCCGTCCGGGATCTCCACGGCGATGCCTGTTCCGACGACCGCCCGCTCCCCCGGCCCGAGCGTGACGCCGTCGCAGGCGGCGAGATCGAGCCCGGCGTCGCCGTGGTATGCCTGCGCGGGGAGCACGGCGTCGTCTCGCAGCCGCCGAACGGCGACCTCGATCACCGAACCGAGACCTCCGCGTCCGTCTCTTCCGCTATCAGGAACCGGGCGAACCGCGGAATCTCACGGCGCGGGAGCCGCGCTCGAACGCGGACTCCCTCGGCGGTGTCCCGGCGCTCGGCGATCGGTGCGCCGAGGCCGTAGAGCTCTGCGAGCGCCCGGCCCTCCTGGTACGGCACCAACAGGCGAACATCCTCGAACCGGTCTGAGAAGAGTTCCTCGACACGTGACTTGAGCGCACCGAGTCCCTCCCCGGTGCTCGCGGAGATCTGGAGCGAGCGCGGGAAGCCGTTCGTGATCCGCCGCCGCGCGAGCGGATCGAGAAGGTCCACCTTGTTCAGCACGAACTCGACCGGGACATCGTCCACTCCGATCTCTGCGAGCACCGACTGCACGGCGTCGATCTGCCCTCGGAGGCGCTCCTCCGTCAGCGATGCATCCGCGACGTGGAGCACGAGATCGGCGACGAGCGTCTCCTCGAGCGTGGCGGCGAACCCCTCGACGAGTTGCGTCGGGAGCCGGCGGATGAAGCCGACCGTGTCGGTCACGAGGTAGCGCTTCCCCTGATGCTCGAACGCTCGCGTCGTGGGGTCGAGCGTCTCGAAGAGACGGTCGTCGACGGAGGCCTCCGCTCCCGTGAGCGCGTTGAGCAGCGTCGACTTCCCGACGTTCGTATATCCGGCCAGCGCGATGGTCGGAGCCGTCGTCCCCCTCCGCTCCTTGCGCCGCGTCGCTCGTTGAGCGCTGAGGTCGCGCAGGCGTCGTTTGACGAGCGAGACGCGCGTCCGGGCAAGCCGGCGATCGGACTCGAGCTGGCTCTCGCCGGGTCCGCGCGTGCCCACGCCGCCGCCCAGCCGCTCGAGGTGCTGCCACAGGCCTCGCATGCGGGGGAGGTTGTACTCGAGTTGCGCGAGCTCCACCTGGAGCTTCCCCTCGGCACTGCGCGCGTGCTGAGCGAAGATGTCGAGGATGAGTTGCGTGCGGTCGACCACACGCGCCTCGAGCGCGTTCTCGAGCGAGCGCTGCTGGGTCGGGCTGAGCTCCTCGTCGACGAGCAGGACCTCCGCCCTGGCGTCGGCGTAGGCCTCCTTCAGCTCTGTGAGCTTCCCTTTCCCGACGAACGTCCTCGGATCCGGACGGACCCGGTGCTGAACCACCTCGCCGACGGGCGCGACGCCGGCTGTGCGAGCGAGCTCACGGAGCTCGGCGAGCTCCGTCTCGCCGTCGACTCCCTTCGCAAAGACTCCGACGACGAATCCGCGCTCCGGCTCCGCCCCGGGGGCAGGATCGGGCTGGCGCGCAGTCACCCGGAGATTATGCCGCGGACGCGGTGCCGCTCCGGCGTCGCTCGAGGAATACTCCGACAGCCGCCAAAACACCCACCACGCCAAGAACGCCGAACGAGAGTTGGATGATCCAGTCGCTCGTCGAGTCTCGTGGATAGAACGGGAGGAATACGACCTCGATCAGCGACATGAGCCCGACGACGATGACCCCGATGAGCTTCCTGCGGTAGGCCAACGCGGCTCCGACGAAGAAGACGCCGCGAAGACGATGACTCCCGGATCGGAGATCGCGAGGAGAGCCTCGCCCACACCGCCGGCGATCCCGACGAAAACGACCAGTCGCCACCCATCCGTCCGCATGTCGGGCGCACCCTACGCGTTTCCGACACATCCGAGTGACTAGTGTCCGCCGGGTGGACGCGCTCGCCGATCGCCTCGCCGCGCGGACGCTCGAGCTCGTCGACATCCCCTCCGAGAGCGGCCACGAGGGGGAGATCCGGGAGCACCTGCTCCAGCTCGTGCCCTCTTCGCTCACACCCGAGTACGCGGGCGACGAGGCGTTCCTGTTCGTCCCGGAGCGGCGGCTCGCTGCTCCCCTCGTCGTCCTCGCAGGCCACTACGACACCGTGCCGGCACAGGGAAACCTCCCCGGCCGCATTTCCGCCGCGGCCGTGCACGGGCTCGGCGCGAGCGACATGAAGGGCGGAATCGCCGTCGCGCTCGAGCTCGTACGCGATCTCGCGGGAGTCCCTGCGGGTCCGTACGACGTCGCGCTGCTCCTCTTCGGACGCGAGGAGCTCCCCGCCGAGCAGAATCCCCTCTCCGCGCTCTTCGCCGGCTCGCGCCTGATCCACGAGACGTCGCTCGCGATCCTGCTCGAGCCGACCGACGGGACGATTCAGGCAGGCTGCCTCGGCAATGTGATCGCGCGGCTCACCTTCCGCGGAACGAGCGGCCACTCGGCGAGGCCCTGGCTCGCGGACAACGCCATCGCGCGCGCGGTCGAAGGTCTCGGGCCGCTGCTTTCGCTGGGCGGGCGCGACGCGCTCGTGGGTGGGCTCACCTTCACCGAGGTGCTCTCCGTCACGCGGCTCGAAGCGGGGATCGCGGACAACGTCATTCCCGGCGAGGCGACGGCGACGCTCAATCTCCGGTACCCGCCGGACCGGACACCCGAGGAGGCGGAGGCGCACCTCCGCTCGCTCGTGCCGCAAGAAGCGCTGCTCGAAATCACGAGCCATGCGCGTCCGGCTCGCGTCGTCACGGACTCGCCGCTCGTCGAGGCGCTACGCGAGGCGGGCGGCCTGGACGTGGAGTCGAAGCAGGCCTGGACGAACGTCGCCGACTTCACGGCCAACGGGATCGACGCGGTGAACTTCGGGCCCGGGCACACCCGGTACGCGCACCGACACGACGAGCTGGTCGAGATCACTGCGCTCGTCCACGCGTACGAGACCCTTCGGCGCTTCCTCGGCGGTCCGATGCGGGAAGATGTCGGCTGATGGACCTGGTCGCTCAGATCGAGGCCCTCTGGGAGTCCGACGAGCTCGATCCGACACCGATCGAGCAGGCGATCCGGCTCTTGGACCAGGGGGAGATCCGGGTCGCCGAGAAGCGGGACGGCGAGTGGGTCGTCAACGAGTGGGCGAAGAAGGCGATCCTCCTGTACTTCCGACTCCGCAAGGTCGAGCCCATGGACGTCGGCGCACTCCACTTCCTGGACAAGATCCCGGTGAAGGCGGACCACGCGGAGCGCGGCGTCCGCGTCGTTCCGCCCGGCGTCGCACGCTACGGATCCTTTCTTTCAGAGGGCGTCGTCCTCATGCCGGGATTCGTCAACATCGGCGCCTGGGTGGGGCCACGGACGATGGTGGACACCTGGGCGACGGTGGGTTCGTGTGCGCAAATCGGCGGGGACGTGCATCTCTCCGGCGGAGTGGGGATCGGCGGCGTGCTCGAACCGCCACAAGCGCGGCCCGTGATCGTCGAGGACGGCGTGTTCCTCGGGTCGCGCGCGGTCGTCGTCGAGGGCGTCGTCGTGGGCGAGCAGGCCGTGATCGCGCCGAACGTCGTCCTCTCCGCGTCGATCCCGATCATCGACGTGACCGGCCCCGAGGCGGTCGAGTACCGTGGCCGCGTGCCGCCGCGATCGGTCGTGCTCCCAGGAACGAGGCCGAAGGACTTCCCCGCCGGACGGTTCGAGCTCCCCTGCGCGCTGATCGTCGGCGAGCGGAGCGCCTCCACCGATCTCAAGACGTCCTTGAACGACGTCCTCCGGGAGTTCGAGATCGCGTCGTGAGCGAACTCGTCGAGATCGCGCTCTTCACAGACGACGTGGAACGGGCGAAGGGGTTCTACGAGCGCCTGGTCGGGGGCGCGCCCGAGGCCGAATGGCCCGGAGGCGCGATCTTCTCGGCCGGACGCGTCAAGCTCCTCGTCCACGAGCGCGCCGGGGCGATTGACGGCGGGCCACCGAACGAGGACCACGTCGCCCTCGGCTTCGCAGATCTCGACGCCGCGTGCGCGGAGCTCGCTGAACGGGGGTTCTCCTTCCTCGTCGAGCCGCGCGACTATGCGTGGGGCCGATCCGCGTATCTGCGTGACCCCGACGGGCGGCTCGTCGAGCTCTCGCAGACCTAGACGGGTTCGGCGGGGCCGGTGAGGTAGGCGCAGCCTCGCTTGAGTCTGACCCGAAGGTCGCCGCCCGGGAAGTGGACGAGCACGTCGCCCTCGCCGTGCGTCGCCGCGGTGACGGCGACGGCGCCCGTTCCCGAGGCCGTCGTCTCCCCCACGCCACGCTCCCAGACACGCGCCGTCACCTCACCCGGTGCGTCGACGCGGACCACCTGCACGTTCGTTCGGTCCGGAAACCGCGCGTGCGTCTCGAGGAGTGGGCCGACCCACTCGATTGCGGCAGGGTCTCCTTCGACGACCGCGTGCGGGTTTCCGACAGAAACGGGGACGAAGGTGATCCCTTCCACCGTCTCGGGCCGCCCAACCTTCACCGGGCCGAGCTCCTGCTCTATCTCGCCGTCATCGAGGATGCGGGCGACGACCACGTGGTCGCCGACGCGGACGTCCACTTTCCGCGCGCCCGTGTACTCGGCCAGCCAGGCCGCTGCTATACGTGTGCCGTTCCCGGAGAGCTCCGCGACGGAGCCGTCGCGGTTCCAGACGACGATCTCGACCTCGGTCTCACCCGTCGCGACGACCTCGAGCACACCGTCGGCGTCGCCGGCGAGCTCCCGTGCCCGCTCCGCATCGAGCGAGCCCGCGTCGTCTCGTTCGACGACGAGGTAGGTGTTACCCAGTGCGTGCCACTTCGAGGATCGCATCTGCCACCTCGGCCGGGGGGCGGTCGGCGTCGATCATGACGATGCCCGGAATCCGCCGCATCCACTTCCGCTGGTAGGCCGCATACCGCCGCGTCCTTGCCACGATCCGCTCGAACGCCGCCTCGGGAGCGAGCTCGGCGAGCTCGCGGAGCCCGAGGGCCTTCTCGGCGGTCCGGGAGACGGGCATCTGCAGCGCCGTCCGAGCCTCCCCGACCACGCCCCGCGCGAACATCTCCTCCGTGCGCTCGCGGATCCTCTGCTCGAGCACCTCGCGAGACACGTCCAGACCGGCCACGAGGGTCGGGCGACGCATCTCCTCCGACCAGAGCCGGTCGTCGGCGGGGACGAGCGATGCGCCTGCCTCGGCGAGCTCCAGCGCCCGGACGACTCGGCGCCGGTCGTTCGGATGAACGGCGGCGGCGGCGGCATGGTCGAGCTCCTCGAGTTGCGCGTGTGCCGCTTGTGGATCCGCGTCGTAGACCGTCTCCCAGCGCTCGCGCGTCCCCGGTCCCGGAGCCGGGGGCACGGCCATGTCCACCAGCGCCGCGCGCAGATAGAGCCCTGTGCCACCCGCGACCACCGCCGTCCCGTTCACGCCGACAAGCTCGTCGATAGCGGCGTGAGCGAGACCGGCGTACTCGCCGAGGGACATCTCCTCCGCGAGCTCCCTGATCGCCACGAGCCGCGCCGGCCGCTCGGGCTGATTCGTGAGGATGGGAAGACCGTGGTAGACCTGGAGCGCATCTGCGGAGACGACCTGCGTGCCGAGCGAGTCGGCGAGCGCTTCTGCGACTGTGGACTTACCTGACGCGGTCGGTCCGAAGACCGCGATGACCTCAAGAACACTCAGGCGGCGACCAAGGCGGGCTCGCGTCCGCGGAGCGTCGTCGAGGTCGAGCCCTCGATGAGGACTTCGACGAGATCGCCGGCCTTTCCCGAGCCCGCGAAGTTGACGGTCGTGTTCCGGCGGGTCCGGCCGCGCAGGAGCGTCGTGTCGGTTCTGCTCGGTCCCTCAACGAGCACCTCCTCGAGGCGCCCGACGCGCTCGGCGTTCCGCTCCGCGGCAATGCGCTGCACGACGTCAACGAGTCGCTCGAGGCGCTGATGCTTGACCTCGTCCGGTACCTGGTCGGGCATCGCGGCCGCCTCCGTCCCGGCCCGGGGGGAGAAGATGAACGTAAAGGCGCTGTCGTAGCGCACCTCCTCGACCACCTCGAGCGTCTGCTGGAAGTCCTCCTCCGTCTCATCGGGGAAGCCGACGATGAGATCGGTGCCGAGCGCGAGGTCGGGAATCGCGGCACGAAGCTTGTCGGCGAGCCGCAGGTAGCGCTCGCGGTCGTAGGTACGGCGCATGCTCTTCAGGATTCGGGAGGAGCCGGACTGGAGCGGCAGGTGGACGTGCTCGCAGACGGCGTCGCATTCGGCGACCGCCGCGATGACCGGATCGCGGAAGTCCTTGGGGTGCGGGCTCGTGAAGCGGATCCGTTCGACTCCTTCGACGGCGTCGCAGGCACGCAGGAGCTCCCCGAACTCGGTCCTGATCTCGGGGGCGAGGTCACGTCCCCAGGAGTTCACGTTCTGGCCGAGGAGTGTGATCTCGCGGACGCCGTCGCGGGCCAGCGCCGACACCTCGGCGACGACATCGCCGGGGCGGCGGCTCTGCTCGCGCCCGCGAACCGCGGGGACGATGCAGTAGGCGCACTTCGAGTTGCAGCCCATGGACACCTGCACCCAGGCCTGGAAGCGACGCTCGCGGTGCGTTGGAAGGTCGGCGGCGAAGTGCTCATGCGTCCCAAACTTGCCCCGCGGGACGGCGTACCCGCCCGCGCCGATCCAGTCGCCGAGGTGCGGGATCGACCCCGGCCCGAATGCGACGTCGACGAACGGGTACTGCTCGAAGATTCGCTCCCGCTGCGCCTCCGCATAGCAACCGCCGACGGCGATCACGAGATCGGGTCGCTCGCGCTTCCGAGCCGCGGCGTTCCCGAGGTAGGCGGCGAGCCGTGTGTCGGGCTTCTCCCGGATCGTGCAGGTGTTGAAGACGACGACGTCGGCCGTGTCCGGCGAGACGGCCTCCCCCAGCCCCAGCGACTCGAGCATGCCCTTGATCCGCTCCGAGTCGTGAGCGTTCATCTGGCAGCCGAACGTCGTGACGTGATACCGCCTCACAGCCGAGCCAGTGTAGCCTCGGCCATGCAGGGCTTTCGTCGAACACAAGGAGAGCCGATGGCCTTCGTCGAGACCGTGACGGAGAGGAGGCAGCGGGCACAGCCGCCGAGGTCTTCGCCGCCGATCGCGAACGGCTCTACTGCACACTCGACCACGCGAGAGAACAGCCGTCAGGCCGAAAGCGACTTCGAGTTGATCAGCCCGGCATCGGTCGTCTCGAACACGCAGGCGTCGAAAGTAGAACGCGCGAAGCTCGGGGTCGAAGTCGACGTGTAGCCACTCGCAGCCCGCCGCCTTCGCGTGTTGCGCGGCGAACTTCACGACGCGCGCGCCAGGCAAATTGCCGAATGCGCGACCGTCGACGGGGAGCTTCCTAAGCGTCGCCGTGTACCACGTATCGCCCCTGTCGAGACAACGCCGTAGCGGCGGGCGTCTTCCGAAGTCCCCGACTACATTGAGCCCTTCCGCGGCTACGCGTCCGTGAACCGCTGCCAACTACTACCGATGCGCAACATGCGGGCCCGAGCAACGCTGGAAGACGGAAGGAGGTGACCTGTGATGACGGTTGCTCCGGTTCTGGGTCAAGTTCCTGTGTCGGCAGGTTCCGGTCAGCGGCATGGCCGTCTCGCCCGGTGGGCAGTCGGGCTCTCCGCTCTCTTCGGGGTAGCGATTGCAGCGGGAATAGCGACATTCGCCATCGCGTATGCCGTCGGAGGCGCGAGTGCAACCGAGGACAACTGGGTCGGATACCTCGTAGCGAGCATGGGGTTTGTTGGGCTCCTCGGCTCGCTCGCTGCGTTCGTGCTGGCGATCATCGCCAAGGTCAAGCGCGAGCGCGGGGCGCTGCTGTGGCTGCCACTCTGCATGTTCCCCGCGTGCTTCCTCTTCCTGGTGCTCGGCGAAACCCTCTGGTGGGAATAGCACGTCAGGTCGAGGAGCCAAGCGGGGCTGGTCGAGCCTAGGGACATTTCTGAACGCTCGCACACTGAAGAGTTCACCTACTGGCGGCGTGCGCGAGCGCCGAGGGCGTCTGACAGCCGACGATCGCCGGGGCCTCGTGGACGAGATCGTCGTTCTCGAGGGCCTCCACCATGAACAGGGCAAAGTCCACGCGGCGCGTGATGTTGCTCTCGAGGATGGGTCGCCCACGTGCCGGCTCCACACGGGCAGGCCCTGGCTCTCGCCCTCCTCAAGGTCGCTCCCGCGCACGACGGTCCATCGCGTGTCGCTGGCGAACACCCGCCGGCACGCCTCCACC
>JAHEXT010000006.1 GCA_023251945.1 Actinomycetes bacterium
ACGGTGAGGAGCAGCGCCACGACGAGGCCCTTCGCGCGATCGGCGAGCCAGCCGCGGGGGCTCTGCGTCGAGAAATCCCACCGTCGCTCGCGGATGTGCCCCACCCAGAAGCCGATGGGTAGACGCGCGGCGACGGGGGCGGCGACGGCGAGCGAGCCCAGCACGATCGCCGCCGCCCACCACGGCCTACTGTCGAGCGAGGGCCCTGCGAAGGCGAGCACAGCAAGGACGCCCAGCCCGATCGCCGCGTTCGCGAGGGACGCGACGTAGAGCGGGTTGTGGTAACGCGACGCCCGCTCGATCTGCTCGGCGTCGAAGTACTTCTCGGCGAGCGCGTTCACGGCGCTGACAGTACTCGCGCGGTGACCTGCGCTACGCGGCCGCGACCTCGGTCTTGGCGGCCTCGAAGTGGAGCTCGCCGTCTTTCACGTCGACCAAGACGGTGTCGCCTTCGCTGAACCCGCCGGAGAGCAGCTGTGACGCGAGCGGGTTCTCGAGCAGTCGTTGGATCGCGCGCTTGAGCGGACGGGCACCGTACGCCGGGTCCCAGCCTTCTTCGGCGAGAAGCTCCTTGGCACCGTCCGTCACGCTAAGCTCGATCCTCCGTTCCGCAAGGCGCTCGCGGAGCCGCCCGAGCTGGAGCTCGACGATCTCCGAGAGCTGCTCTCGCGTCAGCTGCTCGAACGTGACGACCTCGTCGATCCTGTTCAAGAATTCGGGCCGGAACGTGTCGCGCAGCTCGTTCGCCGAGCGGATGTTCGAGGTCATGATCACCACGGTGTTGCGGAAGTCGACCGTGCGCCCGTGGCCGTCCGTGAGTCGCCCGTCGTCGAGCAGCTGCAGCAGCACGGCGAACACCTCGGGGTGCGCCTTCTCGATCTCGTCGAGCAGGAGTACGGCGTACGGCCTGCGCCGCACCGCCTCAGTCAGCTGCCCACCCTCCTCATAGCCCACGTACCCGGGCGGTGCACCGACGAGCCGGGCAACCGTGTGCCGCTCCTGGTACTCGGACATGTCGAGCCGTACCAGCGCCCGCTCGTCGTCGAACATGAACTCGGCGAGTGCGCGGGCGAGCTCGGTCTTGCCGACGCCGGTCGGGCCGAGGAAGACGAATGAGCCGATCGGACGGTTCGGATCCTGAAGCCCCGAACGCGCCCGCCGTAGCGCATTCGAGACAGCCTCGACGGCCGCGTCCTGACCGACGACGCGCTGGTGGAGCCGCTCCTCCATACGGATGAGCTTCTCGACCTCGCCCTCGAGCAGCCGTGAGACCGGTATCCCCGTCCACGAGGCGACGACCGCGGCGATGTCGTCCTCGTCGACTTCCTCCTTCACCATGGGCGCTTCCTTCGGCTCTTCGCGCTCGCCGAGCTCCTGCTCGAGCTCGGGGAGGATCCCGTAGCGGATCTCGGCGACCCGCGCGAGGTTGCCCTGGCGCTCCTCTCGTTCGGCTTCCATCCGCAGCTCGTCGATCTGTTTCTTGATCGCGGCGACGCGCTGGAGTCCCTCCTTCTCTCTTGACCAGCGGGCGGCCAGCTCGTCTCGCGCGGACTTCGCTTCTGCGAGCTCGCGCTCGACCGGCGCGCGCACCTCGTCCGACTCGTTCGCCATTGCGGCGAGCTCGATCTCGAGCTGGCGCACGCGGCGCTCCGCCTCGTCGAGCTCGACGGGGGAGGAGTCGATCTCCATGCGCAGCCGCGAGGCCGCCTCGTCGACGAGGTCGATCGCCTTGTCGGGGAGGAATCGGTCGCTGACGTAGCGATCTGAAAGCACTGCCGCGGCGACGAGCGCGGAGTCGCGGATCTCCACCCCGTGGTGCGCCTCGTAGCGCTCCTTGAGCCCGCGCAGGATTGCAATCGTGTCCGCCACCGTCGGCTGGCCGACGAAGATGGGCTGGAAGCGCCGTTCGAGCGCAGCGTCCTTCTCGATGTGCTTGCGGTACTCGTCGAGCGTCGTGGCGCCGACCGCCCGGAGCTCGCCGCGGGCGAGCATCGGCTTCAGCATGTTCGCCGCGTCGACGGCACCCTCGGCCGCGCCGGCTCCGACGATGGTGTGCAGCTCGTCGATGAAGAGGACGATGTCGCCGGCCGCGTTCTGGATCTCCGCGAGGACGGCTTTCAGCCGCTCCTCGAACTCGCCCCGGTACTTCGCCCCGGCGAGCAGAGCCCCGACGTCGAGCGCCCAGACCCGCTTGCCCTTGAGCCCCTCGGGGACGTCGCCCGCGACGATCCGCTGCGCGAGCCCCTCGACGATCGCGGTCTTGCCGACCCCCGGCTCCCCGATGAGCACGGGGTTGTTCTTCGTCCGCCGCGAGAGGACCTGGATCACCCGGCGGATCTCCTCGTCCCGACCGATCACGGGATCGAGCTTCCCCGCCTCCGCAAGCGCGGTGAGATCGCGCCCGTACTTCTCGAGCGCCTGGTAGGAGCCCTCGGGGTCCTGCGACGTCACCTTCTGACCGCCGCGAACCTCCTGGAGCGCCTGGAGCAACGCGTCGCGCGGCACGACATCGAGCGCGAGGAGCAGATGCTCGACGGAGGCGAACTCGTCGCCCAGCCCGCGCATCTCCTCGAACGCCCGGTCGAGCACGCGGCTGAACCGTGCCGATGCCCGCGGCTGCGCATGCTCGCCGGAGACGGTTGGCTGCTGCCGGAGGCGTGCTTCCGCCTCGGCGCGAAGTTCCGCCGCTCCGTGGCCGGCGCGGTCGACGAGCGTTCGCGGCAGCTCCTGATCGAGGAGTGCGATCGTCAGGTGGTCCGGAGTGAGCTCGGGGTTGCCCATCCGCCGCGCGAGCTCCTGCGCGCCGGCGACCGCCTCCTGGGACTTGAGTGTGAGCCTGTTGAAGTCCACCTCGTCACGCCCTCCTCGCCGGGTGCTGGGACGCCGGACGGTAGAGGACGAGCTCGCGCTTGTACGAGCGGTGCACGGACGCGATCTCGGCGCGCAGCTCGCGCTCCAGCCGCGCCATGCGGGTCTGCAGACGGTTGAGCTCGTCCTCGAGCCGAAGCACCTGCTCGACGCCGGCAAGGTTGAGCCCGAGCTCCGTCGTCAGCCGCTGGATGAGCCGAAGCCGCTCGATGTCCGCATCCGAGTACAGGCGTGTTCCGCCCGGCGTCCGCGCCGGCCACACGAGACCCTTGGCCTCGTACAGACGCAGCGTCTGCGGGTGCATCCCGACGAGCTCGGCGGCGATCGAGATCATGTACCGCGGCCGGTCCGGCATCAGCGGCGCACCCCCGCCCAACCGCGCTGCATCGCGAATCCGACGATCACGAGAGCGATGCCGATCGCCACGCCGACGATCTCCGGCCAACCGCCGTCGCGGAGGACGAGCGCGGTGAGATTGAGAAGCGTGAAGACACCGCCGAGCGTGATCACCACCGGCCACGTGTTTCGAGCGGGTGTCGTCATGTCGTGAACACCCGCTCCCGCGGGTTCTCGCGCGAGACCTGCTGGTACCCCTCGAGCGCCTCGCGCTCTGCCTTCGTCAGCTCTTTCGGCACGGTCACCTTCACGCGCGCGAGCAGGTCGCCGCGGCCTGAGCCCTTGAGGTGCGGCGCGCCGCGGCCCTTCACCCGCAGCAGCTTCCCGCTCTCTGTGCCGCCCGGGACCTTGAGCGCGACAGGGCCGTCGGGCGTCGGAATCTGCACGGTCGCGCCGAGTGTGGCCTCCGTGTAGGTGACGGGGACGTCGAGCACGAGGTCGGATCCGCGCCGCTGGAAGAGTGGAGACGGCTCGACCTCGGCGACGACGTAGAGGTCCCCGTCCGGGCCTCCGTTCCGGCCCGGCTCGCCCTTCCCCTTGAGCCGGATCCGCGTCCCGCTCCTTGCTCCCGCCGGGATCTTCACCGAGTAGCGCTTCGTCGCCCGCTCGCGCCCGCTCCCGCGGCAGCGCTTGCACGGCTTCTCGACGATCGCCCCGTTCCCCTGGCAGCGTGGGCACGGCTGTGAGATCGCGAACAGGCCCTGCGCGTCCGAGACGACGCCCCGCCCCTGGCACTGCGGGCAGACGACCGGCGATGTGCCCGGCTCGGCGCCAGTTCCGTGGCACACCGAGCAGACGGTCTCCGCCTCGACCGGAACGCGGACCTGCGCGCCCTGGAGCGAGTCCTCGAACGAGATCCGGACCCGCGTCTCGAGATCGTTCCCCCGCTCCGGCACTCGGGGGCGTTGCCGCCCACCGCCGCCGAACATCCCGCCGAGCAGGTCGCCGAGGTCTCCGAAGCTGAACTCCTCGAACCGCACGCCGCCCATGTCGGCACCGGCCCCCGGGAATCCCCGTGCACCGGACGCTCCGAATGTGTCGTACGCACGACGCTTCTCCGGATCGGAGAGGAGGTCGTACGCCGTCTGCACGTCCTTGAACCGCTCCTCTGCGCCGGCGTCGTCCGGATTCCGGTCCGGGTGGTAGCGGCGGGCGAGCTTCCGGTACGCCTTCTTGATCTCGTCCTCGGACGCCGTCTTCGTGACGCCGAGCGCCTCATAGGGATTCACGGCACGCGCTCGCTCACTCCGCGACGATCACGCGGGCCGGACGGACGACCTTGCCGCCGAGCCGGTAGCCGCGCTGGACGACCTCGAGGACCGACCCCGGCTCGGCGCCCTCCTGCGGCTTCGTCAGCAGCGCCTCGTGGACGTGCGGGTCGAAACCGGCGTCGGTCGCGATCTCGGCGAGGCCCTCCTTCTCGAGCGCCTTTCGCAGCGACCGCTCGACGAGCCGAACACCGTCGACGAGCGCCGCCTCCTCATGCCGCTCGGCGGCTTCGAGCGTCCGCTCGAGGTCGTCGAGCACGGGCAGGAGCTCTCGAACGAGCCGCTCGTGGGCATGCGCGACGAGCCGTTCCTGGTCACGGGCGGCCCGCTTGCGAAAGTTCTCGTACTCGGCCGCGATGCGCTGGAGGTCGGCCAGGTACTCGTCCCGCTCAGCCTCGATCTTCGCCAGGGAGTCGTCCTCGACTTCGGCGGAAACGGCTTCAGCCGTTTCCGCCACATCCGACTCCAGCGGTTCGCGGGTCACGACTTCGTCGCCTCTTCCTCGTCGAGGACCTCGAAGTCGGCGTCCTCGACGACCTCGTCCTCGGCCACGCCGCCGTTTCCGGACGGTTGGGAGGCAGTCTGGGCGGTCGCCTGCGCGTACACAGCGTCCGCGAGCGTCCGCGACGCCTCTTGGAGCGCCTCCGTCCGTGCGCGGATGTCGGCGACGTCCGAGCCCTCGATCGCCTGGCGAAGCTCCATGATCCGCCCCTCGATCGTGGCCGCGTCGGCCTCGACCAGCTTGTCCCGGTGCTCTTTGAGCGTGCGGTCCGTCTGGTACGCGAGCTGCTCACCCGCGTTTCGCGCGTCCGCAAGCTCGCGGAGCTGGTGCGCCTCCCCGGCGTGCGACTCGGCGTCCTTGATCATGCGGTCGACCTCGTCCTCGGAGAGGCCGGAGCCGCCTTCGATGCGGATCTGCTGCTCGTTCCCCGTGCCGAGGTCCTTCGCCGACACGTTGATGATCCCGTTCGCGTCGATGTCGAACGAGACCTCGACCTGCGGCATGCCGCGCGGCGCGGGCGGGATGCCGACGAGCTGGAACTTCCCGAGCGTCTTGTTGAAGGAGACCATCTCGGACTCGCCCTGCGCGACGTGGATCTCGACCGACGGCTGGTTGTCCTCGGCGGTCGTGAACGTCTCCGACTTGCGCGTGGGAATCGTCGTGTTGCGGTCGATGAGCCTCGTGAAGACGCCGCCCTTCGTCTCGATCCCGAGCGAGAGCGGGGTGACGTCGAGCAGGAGGACATCCTTGACCTCGCCCTTGAGCACTCCGGCCTGGATGGCCGCCCCGACGGCGACGACCTCGTCCGGGTTGACGCCCTTGTGGGGATCCTTGCCGATCAGCTCCTTGACCTTCTCCTGCACGGCGGGCATGCGGGTCATGCCGCCGACGAGGACGACGTGCTCGATGTCGGCCGCCGTGAGCCCGGCGTCCGCAAGCGCCTGCTTCGACGGGGCGACCGTGCGCTCGAGGAGGTCATGGGTGAGCTCGTCGAGCTTCGCCCGGGTCAGCTGGAGGTCGAGATGCTTCGGGCCCTCGGGCGTCGCGGTGATGAACGGGAGGTTGATCTGGGTCGTCATCGTGGACGACAGCTCGATCTTCGCCTTCTCGCCCGCCTCGTACAGGCGCTGCAACGCCATCGGGTCCTGCCCCAGGTCGATCCCCTGGTCCCGCTTGAACTCCGCGATCATCCAGTCGACGACCGCCTTGTCGAAGTTGTCGCCTCCGAGGTGGTTGTCGCCGTTCGTCGCCTTCACCTCGAAGACGCCCTCGCCGAGCTCGAGGATCGAAACGTCGAACGTCCCGCCCCCGAGGTCGAAGACGAGGATCGTCTGCTCCGCACCCTCCTTGTCGAGGCCGTACGCGAGCGCGGCGGCGGTCGGCTCGTTGATGATCCTGAGGACGTTGAGCCCGGCGATCTTGCCGGCGTCCTTGGTCGCCTCGCGTTGCGCGTTGTTGAAGTAGGCGGGCACGGTGACGACCGCGTCGGTCACCGGCTCGCCGAGGTACGCCTCGGCGTCCACCTTCAGCTTCTGGAGGATCATCGCCGAGATCTCCGGCGGCGCGAACTCGCGCTCGTCCGCCTTGACCCGCGCGTCTCCGTTCTGTCCCGAGATGACCTCGTAGGGGACGATCTTCATCTCCTCGGAGACCTCCTCGAACTTGCGGCCCATGAACCGCTTGATCGAGAAGATCGTGTTCTGCGGGTTCGTCACCTGCTGGCGCTTCGCGGGCGCTCCGACGAGCCGCTGGCCGTCACGTCCGAAGGCGACGACGGACGGCGTCGTGCGTCCGCCCTCGGCGTTCGGGATGACGGTGGGCTCCGATCCCTCGAGCACGGCCGTGCAGGAGTTCGTCGTGCCGAGGTCGATGCCGATGGTCTTGGCCATGGTTTCTCCTTGTTGAGTCTTCAGGGATGGAAAATCTGAGTCGCACCGTAGCAGATCAAGACTCGCGAAGGAGAGCCGCGAAGATTGCGGAAACTCAGCTTCGTGACCGAGGAGCGGCCGATGCTCGGCTTGAGACTGCGGTGGATCGAGCGAGCCGTGCAGTCGAACCGCATTCTCCTCTATCTCTCCGGTGCCACGATCGTCCTCAGTCTCACCGCCGGAGTCATCGTCCATCTCGTCGACAAGAAGGACTTCCCGACTGTCGGAATCGCGGTCTGGTGGGCTGTCGTCACGTTCACGACCGTGGGGTACGGCGACGTGATCCCTACGAACACGGTTGGGCGTACCGTGGCGAGCGTTGTCATGGTCCTCGGCATCACGTTCATCTCCGTCATCACCGCGCTCGTCACGTCGGCGCTCGTCACTGGAGAACAGCGGCGCAGAGCCCAGCGCGAAGCCATGCAGCATCCGCCGATCTACGAGTCGCTTGCCCGCATCGAGCAGCAGCTCGAAGCCCTCGAGCGCCGGCTTCCTTAGCGGAGCGAACCGATCAACACCCCTCCGGCGACGACGAGGACGGCGCCGGCGACGACCCGGACGCCGATCCGCTCCGACCGGCCGATAACCAACGCCGAAAGCGCGACCCCCCACAGCGACTCCGTCGCTACGAGCGGCGACACGACCGACACTCGCGCGCCGTAGAAGGCGACGAAGAGCGAGACGTACGAGAGTCCGAAGAGGATCCCGGCGGGCGCAAACGCGGGCAGCGCCCGAAAGCCGGGCCGCCGGCCGGTAAGGAGTAGAAACGCGAGAATGCAGATGCCTCCGGAGAGGAGCGTCGCGCAGGCGGCGAGGGCGGGCTCGACCTCCGTGTCCCCCGAGAGCCAGCGCACGACGTTGTCTCGCGTAGCGAAGGCCAGGGTCGCGGCCAGGGCGTAGACGAGGCCGATCGCGCGGAACCGTTCCGGCCGCCGCCGCTCGCTGGCGAGCGCGACGCCTCCGCCCACGATCAGCAGCGCTCCCGCAACGAGGCCCGCCTCCAGCGGCTCATCGAGGATCACGAGTGCGATCGCCACCGCGAAGAGCGGCGCCGTCCCCACGACGACGGAGGCCCGAGACGCTCCAGCATCGCGTACCCCGAGCGTGAAGAGCACCTGGGACGCGCCCGGCCCGAGGATTCCGGCGAGCAGGAACGGCCACGCGCCGGCGAGCTCGCCGTCGGCGACGAGCGCGAACGGCAGGGCGACGAGGAACGCGACCAGGACGGTGAGAAACGCGCCCGCCTCCGCCTCCGCCCCACGCTGGAGCGCGATCCGAAGCGCGACCGTCATCGCCCCGAAGAGAAAGGCCGAGGTGGCGGCGAGCAGCGCGGGCTCCACCGCGCCTCACCGCCCCCGCGGCAGGAGGCGCCGGAGCGCGTCCGCAGCAGCCGGTTCCGCGAGGACGATGCCGGTCATCATCACCGCACACCCGAGCCACCCGGCCCACCCGAGCACCTCGTCCGCGAGGAGGACGCCGAAGAGCGCGGCGAACGGCGCCTCGAGCGTGAACACGAGCGCCGCCCGCGCGGCGGTGGTTCGCGCCTGCACCCACGTGGCGACGAGGTAGCCGAGCGCGCCGGCGAAAAGTCCGGTGACGAGGAGCGCACCCCACACCGTCCAGCCCCGCGGAACCTCGACCTGGCCGAGGACGACCGCGAGAACGGCGAACCCGACGAGCGAGGTCGCCATCTGGAGGAAGGTGAGCGCCCGAGGGTCGTAGCGCGGGGCGAACCGCTCCATCGCGGCGATCTGGAATGCCGCCGCGAGCGCGCTCGCGAGAACGAGAGCGTTGCCCACCGTCGAGCCGCCGGGAACGCCGCTGAGCAGCAGAAGCCCGGCGATCGCCAGGGCGACGCCGGCCCAGAGGGCGCGCGGCACCCGGGTTCCAAAGAGCGCGAGCGCGAGGAGCGGCGTGAAGACGACGTAGAGGCCGGTGATGAAGCCGGTGCTCGCGACGGTCGTGAGGTCGAGCCCAGCGGTCTGGAGCCCGTAGGCCGCGGCGAGGAGGGCACCCACGCCGACACCGGCGAGATAGCCCTCACGCGGAAGCGCCCGTAACGGTGTCCACGCAAAGGGCGCGAGCGCGATGGTCGAGATGGCGAACCGGACCGCGAGGAAGGCGAAGAGCGGGTAGAGGGCGAGCGCGTCCTGCACCTGCACGAACGTCACACCCCAGATCGCCGTGACGCCAACGAGCGCGAGGAGCGGGAAGGTGCGGCGCTGGCTCACGCGGCGAGGGAGCGGCGGACGCCCGCCAGCCAGCGGCGCCGGATGAGTGCGGAGAAGGGACCGACGAGGCGCCAGTAGCGGCGGAAGGCGCGGCGTGCTTCCTCGTCGACTCCGCTGATGCGCGTCTCGGTCGAGAGCCTCGTACGGGGCCCGGGAAGCGGCTCGACGCGGAAGTTGGCGGCGATGCGCACCGTCCCCGGCGACGCAAGGGTGAACGGGCCGACTCTGCCGCCCGGCTGCCACGGCTTCCCGGCCGCCCCGAAGACGACCTCGCCCGGCTTCCGCGCCAGCGTCTCGAACCCCATGCCGAGCAGCAGCTCCTCGATCGTTCCACGCCAGGGGAGCCCTCGGAGCCGCAGGAGCAGGCGCACGATCGCGTCCGGTGCGGCCGGAGCCCCGAGTGCGGCGGCGAGCGCTCGCTCGGGCTTCGCGTCGAGCACCACGCCGTGGACCTCGTTGGCGTCCCACTCGGGAAGGAAGAGATCGATCTCCGCCACGCGCCGATTCTCTACGCTTGTCTCTGTGGGCGTCCTCGACACCCTCGGGCGGCCGCTCCGCGACCTCCGGATCTCGGTCACCGACCGCTGCAACTTCCGCTGCGTCTACTGCATGCCGAAAGAGGTTTTCGGGCGCGACTACCGCTTCCTTCCGCGGCGTGAGCTCCTCACCTTCGAGGAGATCGAGCGCGTCGCACGGGTGTTCGCAGGGCTCGGCGTCCACAAGCTCCGCATCACCGGCGGCGAGCCTCTCCTGCGCCGCGATCTCGACGTCCTCGTCCGACAGCTCGCCGCGCTCGGCGACCTCGACCTCACGCTGACCACGAACGGCGCCCTGCTTGCCCAGAAGGCCCGGGCGCTCGCCGACGCAGGCCTGACACGCGTCACGGTCAGCCTAGACTCGCTCGACGACGAGGTCTTCCGGGTGATGAACGACGTCGACTTCCCCGTGGCACGGGTGCTCGCCGGGATCGATGCCGCCGCGGCCGCGGGCCTGCCGGTCAAGGTGAACGTCGTCGTCAAGCGCGGTCTGAACGAAGGCTCCGTGGTGGACATCGCCCGCCGCTTCCGCGGCACGGGCCACGTCGTGCGGTTCATCGAGTACATGGATGTCGGCCACAGCAACGGCTGGCGAATGGACGACGTCGTCCCGGCCGAGGAGATCGTCCGGACGATCGGCGCCGAGTTCCCGCTCGAGCCGGTGGATCCGAGCTATCGCGGAGAGGTTGCGCAGCGCTATCGCTACGCCGACGGCGAGGGCGAGATCGGTGTCATCGCCTCGGTCACTCAGCCGTTCTGCGGCGACTGCACCCGCGCCCGGCTCTCGGCGGACGGGAAGCTCTACACGTGCCTCTTCGCCGTCCGCGGACACGACCTGCGCGCGGTGCTCCGCTCGGGCGCGACCGACGAGGAGCTGGACGGCGCGATCCGCGCCGTCTGGGAGCGTCGGACCGACCGCTACTCCGAGCTGCGGACGGAAGAGACGAGCCGACGGCGCAAGGTCGAGATGTCCTACATCGGCGGATGACAGTCCGCGGCTACCGCGAAGCCGACCTCAAGGCCTGCCGGGCGCTCTGGGTGGAGCTGACGCAGTGGCATCGGGACATCTTCGCTGCGCCCGAGATCGGCGGGGACGATCCGGGCGCCTACTTCGACGAGCATCTGGCCGCCGTCGGAGCGGACAACATCTGGGTTGCCGAGGCCGACGAGCGCGTCGTCGGGTTCGCCGGGATGATCCCCGAGGAGAAGAGGGCCGAGCTCGAGCCGATCGTCGTCAGCGCGGCGTACCGCGGCCGCGGCGTCGGGCGGGCTCTGGCCGACGCAGTCGTGGCGAGCGCGAGGGAGCGGGGCCTCCGACAGGTGTTCGCGCGCCCGGAGGGACGAAACGCCGAAGCCATCCGTTTCTTCCACGCGCAGGGCTTCGGCGTACTCGGGCAGATCGAGCTCATCTTCGACCTCGCCGCCCCGGAGCGCTGGCGCCCCGGCGAGCAGATCGCCGGACGCGACTTCAGAGTCTGACGGCGAATCTGACGGGGGAGGCAGGCAGAGCCGACCCTATTCCGAGAGCGGGGTCACCTCGAGGTGGAGGATGTCCGGCCGGTGGTAGTGCCCGGCAGGGTCGAAGCGCTGCCGCTCCTCGAGTAACCGCGCCGGGTCGAGCTCGGCGTACAGGATCCCCTCCTCGTCGTAGAGCGGCCCGGCGAGATAGGAGCCGTCGGGCGCGAGAATCGCGCTGCCGCCGTGTCCGATCACGTCCATTCCCTCGATGAGCTCTCGCAGCGGGAAGTCCTCCGGATAGGAGGACGCCCGCTGGAAGTGGGCGGGTGCGACGACGAACGCGCGCGACTCGCGCGCGATGTGCACGAGCGTGGCCTGCCAGGTGTCGGCATCGTCCGCGGTGGGACCCAGGTAGATCTCGACTCCTGACTCGTAGAGGGAGAAGCGCGCGAGCGGCATGTAGTTCTCCCAGCAGATGAGCCCGCCGAGGCGCCCGAGCGGCGTCTCGATCGCGCGGAGCCCTCCACCGTCGCCCTGGCCCCAGACGAGCCGCTCGTGGTTGGTGGGCACGAGCTTGCGATGCTTCAGCGCGAGCGAGCCGTCGGGGGCGTGGTAGAGGAGCGCGTTGTAGACGGTGCCGTTCCGGGTGGGATCCAGCTCGTTGACGCCCGTGACGAGCCAGACGCCGTGCTCGCGCGCGATCTCGCCGAGCCGGTCGGCACCGGGACCGGGGATCTCGAGCGCGCTGCGCGCCAGCGCGGCGAACGCGGCCTTCGCCCGGGGATCCACCCACCCGGCGAGCGCCTTTGCCCACGCCGAGGAGGGGTAGACCGAGACGAACGTCTCGGGGAAGACGACGAGCTGCGCACCTACCCCCGCAGCCTCGGCGGTGAGCGCGGCGAGCTTGTCGAGCGTCGCGTCGCGGTCGAGGACGACCGGCTCGGCCTGGACGCAGGCGACCGTGACGGGAGCCTTCATGGGCTCTCAATCCTTGCACGACACCCTGACCCGCGCGTGCGGGAAGCCCGAAGGAAGGTCAGCGCTGGCCACGATGCAGGCGCGGCCGCTGACGGGCGACGCTTGAGCCGTGGGAGTCCGGACGACGATCGACGGGAACGAGGGAGCCGCCTGGGTCGCCTACCGGGCGAGCGAGGTGATCGCGATCTATCCGATCACTCCCGCGACGCCGATGGGGGAGCTTGCCGACGCCTGGTCGGCACACGGCGTGCCGAACGCCTGGGGGGCGGTGCCGCAGGTGATCGAGATGCAGAGCGAGGGCGGGGCTGCCGGGGCCGTGCACGGCGCGCTCCAGGCGGGGGCGCTGGCGACGACCTTCACCTCCTCCCAGGGCCTGCTGCTGATGCTCCCGAACATGTTCAAGATCGCCGGCGAGCTGACGCCGACGGTCTTCCACGTCGCTGCCCGCACGCTCGCCACCCATGCGCTCTCGATCTTCGGCGACCACTCCGACGTCATGGCCGCGCGCGGCACGGGCTTCGCGCTCCTCTGCTCCTCGTCGGTGCAGGAGGCGCAGGACCTCGCGCTCGTCGCCCACTCGGCGACGCTCCGCTCGCGGATCCCTTTCCTCCACTTCTTCGACGGCTTCCGCACGTCTCACGAGCTGAACACCGTCGAGCGCCTGACGGAGGAAGACTTGAGCGCACTGCTCGACGAGGAGCTCGTCGCCGCACATCGCGCCCGGGCGCTGAGCCCGGACCACCCCGTCCTTCGGGGCTCCGCCCAGAACCCGGACGTCTTCTTCCAGTCGCGCGAGGCCGTGAACCCCTTCTACGCGGCGGTGCCGGTGATCGTCCAGGAGGAGATGGCCCGCTTCGCGTCGCGGACCGGGCGGCGCTACCGCCTGTTCGACTACGTCGGACACCCGGAGGCCGAGCGGGTGCTCGTGCTGATGGGCTCGGGCGCGGGCGCCGCCGACGAGGCGGTCGAGGCGCTGTGCGACAGAGGGGAGCGCGTCGGGCTCGTCAAGGTCCGGCTCTTCAGACCCTTCGACCCGGCGGCCTTCGCTGCCACTCTCCCCGCGACCGCCGGCTCGATCGCCGTCCTCGACCGCACGAAGGAGCCCGCGGCGCTCGGTGAGCCGCTCTTCCAGGACGTCGTCACGGCGCTCGCGGAACGAGGCGGCGAGCTACCGCGCGTCATCGGCGGCCGCTACGGCCTGTCGTCCAAGGAGTTCACCCCCGCGATGGCCGCGGCCGCCTTCGCCGAGCTCGAGCGCGAGGCGCCGAAGAGGCGCTTCACGGTGGGGATCACGGACGACGTGACCGGCCTCTCGCTCGAGGTCGATCCGACCTTCTCGACCGAGCCGGACGACGTCGTGCGGGCCGTCTTCTACGGGCTCGGCGCCGACGGCACGGTGGGCGCGAACCGGAACTCGATCAGGATCATCGGCGACGCAACCGGGCTCCACGCCCAGGCCTACTTCGTCTACGACTCGAAGAAGTCCGGCTCGGTCACCGTCTCGCACCTCCGCTTCGGGCCGCAACCGATCCGCTCCACGTACCTCGTCCAGCGCGCGGGCTTCGTCGCCTGCCACCAGTTCGGCCTCCTCGGCCAGCTCGACGTGCTCTCCATCGCCGACGAGGGCGCGACCTTCCTACTCAACGCTCCGTACGGCCCGGACGAAGTGTGGGACCACCTGCCGGTCGAGGTGCAGGAACAGATCGCCGTGAGGCGCCTTCGCTTCTACGTCGTCGACGCGACGCGCGTCGCCCGCGAGGCCGGCCTCGGGAGACGGGTCAACACCGTCCTGCAGACGTGCTTTTTCACCCTCGCCGGCGTGCTTCCACGGGACGAGGCGATCCCGGCGATCAAGGACGCCATCCGCGAGACGTACGGGAAGCGCGGCGAGGCCGTGCTCGAGCGGAACTTCGCGGCCGTCGACCGCGCGCTCGAGGGTCTCCACGAGGTCGCGCTGCCCGCATCGGTCACGTCGACGATCCGCCGGCGCGAGCCCGTCCCGGCCGACGCCCCCGCCTTCGTCCGCGCGGTGACCGGGCCGATGCTCGCGGGCCGCGGCGACGACCTCGCCGTCAGCGCGCTCCCCGTCGACGGCACGTTCCCGACCGGAACGGCGCGCTACGAGAAGCGCTCGATCGCTCCCGAGATCCCGATCTGGGACCCCTCGATCTGCATCGACTGCGCGAAGTGCACGCTCGTCTGCCCGCACGCCGCGATCCGGATGAAGGTGTTCCCGCCCGAAGCCCTCGAGGGCGCGCCCGAGGGGTTCCTCTCGAAGGAGTGGAAGGCCCGCGACCTGCCCGGGATGCTGATGACGATCCAGGTTGCGCCCGAGGACTGCAACGGCTGCGGCATCTGCGTCGAGACCTGCCCGGCGCACTCGAAGGAGGAGGTGCGGCACAAGTCGATCGACCTCGAGCCGAAGGACGATCACCTCGACGTCGAGCGCGAGCGCTTCGAGTTCTTCCTCTCGATCCCGGAGATCGACCGAACGCTCGCCGACCCGGCGACCGTCAAGGGCTCGCAGATGCTCGAGCCGCTCTTCGAGTACTCGGGTGCGTGCGAGGGCTGCGGCGAGACCCCCTATCTCAAGCTCCTGACGCAGCAGTTCGGCGACCGGCTGCTGGTTGCGAACGCGACAGGATGCTCCTCGATCTACGGCGGGAATCTTCCGACGACGCCCTGGTCTCAGAACGCGGATGGGCGCGGGCCCGCCTGGTCGAACTCGCTCTTCGAGGACAACGCCGAGTTCGGGCTCGGCATGCGACTCGCGCTCGACCAGCAAGAGGCGGCGGCGCGTGCGCTGGTCGCGAAGGTCGCCCCCGACCTTGCTTCCGCGATCCTCGGGGCCGACCAGACGGCGGAGGCGGGAATCGCGGCCCAGCGGGCGCGGATCGCCGAGCTCGAGGCCCGCTGCCGCGAGCTCGACACGCGCGAGGCGCGGAGGCTCCTCGCGGTCGCCGGCGCGCTCGTCCGCAAAACGGTCTGGATCGTCGGCGGCGACGGCTGGGCGTACGACATCGGCTTCGGCGGCCTCGACCACGTGCTCGCCTCGGGGTACGACGTGAACGTGCTCGTCCTGGACACCGAGGTCTACTCCAACACGGGCGGCCAGGCGTCGAAGGCGACGCCTCGCGCTGCCGTGGCGAAGTTCGCGGCGGGCGGCAAGCGCACCCGCAAGAAGGACCTCGGGATGATCGCCTCCGCGTATGGGGACGTGTACGTCGCCCAGGTGGCAATGGGCGCCGACAACCCGCAGACGGTGAAGGCGCTCGCGGAGGCCGACGCGTATCCGGGGCCGTCGCTCGTGATCGCGTACAGCCACTGCATCCTGCACGGGATCGAGATGAAGAAGGGGATGGAGCAGCAGAAGCTCGCGGTGGACACGGGCTACTGGCCCCTCTACCGCTACGACCCCCGCCATGCACACGCCGGGGAGCATCCGTTCCGGCTCGACTCGCGGAGACCCAAGCTGCCGCTCTCCGAGTTCATGTCGCGCGAGGCACGCTTCGCGATGCTGGCGCGCGCGCGGACGCAGGAGGCGGCCGAGCTCGGGAAGCTGGCGCAGCACGACGTCGACGAGCGCTGGCACGTCTACGAGCAGATCGCCGAGATCGAGCACGAGCCGGAGCCGAGCGAAGAGGCGCCCGAGGAGACGGCATCGTGACCCCCGACCTCTCGACGACCTACCTCGGGCTCCGCCTGCGCTCCCCCGTGGTCGCGTCCGCATCGCCGCTGACCGGGGATCTCGCGTCGCTTCGTGAGCTCGAGCGGGAAGGGATCGGCGCCGTCGTCCTCCCCTCGCTCTTCGAGGAGCAGATCGAGCACGAGGAGGTCGACCTGTACGAGCTCCTCGAGCACCAGACCCACAGCTTCGCCGAGGCGCTCACCTGGTTCCCCGAGCTCGACGACTACAACACCGGCCCCGACTCGTACCTCGAGCACCTGCGGGACGCGAAGCATGCGCTCGCCGTGCCGGTCATCGCAAGCCTGAACGGCGTCTCTCCCGGGGGTTGGCTTCGCTACGCGCGGCTCTGCCAGGAGGCGGGGGCGGACGCTCTCGAGCTCAACGTGTACTCGATCGAGGCCGATCCGGGAGTCTCCGCAGCCGACGTCGAGGAACGAACGCTCACTCTCGTCCGAGAGGTGCGCGCCGCGGTGACGATCCCGCTGGCGGTCAAGGTGGGGCCCTTCTACTCCGCGTTCGCGCACATGGCCCGGCGGTTGGGCGAGGCGGGCGCCGACGGGCTCGTCCTCTTCAACCGCTTTCTCCAGCCGGACATCGACCTCGAGTCGCTTCAGATCTCGCCCGCACTCGCGCTGTCGACCCCACCCGAGCTCCGTCTCCCGCTCCGCTGGATCGCGATCCTGCGGGACCGCGTTCCCGTGAGCCTGGCCGGCACGTCCGGGGTGCACGACTGGCAGGGCGCCCTCAAGCTGCTCCTTGCCGGGGCGGATGCGGTCATGATGGCTTCCGCGCTGCTCAGCCGCGGGCCTGAAGTCGTGCGCGAGCTCGAGGACGGGCTGCGGGCCTGGATGATCGAGCGCGAGTACGAGTCGGTGGAGCAGCTCAAGGGCAGCCTGAGCCAGGCGGCCTGCCCGGATCCCGCCGCGTTCGAGCGCGGCAACTACATGCGTGCGCTCGTCTCCTACGCACCGAGGCCGAACGGTCTTCGGCAGGTGCGTCGCGACGACGGATCTCGGCGTTAGAATCGGCCGGTCGTGTCGACCGCCGTCGCGCAGCTCTCACGGCGCCTGCCCCGTGGCTGGGCGCATTTGGCTTTCCAGTTCGTCATCTGGATGGGCTTCTACGTCGTGTACCAGGTCGCCCGCGGCGCGGCTGACCGGAGCGTCGCGGCCGCGTTCCACAACGGCGAGTGGGTGCTGCAGAAGGAGCAGCAGCTGGGAGCGCTCTTCGAGCCGGCCGTCCAGCGGGTTGTCGACACCTCGTCGATCCTCGTCACGCTGACCTCCTACACGTATTGGCTCTCCCAGTTCGCCGTGGTGGGACTGACGCTCCTCTGGGTGTACTTCCGCCACCACGATCGCTTCGCGGGATTCCGAAACTGGATCATCGTCGCGAACCTCGTCGGCCTCGTCGGCTACGTCCTCGTGCCGACCGCGCCGCCGCGGATGTTCCCCGAGTGGGGATTCGTGGACACGCTTGCGCAGTTCTCCTCGGTCAACCACTCGAGCGGCCTGATCGCGTTCGCGGCGAACCCGTACGCTGCGATGCCGAGCCTGCACGCGATGGACGCCGTCATCGTCGCCACCGTGATGGCCGGCCTCTGCAGAACGCGGTGGGCGAAGGCACTCTGGCTCGCCTGGCCCGCCTGGGTCGCCTTCGCCGTGATCTCGACCGGGAACCACTACTGGCTCGACGTCGTCGCCGGGATCCTGATCGCGATCGCGACGGGGCTCGCGCTGCGGCGCGTTCGCACGGCACGCCTCCGCCACGCATGACCGAGGACGAGCGGGCGCCCGCGGACGAACGCGAGCCGCCGCCGCGCGTCAACCAACTCGACCGGTTCAAGCAGGAGTACACGCAGGCGGCGCGAGAGATCCTCGCCCGCTCGATGCGCGGCGTCGCGAAGACGAAGCTGACGCCCGACATGCTGACCCTCGCAGGCGTCGGGCTGTGTCTCGCAGGCGCCGTGCTGGTCGGGTTCGAGGAGCGGAACGAGAAGCTCTTCTTCTGGCTCGGCGGCGCGCTCTTCGTCGTCGGCTCGGTCGCCGACATCCTCGACGGCGCGCTGGCGCGTGCAGCCAGCAAGGGCACAGTCTTCGGCGGCTTCCTCGACTCGACGTTCGACCGCCTCGGCGAGGCCGCCATGCTCGCGGCGATCGGGCTCGTGTTCATGCGCGACGGGAACGAGATCGCGCTCATCGCGACCTTCGCGGCGGTGATCGGCTCGTTTCTCGTCTCCTACACGCGGGCGAAGGCCGAGGCGCTGGGTCTGCGCGCCGACGTCGGCTTCGGCTCACGGGTCGAGCGCATCGTCCTCATCTCGGTCGGCCTCTTCCTCGCCCCGTGGGGATGGTTGCAGTGGCCGATCTACGTCCTCGCCGCGATCGTCTGGGTCACGGTCACGCAGCGGATGCTCTTCGTGCGGCGCCAGCTGCGGGAGCTCGCCGAAGCCTGACTTGCCTCCTGTGACGGAGTTCGCCACGCTTGCAACATGGAAATCGAGGTCGTCGGCCGCGATGAGGAGCTCGCGGCGATCGAGTCGTGGCTCGACCAGCCGGACGCGCCCGTTTTCCTGCTCGAGGGCGAAGCCGGAATAGGCAAGACCACGCTTTGGCTGGCCGGCGTCGAACGGGCGCGGGAGCGCGGGCTCCGCGTGCTCGTCGCGCGGCCCGCAGAGGCGGAGCGCGAGCTGTCGTTTGCGACGCTCGGCGATCTGCTCGCGAACGTCCACGAGCAGATTCGCAGTCTTCCCTCTCCGCAGCGGCGACCGCTCGAGCGCGCGCTGCTCCTCAAGGACGTGCGCGGAGCACCCGTCGAGCCTCGTGCGGTCGCGGTCGCGTTGCTCGCGACCCTGACGGCCGTAGCGCGGGAGCGGCCTCTCCTTGTCGCCGTCGACGACGTCCAGTGGGTGGACGCTGCGTCGGCGATCGCGCTTTCGTTCGCGCTCCGCCGTGCCGTGGAGCAGTCGGTCGCGGTCCTGCTCGCGCGGCGAGCCGGACCGGGCACGGAGGCTCGCGTCCAGCTCGACCCGAGCCTCGGCGTCGAGCGTGTCGTCGCCGGGCCGCTGAGCCTCGGGGCTCTTCGGCGGCTGCTGGAGGATCGGCTCGAGGCGAGGTTGCCGCGGCCGATCCTGCGCCGAATCCACCAGCGGGCCGGCGGGAATCCCTTCTACGCGCTCGAGCTGGCGCGGGCGCTCGCAACGCGGGGAGGGCAGCTCTCGCCGCAGGAGGAGCTGCCGGTGCCGGACGACCTCGAGCGACTCCTCGCGGAGCGCCTGCGCGTGCTGCCGCCGGAGACGAAGGAGCCGCTGGCGGCTGTCGCGGCGCTCGGGGAGCCCACGCTCGAGGTCGTCGGAGAAGAACCGCTCGAGGCCGCCTTCACGGCGGGCGTGCTCGTGCGTGACGGCGACCGGATCCGCTTCGACCATCCGATGCTCGCAGCCGCCGCATACGAGGCGCTGACGCCGGCCCGCCGCCGCGCGCTGCACCGGCGCCTCGCGGAACTGGTCGACGACGTCGAAGAGCGCGCACGCCATCTTGCGCTTGCCGCAGAAGGTCCGGACCCCGCGCTTGCCGCCGTCCTCGACGAGGCAGCGCTGCGGGCGCGGGCACGCGGCGCGCCGGAGGCGGCGGCCCACCTGGCGGAGTGGGCGCTCCGGTTCGGCAACGTCGAAGATCACGAAGCCGCTGCGCGCCGCACGGTCGCGGCCGCCGAGTACCGCGTGCTCGCCGGCGACTACGGCGAGGCGCGCACGCTCGTGGAAGCTGCGCTCTCTGCCGGTCCCGCCGGCGCCGCCCGTGCACGGTTGCTCCTCCAGCGTGCGCGCATCGTCGACGAACCCGTCGACGTGGCCATGGGCTTGCTGGAGGAAGCGCTCGGGAGCTCCGGCGGAGACATGAGGCTCGAGGCCCAGATCCTGGCGGATCTCGCCGGTCTCATCACGAACGCACGTCGGATCTCGGACGCCGAGCCTTACGCGCGGAGATGCCTCGAGCTGGCCGAGTGCACCGGCGAGCCGGTCTTGCTCGTCCGCGCGCTCGAAGTGCTCGCCCAGAACCAGTTCTGGCTCGGGCGCGGGTTTCCCGCAGCGCTCGTGGAACGCGCGCTCGAGCTCGACCCGCTCTGCGAGTCGATGCGAGTGAGCGTGCGCCCGATAAGCGTCTTCGGCTTGATGTGCATGCAGGCGGGAGACCTCGACCGGTCGCGCACGCTCCTCGAGCGCGCGCGACGAGTCGGATACGACGCGGGCGACCTCACCGTGCACGCCGTGCTCTGGTACACGGCCGCGCTCTAATACTTTGCCGACGATTGGCGGCGGAGCCTCGAGGTCGCGGACGAGCTGTACGAGCTCGGCGTTGAGGCCGACTACGAGCCGGCTGTCCTCACCGCCCTGGTGGCGCGTGCTGCGCTGTTCGCCCACTTCGGAGACGAACGCCGGACGCGGCGTGCAGCCGCTGAAGCCTTCGCGCTCGACGACGCACGCGACAGTCGCTTTGCCGTCCGCCTCGGATCCTGGGCGTTGAGCCTGCTCGAGCTCTCGCTGGACAGGCCGGCGGCGGCACTCGAGCACGTTCGGCCGGCAACGGCGGAAGTGCGGGCGAGCGGAGTCGAGGAGCCGGCGCTCGTCAACTCGTTCCCGATCCACGCGGAGGCGGCGATCGCCTGCGGCGAGCTGGAGGAAGCGCGCGAGCTGCTCGACTGGATCGAAGAGCGGGCGGTACGGCTCGATCGTGAATGGGCGCTCGCCTGCGTCGCGCGCTGTCGCGGGCTCCTCGCTGCGGCGCGCGGCGACGAGGCCGCCGCCGTGGCAGCGTTCGAGCGCGCGCTCGCCGAGCACGCGCGCGTGCAGTACCGGCGGTTCGACCTCGCGCACACACTGCTCGCACAGGGCGAGACGCTACGGCGCTTCAAGAAGAAGCGAGCCGCGCGCGAGGCGATGGAGGCGGCGACCGCGATCTTCGACGAGCTGGGCGCGGAGCTCTGGAGCGCCAAGGCGAGACGCGAGCTCGCGCGCGTCAGCGGGCGGACGCGTGCGGCCGGCCTGACGGAAACGGAGCGGCGTGTCGCCGAGCTCGTCGCCGCCGGCCGCTCGAACAACGAGATCGCAGGCGAGCTGTTCGTGACCGTGCGCACCGTCGAGACGCATCTGACGCACGTCTACGCGAAGCTCGGCGTGCATTCGCGCACGGAGCTCGTGAGCCGGCTCGCTACGTAGCTCCCGTAGCTGCCGCTGTCAAAGATCGTGGCTCTCCACGATTTCTTTTGCGCGGCCTGAGCCGTAGCGTCCCTCATGTTCGTGACAGCAACGGAGGGAGGAGAGGTGCAACTTTCACTCAAAAGGCTGGCGGCAGGGGCTGTGCTGGCGACAGCAATGGCCTTGGCTGCTGCGACGCCGTCGGGAGCAACGCCGTCGATTGCGGTGGCCGGAAGCGCGTTGCCGACGGGCGCAACCCTCAGTGCGAGGACGGCCGATGGCAATCTGATCATCGAGGGCTCCGGCACGCATGTCTGGACGGGGAGCCTGACGGGGACGAGCGTCATCGACGTCCGCTTCGTCGTGCACTCGTCGGGCATCGTCACGTACCAGGGCTTCCTGACCTTCACGGGCACGACTCCCTGCGGGACGGGAACGGTACAGCTCGTCTCGTCCGGCAACGGCCCGTTCCCGGGTCCGATCACCGGTCAGGCGACGACGGTCAACGAGGCAGAGGCGTCGGTTGCGCTGCACGCGAGGCTGGACGTCGAACTCTTCCTGACCCCGTTCGGCGCGGTCGCCACGTACACCGGCGACGTGCACTGCGGCTGATGGGCCGCTACCTGGCCGAGCTGTACCTGGCCAAGGGCGCCGCCAGCGCAGTCGCCTCGGCGACTGCGCGCGCCCGAGCGGCCGCGGCGGAGGCCGCAGAGGAAGACATGCCGATTCGCTGCCTGCGCTCGATCTTCGTGCCCGAGGACGAGACGTGGTTTCTGCTGTACGACGCCCCGACGGCCGCGGCAGTGAGGCGTGCGGTCGAGCGTGCGGCCCTTCCGTGCGCGCGCGTCGTGAAGGCGGTCGCACCACCATGAACCGCATTGGGCAAATGTAGGATCGACCGCAACGTGAACGACCAGAGGAGCTTCACCACGTCCTCGAGTACCTTCGACCTCGAAGGGACCCAAAGTGAAAGGGAGGAGTCATGTGGAAACGTCTCCGACGAGTACTGCTCATCTTGAGCGCGGCTGCCGTGATCGCGGCGGCGGGGGCGGTCTCTGCGACCCCCGCGCGGGCCTACGGAAAGGCCAACTGGCAGGCAGCGCTCACTGGCACCTTCACCTTCCCGACGACTGGTTTCGGCTTCGGTTTCTGGGGCTGGTGTGACTTCGCCGGTGGCGTGACCTCGGGCGACGATGCCGACTGCGAGCTATCGGAGTACATGCACATGCCCAAGGGGACGGGCTGGACGTGCGAGCTGAGCGTTGACGCCACAGCCTGGGACCAAAGCGTCGGCGACTTCTTCCCGTTCCCCACCTTCCACATCACGGGCAGCTTGGTAGTGCACCCCGCTAGCTTGACAGCCAGCGAGAAAGAGGCCTGCGTGAACTTCTTCACGAATAGCGGCGGCAGCACGACCTTCACGGACATAGACACCTTTATCCCAGCCGCGCCCGGCCACTACGACTTCGGCGACGTCGTCACCCTCTTCGGAGCAGTCGGCGAGTTCAACTTCACGGTGAAACAGATCCCATCCCGTTGATAGGAACGCGGGTACGGGGAGTAGACCAACGGTCATGGAAACACGTTCTGGAAGGAGGCAGGAGTGAAGGGAGAGCGACGACCTCACGCCAGGTTTGCGCTTTCCGCCATCTTGGCGGCGGTAGTGCTTGCCGCAATCACGTTAGGCGCCTCGGCGGCGGCCGCCCCACAGGTTGCAACGACCAAGTTGAGGGCCACGCTCGACGCGCGCCAGGTTGCGCCAAAGCAGGACGTTGGGGTGCCGAATGCGACTGGCCTCTTCACGGCGACGCTGACGGGCAAGAAGCTGAGTTGGACGCTCACGTACCGTGGCCTCAGCGGCCCTGCGCTCGGCGCGCACATCCATATAGCGAAGCGTCGTGTCGCGAAGTTTGAACCCGTCATCGGCCTGTGCGGCTTCCTCGCCGACGCCAACCAGCCGGCGGACTGCAAGTCCGGTGTCCATGGGACGGCCGTCGTTCACGACGGCACGCTCTACACGATCAGCGCGAGCGCGGTCAGGAAGGCGATCCTGAGCGGCGGCGCCTACGTCAACGTACACACGACCAAGAACTACAACTGGGGCGAGATCCGCGGACAGATCGCGGTCGTCAAGTAGGGAGAGCCGGGGACGAACGGGACGAACGGGGACAAAGGCGAGCAGCGAGTCCAGGGGGCCTGCGGGCATCCAGGGCTTGACAGGCGATACGGGACCTCAGGGACCGGCCGGGCCGAAAGGCGAAAGGGCGAAACGGCCACACGGGAGCGACGGGGCCGCAGGGGCCTCAGCGCCCACAGGGAGAGCCCGGCGATGACGGCGAGAACGGCGTGAGCATCGCGAGCGAGTCGGAGCCAGCCGGTGCGAACTGTGCGGCCGGCGGAACGAAGTTCACCGCGGCGCATGGGGTGACCTAGGCGTTTTCGGTGGTCCTCCTCATGTCGAACACCATCTCGTTCGAGCTACCCGGCATGGCACACATCCAGTCGAACTCCTGCTCGATTGTCTACCACCTGACGATGTCGGGGCGTGATATCGTGCTAGCAGTTTGACTGCTAGCACTTCACGGAAGAGAGCGGGCATCCTGGTCAGGATGCCCGCTCCATTGAAGGGGGCGCTCGTCCGCGAGACGGCTCGTCGAGGCTCCAACGTCAACGACGTCTTGGCCGGCATTCTCGCCGACAGCTTCGGCATCACGTACGAGCCGAGCGGCCGTCGCCGCAAAGTGCTAGCAGGCTCTAGCCCCGTCCTCCTCCTCCGGGTACCCCAGGAGTTGAAGGACGAGATCCACGCGGAGGCGTCGCGACGCGACTCCAACGCTAACGACGTCATCCTCGCCGCGCTCGCCGACGGGCTCGGCGTCCCATCGGTGAGCAATCGCAAAGGAAAGGAACTCATGGCCAGCACGAATGGCTCGAAGAACGGCGCGCGCTCGAAGGAGAAGGTGCGTGTCGCGATCATCGGCGTGGGCAACTGCGCCAACTCGCTCCTTCAGGGCGTCCAGTACTACAAGGACGCCTCACCTGAGGAGTCCGTGCCCGGGCTCATGCACGTCGACCTCGGCGGCTACCACATCTCGGACATCGAGTTCACGGCCGCGTTCGACGTCGTCAAGGGCAAGGTCGGGGTCGACCTCGCCGACGCGATCTGGGCGCATCCGAACGACACGATCAAGTTCGCGGACGTGCCCAAGACCGGCGTCAAGGTCTCCCGCGGCATGACGCACGACGGCATCGGCAAGTACATGGCCCAAGTCGTCGAGAAAGCACCGGGCCAGACGGACGACGTCGTCGGAATCCTCAGGGAGACCGGCACGGACGTCGTCGTCAACTACCTCCCCGTCGGCTCCGAGGCGGCGACGAAGTGGTACACGGAGCAGATCCTCGAGGCCGGCGTCGCGATGGTGAACTGCATGCCCGTCTTCATCGCGCGCGAGGCCTACTGGCAGAAGCGCTTCGAGGACGCCGGCGTGCCGGTCATCGGCGACGACATCAAGTCGCAGGTCGGCGCAACGATCACGCACCGCGTCCTGACGACGCTCTTCGGCGATCGCGGCGTGCACCTCGACAAGACGATGCAGCTCAACGTCGGTGGCAACTCCGACTTCCTGAACATGCTCGAGCGCGAGCGCCTGGAGTCGAAGAAGATCTCGAAGACGAACGCCGTCACCTCGATGCTCGACTACGAGATCGGCGACAAGAACGTCCACGTCGGCCCGTCGGACTACGTGCCCTGGCTGACCGACCGCAAGTGGGCGTACATCCGGATGGAGGGATCGTCCTTCGGCGACGTGCCGCTGAACATCGAGCTGAAGCTCGAGGTCTGGGACTCGCCTAACTCGGCCGGCATCGTCATCGACGCCGTCCGCCTCGCGAAGCTCGCGCTGAACAACGGGATCTCGGGTGCGCTCGAGGCGCCGAGCGCATACCTGATGAAGTCGCCGCCGAAGCAGATCCGCGACGACGAGGCGCACGAGCAGATCGAGCGCTTCATCACCCGCAACGCGGTGACGAAGCCGAAGCGGAAGGCGGGCGCGAAAGCGTGACGAGGCTCCGGCTGAGCCGGATCTTCTGGATCGGGGCGGCGGGGATCCTCGTCGTGGCCGCCCTGGTCGCTATCGCTGCGATCATCCGCGGCGACTTCTCCGAGAACGACGGCCGCATCCTCGTCACCCTGGCGGCGCTGCTCTACACAGGAGGAGCGGCGCTCGCGGGACTCGCGCTCGTCGATCGCGACCGGGCACGCGCGCTCGGTTGGTCCGTCGCCGCGGCGGCGCCCGTCTGCCTCGGGCTCGTCATCTGGGCCGTCTGGACCTTCTTCTTCGACGGCGGGGGGAACGAGGTGGCGGACAAGCTCGCGTGGTCCTCGGTGCTCGCGCTCCTGTCGGGCCTGATCGCGACGACAGGGCTCCTGCTCGCGCGGCGCCGCTCGCTCGTCCGCCTCGCCGGGGCCGCCGGAGTGCTCGCCGCCCTCGCGGCGGCACTCAGCGTCGCCGGCATCTGGACCGAGCCCGAGGGCGACGCGTTGACCAAGGCACTCGCCGTGCTCTGGATCCTGGCCGCCCTCGCGTACTTCCTCGTTCCCATCCTCCAGCGCTTCTCGGCCGTTGGCGCCGAGGAAGCCGCCGTTCGCGTCCTCGCGGAGCTCGACGGGGTCGAGCTCGTCGCTTCACGCGCCCGGCTCGATGGCGTCGCCGTCGAGCCGCCGGGCCCGGGCGAGCACCTGATTCTCCGCCGGCATCAGGCCGGCACGTAGGCGCAGGCCGGATCTTCCGCCAACGGATCGCCCGACGCCGCGTACGCACGGGCTCGAGACCCGCCGCAGAGGTCGCGGTACTCGCAGCGGCCGCACTTTCCGCCGAACCGGGCCGCGCGGATGCCGCGCAGGAGCGGGTCGTCCCGGTAGATCTCGATCAGGCTACGTTCTCGCACGTTCCCCAGAGCGATCGGCAAGAAGCCTGCAGGTGTGACGTCTCCCGTGCTGGAGACGAACACGATCCCCCGCCCGTCCCGTGTCCCCTTCGTCTGGGCCTTCGGGCCGTCGGTCGGCTGGCCGACCTCGGCCACGAGCCCCGCGGCGAGCCGCTCGTAGAGCGCCCCCGTCTCACACGCCCGGTCCTCGTCGCGCCACGCGACGACCCGCCGGAACATCGGGGCCTCGACGGTGCGCACGATGAACCCGTAGCGGGACGCGTCGTAGAGAAAGTGGCAGACGTCCTCGACGTCGTCGGGCGCGAGCTCGGACATTCGCGCCCCGCGACCCACCTGGACGAGGAAGAAGAGCTCCCAGATCGACGCTCCGGCGGTGCGGGCGATCCGGGCGACCCGCGGCAGCTGCTCCACGTTCTCCGCGCACACGAGCGTGTTCATCTGGACGACGAAGCCGTGCGAGCGCAGACGGTCTATTGCGGCAAGTGCCTCCGTGTAGTGCCCCTCGACCTGCCTGATCCCCTCGTGCGTGCCGGGGGCCGCGCCGTCGAGGCTCACCGAGGCGACCTTCACGCCGAGCGCGCGAAGCTCGGACAGCCGATCGTCGGTGAGCAGCGGCGTCACGCTCGGAGCGAGAGCGACGGGCACGCCGCACTTGCCCGCACGCGCGACGAGCACGGCAAGATCGCGGCGCATGAGCACGTCGCCCCCCGTGAGCACGAGGACCGGGGACGGCCTCCCGAAAGCCGGGAGCGACTCGATGAGCGCCAAGCCCTCGTCGGTCGAGAGCTCGCCGGGGACGGGGACGGCCTGCGCCTCCGCCCGGCAATGGCGGCAGGCGAGGAGGCAGGCTCGCGTCGTCTCCCAGAAGACGAGGATGGGACGCCGGTCGAAGTCGAGCGCAGTTGCCCGCACCCGTTGGACCCTCGGGCGTCGCCGAGATGCGAACATCGGGGCGCGACCGGAACCCACTGCGGGCTTTCCGCAAGCTCAGCAGGTACGGGGGGCCGAGTCGTCGGCGACGAACCCGACCCGCTTGTGGCTGGAGTCGCAGAACGGCTTCGTCCGCGAGTGCCCGCAGCGGCAGAGCGCGATCGCGCTTCCCTCGGGCAGCACGAACTCGTTTCCCTCCGCGTCGATGATCCGCACCGATCCTTCGATCTTGTACGGGCCGTTCGCACGGGCTTTGATCGTGACCTCCGTCATCACCCCAAGGTACAAGCAGCGCCGCGGCCGCGAAAGCCGCCTTCAGGGATTTTCGCGCGAGCAGAATCCGCGCTCGCGGATTCTGCTCTTGCGCACTCTGGGGCTACACTCGCCCGACCGTGGGCCTCCGGATCTGCTTCGTCACGCCCTTCGCGTGGTCGCAGCCGCACGAGGTGAACGCGCACGTGGCCGGGACCGCGGCCGCGCTCCGGCAGCTCGGGCATTCGGTGACCGTCCTCGCTCCGTCCACGCGAGCGAGAGACCTGCTCGCCGGGAGACGTGCCCTCCAGCGCGGGAACGACGCGGAGGTGATCGCCGTGGGCCCCTCGATCCCCTTGTCTCGAAGAACGCACATGGGAGTGCCGGTCGGCGTACGAGCCAACCTCGCCCTCGCCCTACGCCGCGGCCACTACGACGTGGTGCACGGCTTCGAGCCCGGTCTGCCGAGCCTCTCGTACCTCGCGCTCACGGCCACGCATGCGCTCACGGCAGCCACGTTCTTCTCGCCCGACCGCCTAGGCTATCCCGCACGGAGGGCCCGTCGAGACCGGTTGCGCATCCGCCTCGACGCGCTCCTCGCCACCTCGGAGGAGACGGTGACCGCCGCCGCCGCGCGCTTCGACGGCGACTACCGGCTCGTGGCGCTCGGCGTGGACACGGAGCTCTTCCGACCCGGGAGGAAACGGAACCTGATCGCTCTCGAGCTCGAGCCTGCGGGAAGAGCTGTCACCCGTGCTCTGGCCCGCGCTCTCCGCGACCTCCCCGGCTGGGAGCTCCACCTCCTCCACACGAAGCCTCTCGGCTTCCGCCCGGCGATTCCCCGCTCCGTCCGCTCGAGGGTTCATGTCCGCTCGGTGCGACGGCCGGAGCAGCGCGCCGGAACGCTCGCGGAAGTGGCGATCTTCGTCCCCGCCCCCGAAGGTGAGCAGCGGCTCGCGCTGGAGGCTGCGGCGTGCGCGGCTGCGGTCGCCGACGGCGACGGCCCCGAGAAGGCGGCACAGGAGGTCTTGCGCCTCGTCCGCGACGAGACGCACCGAGCTCGAGTGGCCACCGACGGTCGGGCGGCCGCCGAGGCACAGGGCTTCGACCGGGTCGCCGGAGACCTCGACGCGCTGTATTCGCGTCTGACGCGCAAGAAGCGGCTGCGGATCGACGACTCGAGACGGGACGACCCGCTCGCCGGTCGGGACTGGATCGCGGTCGACCTGCACATGCACACGGACTGGTCGCACGACTGCTCGATCGCAGCCGAAGACCTCCTCGACCATGCCGAGGACATCGGCCTCGGCGGGATCGCGGTCACCGATCACAACGCGTTCGGAGGCGCCCTCGAGGCGGTCGAGCTGGCTCGGCGTCGCAACCTTGTCGTCATCCCCGGCGAGGAGGTCAAGACGGACGGTCAAGGAGAGGTGATCGGCCTCTTCCTGGACGAGGAGATCCCGCGCGGGATGTCCTTCGCGGACACGATCGCGGCGATTCGTGAGCAGGAGGGTCTCGTCTATCTCCCCCACCCGTTCGATCGGATGCACGCGATCCCCGACCCCGCGACGCTCCACCGCCACCTTGCGGAGATCGACGTCTTCGAGGTCTTCAACGCGCGGCTCCTGCGCGACTCGTTCAACGACGAGGCGCTGCGTTTCGCGCGCAAGTACCGGCTCCTTCAGGGCGCCGGCTCCGATGCGCACGTGCTCCAGGGCGCCGGGACGGGAGCGATGCGGATGCGGCGCTTCGACGGGCCGGAGGAGTTCCTGCTCTCGCTGCGCACGGCCGAGGTTCTGCGCCGCCCGAAGTCGCTCGCCTACCTCCAGTCGCTCAAGTGGGTCGCCCAGGTCAAGGAAAAGGTCCGCTAAGGGAGAAGGGAGCCGCACTCAGTGCCCGCGGCCGTGCCCACCGACGAGATCTACGAGCGCTACCTCAAGAAGGCCATCTCCGAGATCAACGAGCTCGGGGACGAGCTCGCCCGCGAGGGCGACGAGCTGCGCGTCCCGGTGCTCGGATCGGGCCACCCACTCGCCGACGTCTTCCTCCTGAAGTACGCACCGCAGCCGTCGGAGATCCAGGAGGGTGTCGCCTTCTTCGGGCGCGCGGGCCAGGCGGTCCTCAAGTCGCTCCAGCGCCTGCACGTCGATCCGCTCGCCGTGTACGGCACGAACTGCCTCAAGTTCGGCACGGAGGATCCTGCCGACGCTGCAGCCTGGCTGACGCGCGAGCTCCACATCGTGCAGCCGAAGCTCCTGATCGCCATGGGTCAGCGGTCCGTTGCGTTCGTCAACGACCTCCGCTTTCCCCTCTCCGACCCCGTCGATCCGCAGACCGAGGGTGCCGTCCTGCGCTTCACGCCGACGATCGGGGCGCTCGTCACCCCCGACGTCGACGAGTCGCTCGACGACCAGCCGTCCAAGACGCGGTTCTGGAACGCCTTCAAGGCGCTCGGCCCCTGGTGGGCGGAGCAGCCCCCGTACTGATGCGCAAGACCGGGAATCCGCAGAAGCAGATTCCCGGTCGCGCAGAAGAGCCCCTGAAGCGCAGCAGCTTCGCTGCCGCTGGTGTGCGCGGTCGTCCGTCCCGCCGCCTCCTGATGCGCAAGACCGGGAATCCGCAGAAGCAGATTCCCGGTCGCGCAGAAGAGCCCCTGAAGCGCAGCAGCTTCGCTGCCGCTGGTGTGCGCGGTCGTCCGTCCCGCCGCCTCCTGATGCGCGCGGCCGGAATCCGCTCGCGCGGATCCTGGTCGCGCGAAGATCCCTGAAGCGCGGCCGCTTCGCGGCTGCGGCGCCAATGAACCTCGAACCTCGATCCCGGATAGGTCGCTCCCACTGGCGTGCGCTCGCGCTCGCGGTCCTCGGTGCGGCGCTCGTCGCCTACGGCGCCGTCGCGGAGCACCTCTGGGGGCTTCCCTCTGGCCTCGACGTCGCCGTCCACAGCCTTCTCGTCTTCCCCGCCTTCGCCGCCGCGATCTGGGTGGCGCTGCCGCTGGCCCGGATCCCGAGCGTGCAGCTCCTCGTCGCCGCGGCCGTTGTCGCCCTTGCGGCGTTCGGGCTCACGCTGATCGGAGCAGGGTCGGCCGCGAACGTTTCCAAGCTCGCCTGCTACGCGCTCCTCGGCTACTGGTTCGTCTCTCTGTTCGAAGAGCTCTGGTGGGTCGCCCTCGTCGCCGTGCTCGTCCCCTGGGTCGACGTCTGGTCGGTCGCGGCCGGCCCGACGCGCTACGTCGTCGAGGAGCAGCCCGGCTTCTTCGAGCGCATCTCCGTCGGATTCCCGAATCCGGGGGAGACGGCGACGGTGAACATCGGCCCACCGGACGTGATCTTCTTCGCGCTCTTCCTCGCCGCCGCGGACCGCTTCGGGCTCCGCGTCGGCTGGACCTGGCTCACGATGACCGGCTTCCTTGCAGCGACGCTCGCACTCGTCTGGACGTGGGACGTCTCAGGCCTGCCCGCGCTCCCAGCCGTCTGCCTCGGCTTCCTCCTCCCGAACGCCGACCTGCTCTGGCGCAACATGCGTGATGCACGCGCCGCCGCTCGCATGTAGGAGCCGGGCATGCCCGGCTCCTACGACGAGCGCGTGAGCAGCGACACCGACTCGACGTGCGGCGTGTGGGGGAACATGTCCACGGGCCGGCAGCGGACGAGCGCGTAGCCGAACTCGTCGCGGAGCACCTTGACGTCCGAGGCGAGCGTCGTCGGGTTGCAGGAGACGTAGACGATTCGGGCCGCGCCGAGTCCGCCCGTCCGCCGCAGTGCCTTCCCGGCGAGCCCCGGGCGCGGGGGATCGACGACGACGACATCGGGCCGACCGGCCTCCTCGACCAGACGCTCCAGCGTCTGCCCCACGTTCCCGGCGTAGAACCGCGCGTTCGCGATTCCGTTGAGCTCGGCGTTCTCGACGGCGCACGCGACGGACTCCTCGGAGATCTCGACACCCCACACCGATGCCGCACCGCCGGCGAGCGCGAGCGCGATCGTCCCTGTTCCGCAGTAGAGGTCGAAGACGTTCTCTGCGCCCGTCAGCCCCGCGCACTCGCGGGCGAGCGCATAGAGACGCTCCGCCATCTCCGTGTTCGTCTGCAGGAACGCGGCCGGGCGGAGCCGGAAGCGGAGCCCGAGGATCTCCTCCTCGATCGCCTCGTCTCCCCAGAGCAGCGTCGTCGTCACATTCGTCCGCTCGGCAGGCGTGTCGTTGACCGCCCAGTGGATCGAGCGCACCTCGGGAAAGCGCCGGAGGACGTCCACGAGGTAGCCCGTCTCGAACCGCTCGCCCGGCGCCGTCACGAGCAGGACGAGCGCCTGGCCCGTGTTCCGCCCCTCGCGCACGACGAGGTGGCGAAGGTAGCCGTCGCCGGTCCCCTGGTCGTACGCCTCGAGACGCTCCTCCCGAGCCCAGTCCCGAACCGCGAGCCGGATCGCGTTCCCGAGATCGGTCGTCAGCAGGCACGCGTCGATCCCGACGACCTCGTCCCAGCGTCCCGCCCGGTGGAAGCCGAGCTCGACTCCCTCGTCTCCCGCTGCGAACGAGTACTCGAGCTTGTTCCGGTAGCCGTACTGCGAGGCCGCGGGCACAATCGGCTCGAGCGGCGGTTCCGCGATCCGCCCGATCCGGACGAGCGCGTCGCGCACCTGCTGCTCTTTGGCGGAGATCTGAGCCTCGTACGCCAGGTCCTGGAAACGGCAGCCGCCGCACGTCCCGAAGTGGGGACACGGCGCCTCGACCCGGTTCGGGCCCGGCTCGAGCACGGCGTCCGCGGCCGCTTCCGCGAAGCCGCGCTTCACCTTCGTCACGCGTGCGCGAACGCGATCTCCGGGCAGCCCGCCGCGTACGAACACGACGAACCCGTCATGCCGCGCGACCCCGCTCCCGCCGTACGCGAGCGAGTCGATCCGGAGCTCGAGCTCCTCCCCCTTCTGAACGGGCGCGGCCACTCCGGCCAGGGTAGCCGTGGAGCGATCGACACGAATTCATGACAGTCGCGTGCCAGTCACTCGCCGACAATGGAGGAGTGCGCGTGTGGCGCCGACCTGGACCGCTGATCGAGCGAGCGGACATTGACGCTATCTTGAGAGCAATGTTCGATATCCGCGTCGAGCTGACAAAGATTCGCAAGGCGTTGAACGAGGAGGACGATGGCGAAGAGGAAGAAGAAGGTTCCTCCTGAAGTTCAGGCGGAAGAAGAGGCCCGCTACGCCGAGACAACGCGGCTTCTCGAGGAGCGGATCGCCTACCACAGCGCCAAGCTCGCGGAGGAGCGCGAGCCGAAGCAACGCCGCTTCTGGCGCCCCTGGAGCACCGAGACGTAGACCGAGCGGAGTGCGGCCACGGACTCAGGTGACGTCGCTGTGCTCGACTCGAAACCAGCCGAGGAGGCTAACGCCGACGACGTAGGCGAGCCCGACGACGCCGCCCGCAACAGGTGAGAGCGCATCGTCCACGCTCCCTTCGAACGCTCCGAGGGCTTGCGCGGGCAGGAAGTCGGCGGCGCTGTCGAGGTCGACGAGGCCGAGCAACAAGGTCAGCAGCGCCTCGAACAGGAGGATCCAGAGAATCCCCGCCACGAGAGCGAAGGTCTGGCTCTTCAGCAGCGACCCGACGCCGGCCCCGAGGGCACCCCAGAGCGCGGCGGCGAGGACTATTCGTCCGACGCGTGCACCGAGACCGCTGTCGAGCACGAACGAGGCGTCCCTGGCGACGATGAACGGAATCGCCACCGCGAGCACGACGGCGACCGCGAGCACCGCCAGCGCCACACCCGCGAGAAACGCAGCGATCCCCTTCGCCGCAACATGGAGCTCGCGACGGGGAGTCACGAGGAGGGTGCGCGTGATCGTGCCGTGCCGCCACTCCACCGTCACCGACGTGATGCCCACCAGGAACGCGATCAGCGAGGCGAGGGAGCCTGCGACGAGGTCGCGCTGGAACTCGGGCGTGCCGAGGTCGACCTCCGCCGCCGAACCCACCTGCGCTGCAGTACCGATCCCCGTCAGGACGACGAGCGCAAGGACGTACCCGATCCAGCCGCGCGTGGTTCGCAGCTTCAGGAACTCGGCGCCGACGAGCGTCGTCACGCAGGCGCCTCCGATCCGGTCAGCTCCAGGAAGACCTCTTCGAGCGTGGCCCGCTCCGCGCTGAGCTCGTGGAGGACGATGCCGTGCGCGGCGGCAAGCTCACCCACCCGCTCGGGCCCGGCGGCAACGGCAAGCGTTCCGTCGCCCAGTGAACGCACGTCGAGGCCTGCCTCGGCGAGCAGCGAAGCGAGGCGCTCCGCGTCCGGGCTGCGGACTCGAGCCGCACCGGCCGCCATCGCCTCGACCTCGGCCATCGTGGCGCACCGCACGAGCCGGCCACGATGGATGATCACGACCTCGTCCACCGTCTGCGCGATCTCGGCGAGGACGTGGCTGGAGATGAGCACCGTGCGCCCCTCGCGTGCCAGCGCGCGGAGCAGGTCCCGAAGCCAGCGAATGCCCTGCGGATCGAGCCCGTTCGCGGGCTCGTCGAGGACGAGCACCTCGGGGTCGCCGAGCAGCGCAGCAGCCAGGCCGAGGCGCTGCCGCATGCCGAGGGAGTAGCCCTTCGCCCGGCGGCGTGCGGCGCCGGTCAGCTCGACGAGTGCGAGGACCTCGTCGACCCGCGAGGCCGGGAGTCGCGCGGCGGCCGCGAGAAAGCGGAGGTGATTCCGGCCGGACCGGCCGGGATGCGCGTCGAACGTCTCCAAGACGGCGCCGACCCGCTCCAGCGGCGCGTCCAGCTCGCGATAGGGACGCCCGAGCACGGCGGTCCTCCCGGCGTTGGGTCGGACGAGGCCGAGGATGGCGCGCAAGGTCGTCGACTTGCCGGCGCCGTTCGGGCCGAGGAAGCCCGTCAGCGTTCCCGGCGCGACCGAGAACGAGAGATCGTTGACGGCGACGGTCGAGCCGTACCGCTTCGTGAGCCTCTCGACCTCGATCACTGCAGCAGGCTGAGGTAGACCACTCGCTCGCGGGGCCCGTCGAACTCGCAGAAGAAGATTCCCTGCCAGGTGCCGAGCGCGAGCGACCCGTCGTCGCGCAGCGGGACGACGACGCTCGGCCCCATGAGCGACGCCCGAACGTGCGACGGAGCGTTCTCGTCGCCGGGCTCGACGTGCTGCCACGGCCAGCCGTCCTCGACGATCCGCTCGAGGGCCGCCTCGAGGTCGCGGGCGACGGCCGGGTCGGCGTGCTCGTTGAT
>JAHEXT010000007.1 GCA_023251945.1 Actinomycetes bacterium
TCCAAGATCGTCTCGCGGTCCCGGAGGAACACGCCGAGGCGCGGGAGCGCGGCGGGCAGCGAGACGACGACGACGGCGCTCGAACGGCGCATCAGAGAGCCGACGACGATACTTCGGCGCGGATGGGCGACACGTCGCGGGAACGGTACGCGGTCGTCTCCTGCCACGTGGAGCGACCGCTCGACGACGCCGTCTGGGCGCGCTTCTCGGCGCTCCAGGAGCTGAGGCCGGGTGGGTTCGCGGTCGCGGCTCTGATGCGACCTGCAGATGCAGCATCGGGCGAAGACGAGGCCGTCTGGCTCGAGCGCGCGCGTGAGGCGGCGGCTCGTGGCCCGCTCGGCCACCACACCCACTGGACCGCCCCGGGCCATGCCAGGCCGACTCGCGACGGCGCGGGCAAGCGTGTGCTGGCCGAGGGTGCGCGGTTACGCGAGCTCGGGCTCGCTCCTACGCTCTTTTGCGGCGGCGGCTGGTACACGGACGCCGAGGTTGCCGACGCGTGTGCTGAGCTCGGGTACGTCGACTGCACGCTTCGCGCCGCCCGCCCGCCATATCTCTCGCCGGGCGAGCTGTGGGCCTCGTTCGAGGCGCCGGCCCGGATTCGGCTTCCTTCGGGTCGCGTCCTTCCCGTGATCCCGACGACACACTCGCTCGGCGATCTCGCCCGCGCACTCGTGCGCCGGGGGCCGCTTCCAGGTGTCGTGCATGCGTACCTCCACGACACCGATCTCCTGGATCGGCGCCGACGCGCGGTGCTGAGGACCGTTCTCGCATTGCTGGCACGGCGTTCACGCCCGACCGACCTGGACGAGCTCGCCCGGACGATCGGCCCCGCTGCACCCGAGATCGCGTGGAACGACGTGGCCCGGTTCTAAGATCACGGGGTGTCCAAGGCCGCTCCGCCGGCTGAGTCGCAACACCACGCGCCGGCGCCGTCACCGTCGCGAGGAGACGTCCGCGCCTCCCGCCTCTACCTCCTCTCCCGCGGGCCGATTCTGACCCTCGTCCGGCGGACGCTGTCCGTCGTCGCGCTCGTCGTCCTGGACGTCGTCGGCCTGGCACTCGGGATCTACCTCGCGCTCGTGTTGCGGCAGGTCGTGTACGGGGAGCTCGACATCTTCTGGAACCTGCTCTGGCGACAGGAGCGGGAGTGGCTCCAGTTCGTCGCCCCGATCACGATCCTGGTCTTCGCCCAGGCGGGTCTGTACCGGCGGCGCGAGCGGCGGCCGGGCGCCGGGCGCATCCTTGCCTCGCTCATCGTCGTCGCGCTCGTCGTGCTGGCCTTCGGGATCGGGACGGAGTACCACTTCACGACCTCTGGCCTCATCCCGACCTCGGTCGTCGTCTCGGCACTGACGATCGGCCTGCTGCGCGCGGCCTACGAATCGATCTCAGCAGAGCTCATGCGGGCGGCCGGAATCCGACGCCGAGTCGTGCTCGTGGGAGAGGGAGAGACCCTCGTCAGGCTCAGGCGTTCGCTCGCCGCGACTCGGGGCGGCCTCGCCTACGAGTTCGTCGGCGCGGTCGCGCGAGAAGGGGCACCCGGGCTCCGACTGCTGGGTGGGCGGGAGGAACTGCCGCTCGTCCTCGAGCAGGTGCGGCCCGACGAGGTCATTCTCGCGGAGGCCGACTTCGACGAGCGCACCGTTCTGGAGGTCGTCGAGCAAGCGCACCGGAAGGGGATCAAGGTACGACTCGCGCCCGCGACGACCGAGCTCCTCGTCCAGCGTGGCGAGTACGTCCCGGGGGAGGGAGCCCCGCTCTTCGAGCTGCGTCCGCCGGTGCTCACCGGCTGGGATTGGGCCGTCAAGAGGACCTTCGACCTCGTCGTGGGTGTGCTCGTAGCTGTGCTCCTTCTCCCTCTGTGGCTCCTGATCGCTCTCGCGATCAAGCTCGACTCGCGAGGTCCGGTGTTCTACGTCGACCGGCGGATCGGAGTGGGCGAGCGCGAGTTCGGGATGCTCAAGTTCAGGACGATGATGGCCGGGGCAGCCGAGACGCAGGCCGACCTCGAGCAGGCCAACGAGGCGGGCGGCGCCCTCTTCAAGATTCGCGACGACCCGCGGGTCACGCGGGTCGGGCGGGTCCTGCGGCGGCTCTCACTCGATGAGATCCCGCAGATCGTGAACGTCCTGCGCAGAGAGATGAGCCTCGTCGGCCCGAGACCGCTCCCGCTGCGCGACTACCGGCTCCTCGAGGACTGGCACCGCGCCCGCTACGCGGTACTCCCCGGGATGACGGGGCTCTGGCAGATCTCCGGCCGCTCGGGCCTGACGTTCGACGACCTCGTCCGGCTCGACTTCACGTACCTCGAGAACTGGTCGATCTGGCTCGACGTCACGATCATCGCGAGGACGATCCCAGCCGTCATCACGCGCCGTGGCGCCTACTGAGATCGACTACGACTCGTACGCGAAGTGCGAGACGAACGCGCAGTTTCCGCGGAGCTCCCAGGTGAAAGGATCGTTGTCGACCCGGAGCTCGTCGGCGTAGAGCTCTGTACCGGCAATGTGATACCCGGGGATCCCGCAAGCAACGCGCTCTTCCGTCTCGACCGGTCGCGACGCACGGAGGGTTACGGCTTCGCCCACGCGCAGCTCGTGCACATCCGGGCCATGCTCGATCTCGATCCGGCTGGGGCGGACGTCGAGCAGACGACTGGCCTTTCGCACCCAGGGCAGTCGCAGAATGCCTTCGCCTCCGAGCCGGCCGAGGAGGATGTCGGAGAGAGCTTCCCGCTGGCTCTTGTCGCCGCGTTCGTCGACGTGGAGAACGAACCGCCACGGAGAGCCCGGCTCGTCGTCGTCGTACCAGCAGACGAGGACCGCGGCGAGCCCGTCCAGGTCGACCTCCCGCGCGAAGCCGTCCTCGATCTGCCAGGAGAGCGCTCCGAAGCACGTGCCGTAGGTCGAGCGTCCTCCCCCCGGTCGGGCCCCGATCATCCGGCAGGGACAGATCGCCTCGCAGTTGCAGGACTCGAAGTACGTGCCGGCGATCCGCCAGGGAGTCAGATCGGACACGTTGCCGCCTAGCGTATAGCCGGGGCAAGGTCGTCCGCGCCCGCGGGCTCCTTCGCCATACTCAGGCGCGATGAGGGCGCCCAGGATCCTGGCGGTCGCATCCGCGATCGACCTCGACTTCCGGTACGGCTGCACGCCCGCGTGGTGGCAGCTCTGGAAGGGGATGTACGAGGCCGGCGTCGACCTCGTCGTGACCCCCTACCGGGGACGGCCGGTCGAGTCACCCTGGTGGCGCGTTGCCCCGAATCCCGCGTACCGGGAGGGCGAGTCGTACCAGGCGGTTCGGGACGCACTCGCGCGGCTGAAGGGTGACCGCTATCTCCGGCGCGCCGAGGCCAGTCCGGAGGAGAGCGGGTTCGACAAGCTCACGCGGGAGGCGGTTCGCCGTTTCGTCACGCCGCGCTGGAGGCGGCACCTCGAGCGGCTCGTCGAGCGCGAGCACCCCGACGCGGTCCTCGTCTTCACCGTCCCCATGGCTCATCTCCGCGGCATTCCGACCTTCCTCCGGGAGCGCTATGGGCTTCCCGTCGTCTTCTACGACGGAGACGTCCCCATGAGCCTGCCCGAGTACGGCGGCATGGACACGGGCTTCAACCCGTACCACGGCGCCGACCCCTCCGAGTACGACTGCGTCCTCTCGAACTCCGAAGGCGGGATCCCGCGACTGCTGGAGCTCGGGGCCCGTCGGGCAGAGGCGCTCTTCTGGGCGGCCGACCCCGAGTTCTTCGCGCCGCTCGAGGTCGAGAAGGAGGTGGACGTCTTCTTCTACGGCTACGGCGACAAGTTCCGGCGCGACTGGATGGGGACCATGGTCGGGGAGCCCTCGCGGCTCGCTCCCAAGCTCGACTTCGCGCTCGGCGGGCTCGACTTCCAGGGCGACACGGGGGCTGCGCGGCTGCTCGGAGACGTCCCCTTCAACGCCTTCGCACGGGCGATCTCGGCCGCGCGCGTGAACCTCAACCTCACGCGCCGTCCGCACGCCACCGTTCCCTCCTCCTCCACCTCGCGGCCCTTCGAGCTCGCGGCTTCGGGAGCGGCCATCGTCTCGAATCCGCACGCAGGGATCGAGCACTGGTTCGAGCCTGGCAGGGAGGTCGTCGTCGTCGAGAGCGTCGAAGAGGCCGTCTCGACCTATCGCGACCTCGTCTCCGATCCGGGTCAGGCGGAGGAGATGGGCCGGCGCGCACGGGAGCGGGTCCTCGACGAGCACACCTACGCCCATCGGGCGCGCCGGCTGCTCGAGCTGGTCGGGCTGGGGTCCGGAGTTCACGCGTGAGCTTCAACCGGATCGTCGCCGTCGTCCCCGCGTACAACGAGAGCGCCGCGATCGGGGGCCTCGTCGACGAGATCAGGAGCTTCGATCCCGCTCTCGACGTCGTGGTCGTCGACGACGCCTCGACTGACGAGACCGCGGCGATCGCCGCCGCCCATGGCGCGACCGTGCTCCGCCTACCGTTCAACGTCGGCATCGGCGGTGCCGTCCAGACCGGGTTCAGGTACGCGCTCGAGCACGAGTACGAGACGGCCGTCCGGCTGGACGGAGACGGCCAGCACGACCCCCGCGAGCTGCCGAAGCTCCTCGCACCGCTCGAACGGGGCACCGCGAACTTCGTGATCGGCTCGCGCTTCGTCGATCCGGGCGGGTCGTACCGGCCGCCGTTCGCCCGCCGCGTCGGAATCAGGGTCTTTGCGCGGCTCGTCTCGCTCCTCGGCGGCCAGCGGGTCACCGATACGACCTCGGGGTTCATGGCGCTAGACCGCGTGGGTATCGCGCTCTTCGCCGAGGAGTTTCCGCACGACTACCCGGAGGTCGAGGCGACGCTCGTCGCGCTCCGAAGCGGGCTTCGGCTCGCACAGGTCCAGGTCGAGATGCGCGAGCGCGAGACCGGCTCGTCCTCGATCACGTTCGTCCGCTCGGTCTACTACCTGGTCAAGGTGACGCTCGCGCTGCTCGTGGCCAGCCTCCGCCGCTATCCACGGCTCGAGGGAGCCCGACGGTGACTCCGGTTCGTGTCTCGATCGTCGGCGTCATCGCGTCCCTCCTTCTCATCCTCGTCGTCCTCGAGCTCATCCGTGGGCGGCGGCTGAAGGAGCGGTACGCGCTCCTCTGGCTCGCGACCGGCCTTGTCCTGCTCGTGCTCTCCGCCTGGCGCGACGGGCTGAACACGATCGCCGGCTGGCTCGGCGTGACGAGCTACCCGCCCGCCGTTCTCTTCGCCGTCGCCACGCTCTTCATCCTCCTCGTCCTGCTCCACTACTCGACAGTGATCTCGAAGCTGACCGACGAGAACGTCGAGCTGGCACAGCGCGTCGCCCTCCTCGAGGAGCGAGTTGGCCGCCTCGGGCCGCCTAGCGAGCCGCCGGCACGGGCGGACTGAAGACGAAGACGTCGCCCTGCTCAGGGTCGTCCGCCCAGTTCGTTCCGACTCCGATCCGGTATGTCGCACCCGCCGGGGGTGGGGACGAGTCCACGAATACCCGCTTGCGCGTCGTCGCGATGACATCCGACTTCAGGACGCAATACGCGGCACGGCTGCGGTCTCGGTGGTCGCAGCCGACGTCCGGCCCAGGGGCGTCCGTGCGGTACACGCGATAGAAGACGTTCGCCAGCCACGGGCCTCCCGACGTCCAGGTGAGCCGCTCCCCGGCGCTCACACGGCGCGCCTGCACCTCGATGCCCTCGTCCACCGACGTGAGGAAGGCCGTGTCGCCCTCGTGCTCCTGCCACACCGCCTTCGCCGGAGTCTGGATCGGGTTCGAGGCCGCGATCGCCACGGCCGGAATCGCAACGCTCGCGACGAGGACGAGCACGACCCAGCGCACCGAGGCCGACGCGGCAGCCGGCTGGCGCAAGCGCCCTCCGAGCCGGCGGGCGAGAGTCGGAACCAGGAGCGGGATCGACGCGAGCAGCACGAGATACGCGGGCCACGCGGGCAGCAGCAGGCGCCAGAACGTGTTCGCCTCGATGCTCGCCCGGGTGGAGAAGCCCTTGACGAGGAGGAACGCCCCGAGCCAGCCGACGAGGAGAGCCGCGATCGCGCCACGCCGAACCCGAAGAATCGCAAGGAGGCCCGCGAACGGAACCCACTGCGCGAGACGTGCGCTCCAGAAGAACTCCCGCAGCTGGCTCATCTGGTTGCGCCAGTGGTCGAGGTCGAGCTCGAAGTAACGGTTGAGCGAGAGGTCGATCGCCGCGAAGCCAGCTCCTGCCGCGAGGCGCGTCTCCTCGAGCGAGAAAGCCGGGACGCGCCCCAGCCCACGCTCCTTCCAGAGTGCGAGCACGAGCAGGCTGGGTACGATCGCCGCGGCGAAAGCGAGCCCCTTGCGCCACTGCCGGGCCACGAGGTAGGCGAGCACTCCACCGACGGCCATGAGCAGGTTCGGGGGCTTCAGGCCGCCGGCTGCTCCGAGGAGGAGGCCCGCCAGGACAGGGTCCGCAAGGCGGCTCACCGAGAGCGAGCGAACGACGAAGAGCGCAGCCGCGAGCACGAGGACCATCGAGGGGTAGTCCGTCATCGCTGTCAGCCCGAGCGCCTGAGGGAGGAATTGTTCGACCCACTTCTCGTGGTAGCGGTCGACGAAGAGGGGGATTGCCGCGAACGGAGCGATCACCCACAGCAACGATGTCCAGTATCCGAGCAACCGTCCCCCGATGCGAGCGGCGATGCCGTACACGCACAGCAGAGCGATCGGCCCGAGGACGAGCACGTCGAGCAGGACGATCGGCGGCAGCGCCTGGACGTAGGTCGGCCCCCTCGCCCATGTGATCGGGGCGACAACGAAGGACCACAGGTAGCCGAGCTCGGTCGGGGGCAGCTCGAGCTGCCCCAGGAGCCACCCCTGTGTCGTGATCCAGATCTGGTCGCCGCCCTGAAAGTAGACCCACCCGTTGTGCTGCACGGAGAGCGCGACTGCGAGGGTCGCCGCAATCTGCACGCCGATGAGCGTCCCGAGAACCGGACGCGGCCGCTCGAGCAGGCGATCGACGGCGTGGCCCGCGGAGCGGGTGGCCGCGACGAACGAGCGAGCCAGGAAGACCCGCCCGCGATGAGCGATCTTGTCGAGTCGCGGCGCTCGTCGCCGCGACGCCGCACCCTCAGTCGCGCGCATCGCGGGCCGGTACGGGCGCTCCCCGCGTTCCTGCCTCGCGTCGCGCATCGTCGCGACGGGCGATCATGCCGAACGAGGCTCCCCGACACCCGCGGTTCGGGCAGCGCGGTACCAGGCGACGGTTCGCTCGATTCCCTCGCGGAGCGGCGTCCACGCTTCGAAGCCGAAGAGCTCGCGTGCTCGGCTCGTGTCGAGGCTCCGTCGCGGCTGTCCTCCGGGCTTCGTCGTGTCCCAGACGATCCGGCCGCGGAAGTCGGTCACGTCCGCGACCAGTCCGGCGAGCTCGCTGATCGAGATCTCCTTCTCGGCGCCGAGGTTCACCGGCTCCGGGCCGTCGTAGCGTTCGGCCGCGAGGACCAGCCCTTCGACGCAGTCCTCGACGAAGAGAAACTCGCGAGTGGGCGAGCCGTCGCCCCAAAGAACCACGTCCTCGCCGCGCTCGTCCGTTTCGATCATCTTGCGGATCAGGTGCGCGATGACATGGCCCGTCTCGAGGTCGAAGTTATCCCTCGGGCCGTAGAGGTTCGCCGGAAGCAGGAAGATCGCGTTCAGCCCGTACTGCTCCCGGTAGGCTTGCGCTCCCACGAGAACGGCCTTCTTGGCCACGCCGTAGGGGGCGTTCGTCTCCTCCGGGTAGCCGCTCCAGAGGTCCTCCTCCCGGAAGGGAACGGGCGTGAGCTTGGGATAGGCGCAGACGGTGCCGGCGATGACGAGCTTCGGCGTCTTGTGGATTCTCGCCTGTTCGAGCACGTGCGCTCCCATCGCCAGGTTCGCGTACCAGTAGCGACCGGGGTTCGCGCGGTTGGCACCGATCCCGCCCACCTCTGCCGCGAGATGGAAGACGAGCTCTGCGTCGGCGTCCTCGAACATCCGCGCGGTGTCGTCCAGGTGTGTGAGGTCGTAGTCGGCGCTGCGGGCGACGACGACGTCGTGCTCGTCGCGCTCGAGCCGTTCGACCAGATGCGAGCCGAGGAAACCTCCTCCGCCTGTGACGAGGACGCGCGTCATGCGCCCCTCGCTGCGAACCTCTCCTGCTTCTGGCGCGACGCTGGCAAAGGAGGACGCCGGTTCGGAGCGCAGGACAGTACCTCGAGTACGGCCAAGCGACGAACCGGCGTCATCCTGCCGCCCAGGGTCGTGAGTCCGGCGCAGCCGGGCTGTGCTCGGCGGGAGCCGGACGGCCAGAAACGGGAGAGCCGGTGGGCAGCCAGTCGACGCGGCCTATCCAGCGCTCGCGTGTCTCGGCGTACCAGCGGATCGTCTGCAGGACGCCTTCCTCCCAGGAGACCCTCGGCTGCCAGCCCGTCTCTCTTGTGAGCTTCTCATGGCCCACGCGGAGCGCGAGCACGTCGCTCGCACCGGGCCGCGAGCGAGTGGCCACGGACACGACTCGCCGGTCGTCGGGCCAGAAGCCGTGCTCCTCACCGATCCGGAGGATCAGCTCCGCCCAGTCCCGCACGGAGATGTTCTCGCCACGGCCGTACACGTACACGTCGCCTGCGATGCCCTGAGCCGCGACGGTGAGGTGGCCTCGGACACCGTCCGTGCAGTAGCAGAAGTCGCGCATCGGGTCGAGGTTCCCAAGCTCGACCGACTCTCGCACGAGGGCCTGCGTGACGATCGTCCCCGTCACGTAGCGTGGATTTTGGCGTGGCCCGTAGTTGTTGAACATCCTCGTGACGACTCCCGGCACGCCGAAGGCGTCGTAGTAGTTCATCGTCAGGAAGTCGGCCGCCACCTTCGACGTGGCGTAGATCGACTTCGGATTGATCGGCGAGCGCTCGTGGAGGATCACTCCGCCTGAATCGTCGAAGTCGTGCTGGTCCGCAAGTGCCTCGTGCACGTTCCCGTACTCCTCGGACGTGCCCGCGGTGTCGAACTTCTCGACGTCGAGCTCCCAGTCGACGATCGCCTGGAGCAGGTTGAGCGTGCCCAGCACGTTCGCCGCGACCGTCTCATACGGCCGGTGCCAGGACTCGCCGACGTGCGCCTGCGCCCCGAGGTGGAACACGTACGGACGATCTGGCGCCTGGCGGAGCTCGCGCACGAGGTAGTCCACAGAGGTGCGGTCGGTGAGATCGGCAAAGTGCACCTTCAGGCGATCCCGGAGGTGGGAGATGTTGGTGAGCGCGCCGCTCGAGGTCGCACGGACGAAGGCGTGGACGGTTGCGCCGAGCTCGACGAGGGCGTCCGTAAGGTGCGAGCCCATGAACCCGTCCGCGCCGGTGACGAGCACCGTGCGTCCGTCGTAGACGTCGCCGAACTCCCGGCGGAGATCGTCGAGCGTGCCGCCTGTCCAGAGGCTGTCGTTCGGCATGGTGCGTACGCTTCCGCGTCGGTGAGCAAGCGTACAGACTCGCCCGGCTTGGGCTCGCTCGCGAGCGGCGCGCTCACTGCGGCCTCGATGCTCGTCGTGACGGTCTTTGCCGCCGCCGTCGGCGTCGTCATCGCCCGCGAGTTCGGCCGCAGCGAGGAGACCGACGGCTTCTTCACCTCGTACGGCGTCTTCATCGTGATCGCCCTCGCAGCGCAGGCGATTCGGATTGCACTTCTCCCGGCACTCGCCCGCGCTCGGGACGAGGGCAGGCTCGCCGGAGAGATCGCCGGGTACGCGATCGCCCTGGCCGCGGTCGCCGTCCCGCTCGTGGTGCTCGTCGAGCTCGCGGCCGACGAGATCGCCGGCGTGCTCACCGGGGACGGATCGGCGGTTGCGCAGGATGCGAGCGCCGAGGCTCTCCGCTGGATGGTCCCTGCCGCGGCTGCCTACCTGTTCGCTGGGCTCGCCGCGAGTGGCCTCGCTGCCCTCGACGACTACGCCACCGCTGCGCTGGGTTACGCGGTGGGCAGCGCTGTGGGTCTCCTCTTCATTCTCGCGCGAGTCGAGCCGGACGGGATCATCGCCGTGGCCTGGGGGATGGCGCTCAATGCCACCGTCGCCGTCGCGATTCCCGCCGCCGGCCTCGTCTTCCGAGCCGCTCGAGAGCGAATGCCTGCCGTCGCGGTGCGTCCGAGCGGGCCTCCGCTGAAGGAGCGGTTGGCCAGGTTCGCGGCAGCCGCTGCCCTGCCGATTGCGCTGCAGATGCTCTACGTCGTGTGTCTGCCGTTCGCCGGGCGGCTCGGGACCGGTGCGGTGACGAGCTTCGGATACGCCTACCTCGCGGCGGCGAGCCTTGTCACGGTCACCGCGTTCTCCCTCGGCCTCGTGACCTCGGTGCCGCTGACGCGCGCCGGTCTCGGGCCGGCGCGCGCGGCCCTGCACGTCGTGTCTGCCTCCTGGATCGCGCTCGCGCTCATCGGCGCCGCGGCAGGAGTCTTCGCGCTGGCCGGCGGTGACGTGATCGAGGCGGTTCTCGGAGACGCCTACGGCGGCGGTGTGGGGGAGGAGGTCGGGCGGCTCGTCGTCGTCCTGAGCCCGTGGATGATCGCGTCGGTTGGGGTGAACGTCGCGTTCCCGCTCGCCTTCGTCGACGGCCGGACGCGCGCGCTCCCGTGGATCGCTGCCCTCGCTCTCGCTTTCCAGGTGCCGCTCGCGTGGTCTGCGGCGGAGCTGCTCGAGCTCGACGGCCTGGCGCTTGCGCTCGCGGTGACCACGTTCCTCGTCCTCGGCGCGCTCCTCCGCGAGCTCGGCGCGCTCGTCGATGCAACCCGCGGCCTCGCGACGGCCGCCGCCGTCGTTGCCGCGATCACTGTCGGCGCCTTTCTCCCGCCCGCGCTCGTCCTCGGATCGGCAGCGGCTGCGCTGGCCGGACTCGGGCTCTACGCGGTGCTCGTGGGCGCGCTTCGGCCCGCCGGGCTCAGGGTGTCCTGGGGCTACCTGCGGGCTCTTCGCTGACGGCCGCGGAGTAGACGGTCTCGTGCCTGCGAGCCGTCTCCTCCCACGTGAACTCGGCTGCACGCACGAGTCCTCGTCCACGGAGCTCGTCAATACGCTCGACCGACTCGAGGATGCCCGCCGCGATCGACTCCGCATCCGACGGGTCGAACAGGATGGCCGCATCGCCGCACACCTCCGGGATCGCGCCCGCGCGAGCCGCGGCGACTGGGCAGCCTGACGCCATCGCCTCGAGCGGCGGCAGCCCGAATCCCTCGTAGAGGCTCGGAAAGACGAGGCAGGCCGCGCGTCGATAGAGCGAGGCGAGCTCCTGAGTGGGCACCACACCAAGCCGCTCCACTCCGTCCGGGAGCGGGTCGAGCCGCTCGAGCCCACCTCCTGTGAGGACGAGGCGTAGCTGCGGCCTTGTCTGCCGAAGCGACGCGAAAGCCTCGAAGAGCCGGACGTGGTTCTTGTGCGGCCAGGGACGCGCCGGATAGAGGAGGAACGGCTCGCGTTCCTCCGCGCCCGGGCGGAAGACCGCGTGGTCGATCGCGAGCGGGATCACGTGCACTCGCGTGGGATCGAGCCCGAGCAACTCGAGCACGCGATGTCGAACGAACTCGCTCGGCACGATCACCGCCGTGGCCGCGCGCGCGGCGCGGTCGTAGGCGATCCGGCGGAACGACCGACGCGCCGGACCGAAGAAGTCGGGGTGGTCACGGTGCTGGATGTCGTGAAGCGTGACCACCGTCGACGTCTTCACCTGAGGGACCGGCACTGTGAGCGCGTAGTGGACGACATCCAGAGTCTCGAGTCCCGACTGGAGCTCGCGCGAGCGGAGCGCCGAGACCGCCATCGACGGGATTCGCGATGGGCCCCGACGCCCGACGGGGGGCTCGCGAACCTCGATTGCCGGGAGGCCGCCCGCGGCATCTCTCGCTCGCGCGGGAACGAAGACCGTGTAGTCGAGGGTTCCCACGCCGGCAAGTGCCCGAACGAGCTCGCGGGCGTACGTCTCGGCGCCGCCGAGGTCGCCCGGGGCGAGCGTGAGCAGAGAGATCCCGACGCGCACCGGAGTCGATCCTATTCGTGTAGGTGCCCCGGCTAGAATGCCGCGATGCCCTCTGATGGAGCCGAAAATGAGCAATCTGCAGGGGTTTCCGTCGATGTCGAGGAGCTCTTCCAGCGCCTGAAGGACGAGGTCCGCCGCTCCGGCTCGGACCCTGGCGCGGCGCCTGGAAGCGGCGACGAGCGCCGCGCGGCGCGCGCCGAAGCGGAGCGGCTCTGGCCGGTCTCGGCGGACCGGGCGTTACGGCTGCGGCCCGGCGTCCGGGGCGGTCTCGCGACACCGGTGAAGGCTGTCCTCCGGAAGCTCATGCGCTGGTACGTCGAGCCGCTCGCCTACGACCAGCGCTCGTTCAACGCCGCCGCGCTCCGCCTGCTCGACGACCTCCAGGAGCAGGTCGACCGCCTCGAGGCCGAGGTCGAGGCGCTCCGCGCCGATCGTCGGGCATGACCCTCCCTCGCGTTCCTGGGGCGTCGCTCGCAAAGGAGGCGAGCGCGAGGCGCGCAGGACAGTACATGAGGTACGGACAAGCGCCGCGCGCGACGCATCCTGCCGCGAGCGGCGTCAGCCTCCGGCGGAGCCGGGCTTTGCCCGGCGGGAGCCGGAGGCGGCCAGGGATGCGGGCATGAGGATTGCTGTATGTCGGCCCCAAGTGCCGTTCGTTCGGGGCGGGGCCGAGATCTTCACCGACACGCTCGTCGAGGAGCTCCGCGGCCGCGGGCACGAGGCCGACCTCGTCTCTGTGCCGTTCAAGTGGTACCCCGGAGCACGGGTGCTGACGCAGGCCTTCCTCTGGCGCATGCTCGACCTGGAGGAAGCGGACGGGAGGCGGATCGATCTCGTCGTGGCGACCAAGTTCCCCTCGTATCTCGTCCGCCACCCGGACAAGCGGGTCTGGCTGGTTCATCAGTTCCGCCAGGCGTACGAGCTCGACGGCACCGAGCTCGGCCAGTTCGGTGAGTCCTCGGAGGAGCGAGCCCTGCGCCGGAAGGTGCAGGCGCTCGACCGAATAGCGCTCGGGGAGGCGACGGCTCTCTTCGCCATCTCCCGCAACGTCGCCGACCGGCTCGAGCGCTCGACCGGTCTCCGGGCCGAGGTGCTGACGCACCCGCCACAGGAGCTCGACTTCCGGTGTGATGGATACGGCGACTTCGTGCTCTCCGTCAACCGGCTCGACCGCGCCAAGCGCATCGACCTCCTGCTCGAGGCGGCGGCGCTCGACTCCTCCCTCGAGGTCGTGATCGCCGGGGATGGGCCGGACCGTGAGCGGCTCGAGAGGCTGGCCCGCGACCGCGGGCTGGATGGTCGAGCACGCTTCGCGGGACGCGTCTCCGAGCAGGAGCTCGCGGAGCTCTACGGGCGCTGCCTCGCCGTCTACTACGCCCCTCTCGACGAGGACTTCGGCATGGTGCCGTTCGAGGCGTTCCTCTCGGAGAAGCCGGTGCTCACGACGACGGACGCGGGAGGCCCGCTCGAGGTCGTCGCCGACGGCAGAACCGGCCTCGTCGTGTCGCCCGACGCCGCCGAGCTTGCGCGAGCCGCGGGCTGGCTGAGGGAACATCGCGACGAGGCGGCGTCCTTCGGGCGTGCCGGAAAGGCGATCGCGGCCGAGGTGACCTGGGACCGGGCGATCTCGAGGCTGCTCACATGAAGGCGGCCTACCTATCGCCGATGCCGCCGGAGCGCACGGGGGTCGCCGACTACAGCGCGCTGCTCGTGCCCGCACTCCGCGAGCGACTGGACGTGACCGTGGTCCGGCGTGGTCGCAAGCGAGCACCGCGCGGAACGGACGTCTCCCTCTACCACGTCGGCAACAACCCGGACGCCCACGCCTGGATCGTCGATGCGCTGCGGCGCCGGCCCGGCGTCGTCGCGCTCCACGACTTCGTGCTCCACCACCTCGTCGCGGGGATGACGATCGGGCGGCGCGACGGCCACGGCTACCTCGACGCGATGGAGCGGGAGCACGGCGTGGTCGGGCGCCTCCTCGCCCACGGCGTCCTCGACAAGCGGATTCCGCCGCTCTGGGAGTCGAGGCCGGAGGACTTCCCGCTCGCCTGGCTCGCGCTCGAGCACGCGACCGGGGTGATCGTGCACTCGGGCACGGTTCGCGACCTCGTGCGGAGGGCAGGGTATGCAGGCCCCATCTGGGTCGTGCCTCATCCGGCCTGGCCGGTCCCCGAGCTCGAGCCGGAACGCGTCGCTTCGGGACCGGTGATCGGCTGCTTCGGCGTCGTCAACGCGAGCAAGCGGATCCCGGAGCTCCTCAGGGCGTTCGCACGAGTCCGCGAGCCGTACCCGAATGCGACGCTGCTGCTCGTCGGTCCGACCTCTCCGGGCTTCGACCTCGACCGTCGGCTCCAGCGGCTCGGACTCGTGGACGACGGGCTCGTACGGGAGGGGTGGGTGGACGAGCAGCGACTCTGGACGCTGATGGCGGGCGTCGACGCGTGCGTCAATCTTCGCCACCCGACGATGGGTGAGACGTCCGGCAACGTGATCCGCTCGCTCTCGCTCGGAAAGCCGCTCGTCGTCAGCGACGTCGGCTGGTTCTCCGAGCTCCCACAGGAGGTCGCGCTCAAGGTGCCGGTCGACGACAGCGAGGTCGAGACGCTGACTGTCGCGCTCGAGCTCCTCCTGACGCGAGAGGACGTGCGCAAGGAGATGGGTGAGGCAGCCGTCGAGCTCGCGCGGCGCGAGCACGACCTCGACCGCGTCGCGGATCTCTACGCGGGCGCGCTCGAGGCGGCGGCCGGCGGCGGCGCAGTGGCCGACTCGGTGCTTCGGGAGGTGAGCGAGGCCGCGGCGGACGTCGGGATCTCCCCCGATGCGGCGGAGGCGGAGGAGATCGCCCGGCGGCTGGCCGAGGTCGAGCTTGGGTAGGACCATCCGCCTCGTCCCTGCCTGGGCCTGGCTCCTCGCGATCGTCGTCGGCTCCGCGGTTTTCCGGGCGGTCCTCGGCCGGGGGATCGTGGCTCCCTTCATCATGGTCGACGAGGTGATCTGGGCGGAGCTCGCGCGCGGTCTCGGCGACGCAGGCAGGCCGCTGGTTCGCGGGTACGCCGATCCCGGGTACGGAATCGTGTACCCGCTCGTGATCGCCCCGGTCTACGCGCTCTTCGAGAGCCTGCCGGACGCGTACGCGGCGGTGAAGACGGTCAACGCGACGGTGATGTCGCTCGCCGCCGTTCCAACGTACTTCCTCGCACGCCGCGTCGTGGGCGAGGGGCTGTCGCTCCTCGCGGCGCTCCTTGCCGTGGCGATTCCGTCGCTCGCCTACACCGGCACGGTGATGACGGAGAACGTCTTCTACCCGCTCTTCCTCGTCGTCACGCTCGTGCTCGTCCTCGTGCTCGAGCGGCCGACCGTTCTCCGCGTCTCGCTTCTCGTGGGTCTCGTCGTGCTCGCGTTCGCGACGCGGGTCCAGGCGCTCGCGGTCGTTCCCGCGGTGCTGCTCGCCCCGCTCCTCCTCGCGGTGTTCGAGCGCCGTGGACTACGGGCGACGCTCTCCCGCTACCGCCTCCTCTACGGGGGGATCGTCGCTCTCGGCCTGGTTGCGCTCGTCGCCCAGCTCGTCGGAGGCCGTTCGCCGCAGGACCTCCTCGGCGCCTACTCGCCGGTCAGCGATGCGAGCTACCAGGTCGGGGAGGTCCTCCGCTACCTCGTCTGGCACGTCGCGGAGCTCAGCCTCTACCTCCTCGTGATCCCGGTCGCGGCGACGATCGTCCTCGTCGGCCGTGCCCGCTCACTCGACGCGCCGCTCCAGGCCTTCCTCGCGGCGACGATTGCGCTGACGGCATGCCTGGTGCCGGTCGTGGCGACCTTCGCGTCCCACTTCTCGGACCGGATCGAGGAGCGAAACCTCTTCTACGTCGCGCCGCTCTTCCTCATCGCGCTCCTTGCCTGGGTCGAGCGCGGCGCGCCGCGGCCCCGTGTGCTGGCCGTCGCCGCCGCGGTTGCGTCGGCGCTGCTCGTCCTCTTGATCCCCTTCGACCGGTTCCTCACCACCTCCGCGATCACGGACACGCTGCTGCTGCTCCCCTTCTGGTCGCTCCAGGACCGGATCGGCTCCGGCTGGATCACGCCCGTCGCGCTCGCGCTCGCCGCCGGCCTCGCGGCGGCCTTCTTGTTCGTGCCGCGCCGGTATGCACTCGCGTTGCCACTCCTCGTGCTCGCGCTCTGGGCGGTCGCGGTGAAGCCGATCTGGTTCGGGAAGCACGGCTTCGAGCGGTTCTCCCGCGGGTCGCTCTTCCAGGGAATCCGCACGGCGCAGCCCGACTGGGTCGACCGCGCGCTGCCGCGAGACGCGGAGGCGGCGTTCCTCTGGTCCGGTCTCACCGACCGGCTGACCGTCAATCAGAACGAGTTCTTCAGCCGCGGCGTCGGGCCGGTCTACTACGTGTCGAGCCCGACTCCCGGCGGTCTTCCGGAGACGAGGGTGAGGATCGACCGAGCCACGGGAGACGTGACGCTTCCCGGCGGCAGGCCCGTCACGGACCGGTACCTGCTCGCCGACTCGTCCTTCGAGCCCGACGGCAAGCCCATCGCGCGCGACAGGGGATGGGGAATCACGCTCTGGCGAGTGAATCCGCCGCTCGTGTCCGCCGTTCGGATCGACGGCCTGTATCCGAACGACACCTGGTCGGGCAGGACCGTCACATACGTGCGGCGGCGCTGCGCTCCAGGCCGGCTCTCCGTCGTTCTCTCGAGCGATCCGAGCCTCTTTCTCGAGCCCCAGACGGTCGTGGCCCGCTCGGACGGAAAGGTGGTCGGGCGCGTGCTGTTGCGACCGGAGGGAAGAGCCGTCTTGGGCCTTCCGGTCGCTCCTTCGCCGGGGACGGAAGAGTGCCGCGTCGTCTTCACGGTCACGCCGACCGCGGTGCCTGCGAAGGTCACCGGCGGGGCCAATCCGGACCCGCGCGAGCTCGGCGCCCACTTCAACCGGTTCGTGTACAAGCCGGGTTCGAGATGACGCGTCCTCGCGGTTCCGAGGCGGCCAGTGCCGTGAGGATCGCCTTCGACGTCTCCCCGCTCTCGCATCCGCTGCTCGGGATCGGGAACTACATCCGCGGCTCGCTCGCAGGCCTGGTGGAGGCGTCTGCGGGACAGCACGAGATCGTCGCGTTCGCGCCGACGAGCATCCTCGGCCCGGACCGGATCCGAGGTGCACTGAAAGGGATCGACGTCGAGTTGCGCACGTGGCGCCTCCCGTACTCGCATGCGGTGCGCACGGCATGGAGCACCCTGGGTCATCCCGCCGCCGAGCGTCTGCTCGGCCCGCTCGACGTGCTCCACTTCTCGGACTGGATGTACCCGCCACAACGGGCCGGCGTACGGGCGACGACGATCCATGATCTCGTCCCGCTACACCACCCGGAGTGGACGACGGCCAGGACGCGCTCGATGCACACGCGCAAGTACCGCAACACCGCGCGAACGTGCGACGTCGTCTTCGTGAACTCGGACTACACAGGCCGGGACGTGACCGAGACGCTCGGCATCCCGCCCGACCGTGTGCGAGTCGCCCATCCCGCCGTGAAGGAGGCATTCCGAGCGGACGGCCCGGCGGCGGACCTCGGAGCACCCTACGTCCTCACCGTTGCGACGCTCGAGCCGCGCAAGAACCTGCAGACCCTGGTCGAGGCGCACCGTCTGCTGACCGGCGACCTGCAGCTTGCCGTCGTCGGCTCGGAGGGCTGGGGAGAGCAGCCTCTGCTCGACGACCCACGGATCCACCGCCTCGGCTACGTGTCGGACGCGGAGCTAGCGCGCCTCTACCGTGGCGCCGCTGTTGCCGTCTACCCCTCGCGCTACGAGGGATTCGGGATTCCGGTGATCGAGGCGATGGCATGCGGCGTGCCGGTGGTTGCGTCCGCGCATCCCTCCCTCGACGAGGCATGCGGCGACGCGGCCGTACGCGCCGATCCCGACGACCCGGCGGCCATCGCGGCAGCGATCGAGAGCGCGCTCGTGGATCGCGACCGCCTCGCCGCTGCCGGCCGCGAGCATGCGAAGCGGTTCACCTGGCGTGCGGTGGGGGAGACGTTCCTGCGCGGGTACGAGGAGGCGACACGGTGAGGAGCACCGATGAGGTGCTCCTGGTCGTCTACCGCCCGAGGGCCGAGTTCCTCGTCCTGCTGCGATCGCCCGAGCGTCACGGCTACTGGAACCCCGCTGCCGGCGGGGTCGAACAAGGGGAGTCGCCGGTCGAGGCGGCTCTTCGCGAGCTCGAAGAGGAGACCGGTCTCACGCACCCGGTTCGCTTCGAACCGCTGGCGCTCGAGCTCGGATACCGGCGACCCGACGGCGGCGAATGGATCACGCTCCACCCATACTCGGTGGAGGCGCCTCCGGGCTGGGAGCCGGTTCTGAACGACGAGCACGTCGAATACCGGTGGTGCTCCGCGGAGGAGGCGGACCGTCTGCTCACCTACCCAGAGCCGCGGGAGGCGGTCCGCGCGGTCGCGCACCAGCTCGGGGTGAGAACGTGAGAGTTGGGGTGGACACCTCGCCGTTGATCAAGACGCGGGCCGGCACTGCGCGCCATGTCCGTGGGCTCGTCGGTGCCTTGCGAGGCCGCCCCGGTGTCGAGCTCGAGCTCCTCTCCTTCGGCGGTACCGGCCGCGTTTCGAGCGTCGCCCGCGACGCCCTCTGGTACCCGATCGGACTCCCGCGACGGGCGCGGGACCTCGAGCTCCTCCACTGCACGACGTTCCGCGGCCCGGCACGGGCGCGCGTCGCGACCGTCCTCACCGTGCACGACCTCGCCCTCCTGCGGACGCCCGAGGCCTTTCCGCGCTGGCACCGGCTGTACGGACGGGCAGGGCTCCGCAAGGTTCTCCACGCAGCAGATGCGGTCGTGGCCGTCTCGGAGTTCACGAGGGAGGAGCTCGTCGCGCTCGCCCAGGTCCCGGGGGAGCGCATCAGGGTCGTCCCGAACGGCGTCGACGCGGTGTTCACCCCGCAGGGCCCTGCCATGGAGGGGAACTACGTCCTCGCGGTAGCGACGCTCGAGCCGCGCAAGAACCTCGCGCGGGCGGTCGAGGGGGCGCGTCTCGCCGGCGTCGAGCTTCGCGTCGTCGGTGCTCACGGATGGGGCGGCGTCGAGGTTCCCGGGTGGGTGGGCGAGGTGCCCGACGCCGAGCTCGCGGCCCTCTACCGGGGGGCTCGGTGCCTCCTCTACCCGTCGTTGTACGAAGGCTTCGGGATCCCCGTCCTCGAGGCGATGGCGTGCGGCACTCCTGTGGTCACGTCCCGCGGAACGGCGATGGAGGAGGTCGCGGGCGGAGCGGCGGTTCTCGTGGACCCGCTCGACGAGGCGTCGATCGCGGCCGGCCTTGCCGAGGCGGACGCCCGGCGCCACGAGCTCATGGAGCTCGGTCTGGCCCACGCGCGCCCGTTCACGTGGGAGCGCGCGGCCGACGGGGTGGAGGCGTTGTGGAGAGAGCTCGGGTGAGACTCGTCGTCGTCGACGCGGATGTATTGGGGCGTCATCGGACGGGCGACGAGACGTACGTGCGCAACCTCCTCCGCGAGTTACCGCCCCTCGCCGAGCCGGCTGGGGTCCACATCGCCGCCGTCACTCGCCGGCCCGATCTCGTTCCCGACGGTGTCGAGCCGGTGGAGCTCAGCGTGCGCTCGCAGGAGCTGCGGATGGCGCTCTCGCTTCCACGCACGCTTCGGCGCGTCGGCGCCGCGCTCTGCCACACGCAGTACGCTCTCCCGGTCCGGGCGCCGTGCCCGTGCGTCGTCACGGTGCACGATCTCTCGTTCGAGCGTGAGCCGAAGCTCATGGGGCTCAAGGACAGGTTGATCTTTCGCACGGTTGTCCCACGAGCGGTGCGGCGGGCGGCGCGCGTCCTGACCGTCTCCGAGCGGACGAAGCGTGACCTCGTCGAGCTCTACGGCGTTCCACCGGAGCGCATCGTCGTCACGCCGAACGGCGTCGACCCGGCTTTCTCCCCCGGCGACGGCTCACGCGATTACGTCCTCGCAGTGGGGGCGATCCAGCGCCGGAAGAACCAGCTCACCGCACTCGAGGCGGCGTCGGCGGTCGGTCTGCCGCTCGTCGTGGCCGGGCCCGAGAAGGAGCCCGCGCTGGCCGAGGAGTTACGGGCGCGCGGCGCACGGCTCGAGGGACACGTGGAGACCGAGCGGCTCGCGGAGCTCTACCGGGGTGCAGCCTGCCTCGTGCAGGCATCGCGCTACGAAGGGTTCGGTCTTCCCGTGCTCGAGGCGATGGCGTGCGGGACACCGGTCGTCGCTGTCCGGGAGCCAGCGCTCGAGGAGGTCGCGGGCGACGCTGCGGTCTTCGTCGAGGAAGCGGGCCTCGCGGACGGGATCCGGCGGGCGCTCGACGAGCGCGACCGGCTCGTGGCTGCGGGTCTGGAGCGCGCGCTTCGTTTCAGCTGGCGCACCGCCGCCGAGCGGACGCTTGCCGTCTACCGGGACATACTCGAGGCGTGAAAGTCTCGGCCGTCGTCGTCTCGCACGGGCACTCGGCCGAGCTCGCGCGCTCCCTGCCCGCGCTCGTGCTGCAGGTGGACGAGACGCTCGTGATCGTGAACGCGCCCGGATCCGTGGACGTCGTCCCCGAGGGCGTGCGTGTGATCGAGAACCCCAAGCCGCTCACGCTCTCGGCGAACATCAACGTCGGCATCGCCGCGACCTCGGGCGAGTACGTCGTCGCGGCGAACCCGGACACGAGCCCGGAGCCGAATGCGGTGGCAGCTCTCGTCTCGTTCGCGGATGGCCATCCTCGCTGTGGCATCGCCGCGCCGCAGATGCGCTGGCCGGACGGGACGTGGCAGCCCTCGCGGCGGCGGTTCCCCACGGTCCGCGGGACCATCGTCCGGCGAACGCCGCTCCGCCGCTACCGACCCCCGTACGAGACGCAGCGAGAGCACTACGAGCTGGACGAGCGTCCCGGCGAGCCCGTCGAGGCCGACTGGATGCTCGGAGCGTTCCTGCTCATGCGCCGCACGATGCTCGACGAGCTCGGAGGGTGGGACGCCGGGTACCGGCACTACTGCGAGGACATCGACCTCTGCTACCGGGCGAAGCTCGGCGGCTGGGAGCGCTGGTACATCCCCGGGGCCGTCGTCATCCACGACTACGCGGCCGTGATCGACCGCAGCTTCCTCTCTCGTCACACGCTCTGGCATCTGCGGGGGATGGCGCGCTTCGTGCGCAAGCACCCGGAGCGGCTGCTCGCTCTATGAACTCCAAGGAAGACCAGTACGCGCGCCAGGCCGAGGAGTGGACGGACCGCGCGTACGCCGATGCCGCCGCGTACCTCTCGCACCGCGCGGCTCTCGTCGTGACGCTCGGACCGTTGCTCGAGGCGGGCGACGAGGTGCTCGACCTCGCCTGCGGCGACGGGGGTCTCGGCCAGCTCCTCCTCGACCGGGGTCTCCGTTACCGCGGGGTCGACTCGACGCCGGAGATGGTCGCCGAAGGGAGCCGGCGCCTCGGCGCCCGCGCCGCGATCGAGCTCGGCAATCTGAACGACTATGTGCCGCCCGCGCCGGTCGCAGCAACGACCGTCTTCCGGGCGCTCTACTACGCCCGCGACCGGCAGTCGTTCTTCCGCCACGTCGCGAGATTCACGGAGAAGAAGCTCGTCTTCGACCTGAACCCGCGCCAGTACCGCCTCGACGAAGTGCTCGCGGACCTCCGCGTCGCGGGCCTCGGGCGGGTCGCCCTGCGCCCGTTCTTCCTGCCTCAGACGGTCGCCCTGCCCGGTCCTGTCGTCGCCGTTGCCCGTGCTCTCGAGCGGTCGGGCCCGCCCGCTCGGCTCGCGCTTCGGTTCCGGTTCACGTATCTCGTCGCCGCGTCTCGCTAGCCACCGAAGAGCGGCTGGAAACCCGCCTCGACGACCGCGCCGAGCTGGCGGCTGTCGCTCTCGGACGGGTCGAGGTCGTGCGGTGAGAACGTCGGCTTGATCGTCACCTCGACACGCCACGGCACGTTCGGAGCCGCGAGCGCGAATCCCTTCGCTCGGCAGTGGTGGAGGATCTTGGTCTGCGTCCCCGTGACGTGTGCGATCGCAGGCTGCTTGTCGGGACCTATCGTGACCGGTCCGATCCGGACGGTCGCCTTGCCCGGGACGTCCTTGCCGCACCATGCGACTCGCGAGAGCTTGACCACCGCGAAGCCGGGCCCGTCGCGGGAGACGTCGTACCGCGAATACGAAGCCTCCCGTGACATCCAGCCGTCCGAGAAGATGCCCGTGATCCCGGAGGCGAGCTTCAGCGGCCGCCCGTCGAGCCGGTAGAGCGTGGCGCCGCGTCTCCGTCCGACGACGGGCGCCTGGAGCTCGACCCCGTTCAGGGCGAGTGCGTAGCCGGTCTCGGGCGACGGCGAGAGGGTCCCGTCCGCGTCTCCGAGGTCCGGAGTCAAGATCGGTCCGCCGACAGCCGTGGCGGTGCCGTCGAGGCTCCACATCTTCCGAATCGACGGGTTGAAGAACTCCGTCAGCCAGATGTTTGTGCCATCGGAGATCTGCTGGCCGATGACGACGACCGACTTGCCTCCGGTCACTTGGTCCACCCAGTCGTAGGGCCGCGGTAGGTTGTGCGCGATCCGCGTGGAGAGAAGACGCTCTCCCTCGGCGGCGTACACCTCGGCGGTCATGCTCCACACGAGGACGGCGACGGCGGCAGCCCCGGCAACCGCTGCGAATGCGACCGAGCTGCGTCGCAGCAGCTTGAGCGCGAGCACGACCGCGAGCGCGACCATGCAGGCGACCAGCAGCATGTTCTCGATCGTTCCTTCGGCCCAGCCCAACTCGCGGTTCGCGAAGGCGGCCATCGAGAGGCCGTGCGCCTCGTAGTAGGGGTACTGCTCGAGGTGGAGTGGGGTGCCGGAAACGACGTAGACGGTGAAGATGGTCGCCCCGGCGATCGCCCAACCGCGGCCGACCCCGCGTGCGATTGCGAGCGCCGTCGCGGAAAAGAGGATCGGACAGAGGTAAATGACGTTTCGCTCGACCACGAGAGTCGCGAATACGGTCGAGATGTACGCCCCCTTGATTCCTGCGTACCAGATGAAGGCGGCGAGCGCCGCGACGCTCGTGACGACGAACGCGCGCGTCTCCGGGTCGCGCCGTTCGCCCTTGGGCCGCGAGAGCGCTGCGATGCCGGCAAGCACGGGCAGCACCCCGACTCCGATCGCCAGGGCGCCCATCGCCCACACGCCGTGCTCGAAGACGCGTTCCTTGTAGAAGCCGGTCGTGTTCCGCCAACTCGTCGAGAGGTGCCCCATCAGAGCCGAGAATCCGACGGCGACGCCGACGGCCAGCGTGACCGCTCCGACCCAATCCCACCGCGACCAGCCTGAACGCCACTCTCGGACCCGCTCGGACTGCCATGCGAGCCAGAGCAGGCCGAGCGCGAGCACGGCGAAGAGGACGGCGAGCTGCGTCCGCGTCAGCGCCGCTGCGGTCGACACGAGCACGGCCGCACCGATCCGGCGCCATCCGGGCCGAACGAGCGCGCGTGCGATCAGCCAGAGAGCGAGCGTCGAGAGGGGATACGCGAGCGGCTCCTCGACGAGGATCGACGAGTACGCGAGCGCAGGCACGGCGGTCGACGCACCGGCGGCCGCAAGCGCGTACCAGCGTGGGACGACGAGCCGCGCGAGCGCATACGCGGGGAACACGGTCGCGGTCATGGCCAGAACGAGCACGAGCTTCGCGGCGGCGTAGGCGGCGGACGTCGAGCCGAGCCACCAGACGGGGGCGAGCACGTACGCCACGAGCGTGGCAAGCCCCCCGTACGCCTCGCCCCGCCGCGCGGGCGATCCCGTCTCCCCGATCGCGCGCGAGAGCTGCGTGAGCTCGAGCTCGTCTGTGAAGATCGTGGGCACGGGGTGGCGTGACGCCTGCCACGAGTAGAGCGCCGCGAGCCCGAAGTACAGGACGAGAAGCGGGATCGCCCCCTGCACACGGGCAAGAAACGCGTCGAGCCGGTTCACAGAAGCGTTGCCTCGACCTGCTCGGGAGCGGAGAACTCGATTCGACGGTGGACGATCCGGCACGGGATGCCGGCTCCCTCCGCGGCCCGAATCACGGCGTCGAGCCGCTCCTGCGGTGCACCGGGAATGGTGACGAGCACTTCCTCCGCCCGCGTGGTCGCGATTGCGCGGGCGGCCTCGTCGAGCGCCCCGGCCACTGTGATCCCCAGGATGCGCCGTCGCCGTACGCGCGGGTTGTCGTCGAGGAAGCCCACCACCCGAGCCTCGTGGCCGTCGCGGAGCTCCCTGGCCAGGCTGCGCCCCGAGCGGCCGGCGCCGACGATGAGCACGCGCCGGCGGTGCCCGCGCAGCGTCCTCATCTCGGGGAGCAGTCGGAGTGCCAGCCGCGACGCGCCGACGAGGCCGGTGCAGAGGACCGCGTAGACGACGAAGATCTCCACGGCCGAGAACGACCCGATCGGGCGGAGCGTGCGCAGGAGCGCGTACGCGATCACGGCTGCCGCGGCGCACGCGACGGCGATCGGGACGACGTCACGCGCAGTGGCGAACCGCCAGACCCGCCGGTACACGCCGAGTCCGACGAAGAGCACGTACTGCGTCGCGAGCAGGATCGGGAGCGCGGACAAGAACACCGAGCGCTCGTACTCGGTTCCGAAGCCGCCGACCACGAGGAGGTACCCGGCCAGGAACGAGAAGCAGATGAGCACGAAGTCGACCACGACCTCGACGAGGCGGCGCGGCTCGAAGAAGAGGGCGTGCCAGAGCGACGGCTCAGGCCCCACTGCGCCGCTTCGCGAACGCTCCTCGAGGTCGCTCAGGAAGCTCGCGAACTGGACGAGCAGGACGAACGTGACCAGGACGCCGACGGCGGTGAGGCGGGCGTTGTCGAGCACGTTATAGGCGAGCGCCGTCGCCCCGAGCGCGCCGGCGACGAGCGCGAGCAGGAGGACGGCCTTCGACTCCGACAGCCCGTAGTAGACGAGACGGTGCGACGTGTGGTCGCGGCCGCCCTGGGTGACCGGCCTTCGCTGCGCGAGCCGGACGACCGTGACGAGCGTCGTGTCCAGGATCGGGACGGCCAGGATGAGAAGCGGCAGGAGGACCGTCGCCACCGTCGTTCCGGCGACGGTCCAGCTCGAGGCAAGCGCGAGCGAGGCGAGCCCGAAGCCGAGCACCTGGCTCCCCGAGTCGCCCATGAAGACCGCGGCCGGGCGTCCCGGCCTCAGGTTGAAGGGGAGGAAGCCCGCGCACGCGAGCCCGAGCGCGAGTGCGAGCACGAGCACGGTGTCATTCGGGTGCTGCGTCACGGCGTCGATCGCGAAGTACCCGCAGGCGATCGCGGCAAGGGTCGCCGCCAGGCCGTCCATGTTGTCGAGCAGGTTGAAGGCGTTGGTGATCCCCACGAGCCAGAGGAGCCCGATCGCCCACGCGAGCACGTCGTTCTGGACGATCTGGACCTGGAGGCCGCTCGCGAGCACGATGACCGCCGCCGTCACCTGGACGGCGAGCTTCGCCACCGGGCTCAGGCGGCGGAGGTCGTCGACGAGGCCGGCGGCGAAGAGGAGCGCAGTACCAGCGAGGATCCCCGCGAGCTCCCCGCTCCACTCGACGACGCCCGCCGCGACCGCGAGGAGCACTCCCGCCGCGAAGCCCGCGAAGATGCCGACGCCGCCGAAGGTGGGCGTCGGCTGCTCATGCCAGCGCTCGTCGGTCGGGTGGGCGACGAGGCGGCTGCCCAGCCGCGTCCGCAGGAGAGCCCAGAGAACCGCGAGTGTGATTGGAAACGCGGCGATCGCGACGATCGCATCCACAGCCACGGAAGGGTAGTCGAGCATCCTGTCGCCCCTGCCCGCAAGGAGCGCCGCTGGCCTCGCGCCTACAATTGCTGCGGTGGCAGGACTGGTGTGTTGCAGCAGCTGATCGTGCAACAACGTGGACCTGACCCCTGTTGCAAGCGCGTCGACGAGTGGCGCTGGTCGAGCCACCAGGCGACGATGGGAGCGCGACCTTCGGGGTTTCTCGCCACCGACCTGCTCCTCTCGTACGTCGGCGAGAGCCGGCCAGAAGCTCGATCCCGCTATCTCGCAATCGTCGAGGCAGACGCGGATCCAGCAGGACCGGCCCATCCGATCCTCGACGGCGACGGTCGCTTCGCCGCCCTCCACTTGGAGCGTCTCGAGCCAAGTCCCGAGCACCCGCGCGCGTCCTGAGGCTGCCGCGGCCACCGCTCGACGAGCTCCTCACGAGCTCAGCCGACGCCGCTTCGATCGTGCACGCCGACCGCGAGCACGGGTACAGCATGCGCCAGATCGCAACCCACCTCCGTTGCGGAGTCACGACCGTACACCGGCGCATCCGAGACAATGAGGCACGGCAACGCGTGAGACCTCGTAAAGGTTGATCTTGCCGGACGTCTGCGGCTATCCCGCTCAGCGGAACATGGAAGACCTGACCCCGGTCGGGGGAGCCAGCCCGCAGACCGAGCTCCCGCACACAGTGAAGTGTCAGTCCGTTTGCGGCCTGCGCAGACCACGACACCTCCTAGACTGATTCGTCGATGACTGTGTACGCGGACGTACTCCGCTACCGCGAGCTTTTCGGGAGCCTGTTCCGGCGCGACATACGGGCGAAGTACCGGGGCTCGGTCCTGGGGCTCGGCTGGTCGCTCCTCCACCCCCTGGTGCTCATGCTCGTCTACCTGCTCGTGTTCTCGGTGCTCTGGCGGGTGGCCGAGGTCGGCAGCGACGACTACTGGCTCTTCCTCCTCTGCGGTCTTCCCGCCTGGGTCTTCTTCGCGACGGCCTCGCAGGCGTCGTCGCGGAGCCTGCTCGAGAACGCGAACCTCATCCGCAAGGTGCGCTTCCCACGCCAGCTCGTGCCGCTCTCGATCGTCGGCACGAACCTCGTCAGCTTCGCAGTCATGCTCGTCGTCGTCGTCGTCCTCAGCCTCGTGACGATTCCGGAGGCGCGCGCGACGGTCTGGCTCGCGTTCCCGCTGGGCGCTCTCTTCGCGTGCATCGTCGCCGGGTTCGCCCTCGCGATCGCATCGCTGAACGCGCTCTACCGGGACGTCGAGCACCTGCTTCAGGCGCTGCTCCTCCCGTGGTTCTTCCTGACGCCGATCCTGTACAGCCTCGACCAGCTTCCCGGCGTGGACGAGTACCCGGTGTTCGCGTTCGTCCTCCACTGGGTGAACTTCCTCACGCCGCCGATCGAGGCGATGCGAGCAGTGCTCTTCTACGGGGACGCACCCGCGGCCGGCGACGCGGTCTACACGGTGGTCGCGGCTGTGGTCGCGCTGTCCGTCGGGGCGTTCGTCTTCAGCCGCTCGGACGACCGGATCGCCGTCGAAGTCTGACGACGGCCCGGCCCTCGAAGAGGGCGTCGGCGCCGGAGAACGCCGGGAGGCCGTCGTGGGTCTCGGGCTCGCGGCCGTCCAGGAGCGAGGGGAAGAGGAGCGGATGCCCGAAGCGCGGGTTGCGTCCTCCTCCCGGGGCCCATGCAGCCAACCGACGCCGCTCTCCCCGCGCGCCGACGCCACCGCCGATCTCGATTGCTCCGCCCACCGCGCCATAGCCCTCCTCGTGCGCGTCCAGGAGGAGGCGCGACCAGTCCGGGGCAGGCTGCGCGCCGGGGACGAGATGAGCCACGGCGACCGCGTCTTCCTCGACGACCGGCTCCTCCTGCGCCGCGAGAGCTGCCTCCGTCTCCGGGTCGTTCGCCCCGTGGACGACGACCCGGAGCCGTCGCTCCGCGATCCTCGGCCGTACTTCGACAGGGAGATCGAGCGGTGTCGAGCCGACCTCCTGGAACCAGAAGCGGAGCTCCTCGACGAGGTCGAAGGCGAGGCGATACCTCCCGGGAGGGCGGGGAGCGACAACGGCGACGTCGAGCTCCACGGCCTCGCCGGGCTCGACCCTCCGCGGAAACGCGGCGCGAACGCCGTCCCAGACGATCGGGTTCCCGAGCGGGTCGAGCCAGTGGTACGAGAGCTGGACCCCTTCCCGGCCTCGGGAGCGCCACGGCGCCGACCCGGCGTTCTCGAGCCGGAGCTTCGCCCGGCCGGCGACGCCGGCGTGCGACTCGTCGAGCTCGTAGCCGAGCCAGCGTACGGCGAGCGGTCCGGGGGGCACGGGGTGCTCGCCGACGCGCTCCATCGCGAGGGCTAGCAACCCGTGCGCATGACCGGAATCCGCTGAAGCGCGGATTCCGGTCGCGCGAAGATCCCTGAAGGCGGCCGCTTCGCGGCCGCGTCGCAGCTACCCATCGAGCCTCTAGTCTAGGCTCGATGCTCGGCGAGATCAGCGTCGAGGGCGTCTCGCGCCGGTTCCGCGTCCACGCCCGGGAGGCGCACACGCTCAAGGATCTCTTCGTCCAGCGAGGACGGACCGAGGCGGTCGACATCTGGGCGCTCCGGGACGTCTCGTTGCAGGTCGCCCGAGGGGAGGCGGTCGGGCTGATCGGGCGCAACGGGTCCGGGAAGACGACGCTGCTCCGGGTCGTCGCGGGAATCATCAAGCCGACGGCCGGGCGGGTCGGAGCGGAAGGCCGGATCGGCTCGCTGCTCGAGCTCGGCGCCGGCTTCCACCCGGACTTCAGCGGCCGCGAGAACGTCTTTCTGAACGGCGCGCTCCAGGGCCTCCGCCGCGCCGAGATCCGCGGCCGGTTCGACGAGATCGTGGCGTTCGCCGAGCTCGAGCACGCGATCGACCGGCCGGTGCGGACGTACTCGTCGGGGATGACCATGCGGCTCGGGTTCGCCATCGCCGCGTTCCTGGACGCCGACATCCTGCTCCTCGACGAGGTGTTCGCGGTCGGCGACGAGGCGTTCCAGCGGAGGTGCTTCGGCCGGATCTTCCGTTTCAAGCAGGAGGGCGGGACGATCGTCTTCGTCTCGCACGACGCACAGGCGGTGGAGCGCCTCTGCGAGCGGTCCGTGCTGCTCGAAACGGGCCGCGTTGCCTTCGACGGCCCCACGCGAGAGGCGGTGACGCGCTACCGCCGCGCCCTCGCCGACGAGACCGACCCGGCCGAGCGCGGGGCGGGGCTACGAGAGTGGGGCTCCGGCGAGGCGACGATCGCCTCTGCGGTTCTCGTCGGGCAGGAGGGCGGTGAGCGCCTCCAGTTCCTCTCCGGCGAGCCCTTCGCACTGCGGGTCGCTGTCGCCGCGGCCGACGGTATCCCGCCACCGCGGTTGCAGCTCGAGCTGCGCGACGACGCCGGCACGCTGGTCGCCGGAGAGGCGGTCGATCTGCGTGACCTCGGCTGGGCGGGAGGCCCGGCGGAGCGCGCCATCCTTTTCGAGATGGTCGCGCTGCCGCTCGCCGAGGGCCGGTTCCATCTCCGGCTAGGCCTGACGGACGAGGGTGGGGAGCGGCTCTACCACTGGCTCGACGACGCGCTCGTCTTCGTCGTCTACCCGGGCGGCGAGGAGCGCGGGGTGGTCCGCTTTGAAGGGAGCTGGGCTATCGAGGAGAACTCAGGGAGCCGATGATCGGCCTATGAGCGCGCGCACCTGTCCCGACTGGCCGAAGCTGATGGAGATGGCATCCGACCTCCAGTTCAAGCACTTCACGGTGGCCGAGGCGCAGCTTCCCGCCGACGCGCTGACGCATATCTCTCACGTGTCCCTCGACGAGGTGGAGATCTGCTGCGACCTCGACCACCACGTGTTCAATCCGGCCCACACCGATCCGGAGGTGTGCGCCGCGTTGCGCGCATCGCATTGGTTCGACGTGAACGAGTGGGCGACGTCGGGTCCAGGCACCGCCGGGTCCGCGCCGCACGCCGCCTGATCGGGCGAGGCAAGCCTCGCCCCCACTACGCTTCGCGCGTGCCGACGATCGTCGTCCCGTACCGTGCCGACGCGAAGCGGCGGCTACCGGCGCCGATTCGTGCCGCCGCGGCGGTGGCGATGCTGGGGGACGTCGTCGCCGCGGCGCTCGAGGTCGGACGGGTGCTCGTGGTCACGGATGATGCTGCCGTTGTCCCGCCGGGTGCAGAGGCGGTGCCGGATCCGGGAGACGGGTTGGGCGCCGCCGTCGCAGCCGGCCTCGCTCGGGTCGATGGGCCCGCACTTGTCGTCAACGCGGACCTTCCATGTGCAACGCCCGAAGCAATTCGTCGGCTCGGCCACGCTGGCCTCGCGCTCGTCGAAGCCGAGGACGGGACGACGAATGCACTCTCGCTCCCCGATCCGGCACTGTTCGCGCCGCTCTACGGCCCCGAGAGCGCAAAGCGGTTCCGCGCGCACGCTCCGTTCGCGACGGTTGAGATTCGGGAGCTCCAAGCGGACGTCGACACGGGCGAGGACCTCGAGCGGCTTTCGCTGCTCCTGGGACCTCGCACGCGGGCGCTCCTCGCCGTCCACGCTTGAACGTCGTCGTCCTCTCGGGAGGTGGCGGCGGGGCGCGCTTCGCGCGCGGCCTTCAGGACGCGCTTGCGCCGGGCGAGCTGACGGTCGTCGGGAACGTCGGGGACGACGTCGAGGTGCTCGGCCTGCACGTCTCGCCCGACCTCGACAGCATCCTCTACACGCTCGCCGGCGTCATCGACGAGGAGCGCGGCTGGGGCCGCGCCGGGGAGACCTGGAACGCCCTCGCCGCCGCGGCGGCCTGGGGTGGCGAGGAGTGGTTCCGGCTCGGCGATCTCGACATCGGGCTCCATCTCGTGCGGACCCGCGCGCTCCGGGAGGGCACTCGACTCTCCGAGATCACGGCCGGGTTGGTGGAGAAGGCGGGACTCGAGACGAGGATCCTGCCCGCGACGGACGACCGGCTTCGAACGCGTGTCGTCACACCGGCCGGCGAGCTCTCGTTCCAGGAGTGGTTCGTCGGCCGGGCACACCGGGACGAGGTGGATACCGTCGTCTTCGACGGCGCGGGTCAGGCGCGGCCGGCGCCCGGAGTGTTGGACGCGCTCGACGCCGCCGACTCGATCCTCGTCGCGCCGAGCAATCCGTACGTCTCGATCGGGCCGATCCTCGCCGTTCGAGGGATCCGGGAGGTGATCGAGGGGCGGCGGGCCCGTTGCGTCGCCGTGAGTCCCCTCATCGGCGGGAGGGCGGTCACGGGCCCTCTCGACCGTATGCTCCGGCGCATGGCGGGCGGTACGACTCCTGCGCATGTCGCTCTCAGCTACAGAGGGCTGATCGACGCGCTCGTGATCGACGAGGCCGATGCACCGTGTGAGGCTCCGGTGGAGCTCGTGGTGACGAAGACGCTGATGCGCGATCGTGCCTCGGCCCGCCGGCTCGCCGAGGTCGTGCTGGAGGCCGCTTGCGGGTAGCCATCGTCGGGGGAACAGGGCCGTTCGGGCGTGCGCTGGCAGCGCGCCTACGAGAGTCTGGAGACGAGGTCGTGATCGGATCGCGCGAAGCTGCTCGCGCCGCGGCGACCGCGGCCGAACTCGGCGTCGAAGGCTCGACGAACGCAGAGGCCGTGCGCCGTGCTGACATCGTCGTGCTGGCGACGAAAGCCGACGCGGCGCTGAACACGGCTCGTGACCTCCGGGAGGCCATCGGCACGACGCCCGTTCTCTCCGTTGCGTCGGAGCTCCGCATCACGGCCGGAGGTGTCCTGCCGTCGCCCGAGCCGGCGTCGATCGCCGAGCGGATCCAGGCGGAGCTCGAGGGGCCGGTCGTCGCAGGGCTCCACTCGCTCGCGGCGTCGAACCTCGGCTCCGAGCAGCCACCGGACGAGGACGCCTTCGTGTGCGGTGACGATGCGCCGGCAAAGGGCTTGGCCCTCGATTTGGCCGCACGAGTCACGTCCGGCCGAGCGCTGGATGCCGGGCCACTGGCGAGCGCGCGGGCGCTCGAGGGCCTGACGGCCGTCATCGTCAACCTCAACAAGCGCTACCGAGTGCACGCCGGGCTCCGCGTCACCGGCATCGAGTGACCGGGGAGGTTCGCCTGATCCCGCTGCGCGGGATCCCGGAGCTCGACGAGGGAGACGACCTCGGCGCGATGCTCGTGGAAGCGGCTGCGCGCGCCGGAGGGCTCGACGCCGGTGACGTTCTCGTCGTCGCGCAGAAGGCGGTCTCCAAGGTCGAGGGCAGGATCGTTCATCTCTCCGACGTCGAGCCCTCGGCCCGTGCGCGCGAGCTCGCGGGCGACGAGGACGCGCGCCGCATGGAGGTGATCCTGCGCGAGAGCCGCGACCTCGTGCGCACGCGGCCGCCGCTCGTCATCGCCGAGACGAGCCACGGCTTCGTCTGTGCCTCGGCGGGTGTCGACGCATCGAACGCCACGGGGCCGGACACCGTGGTCCTGCTCCCACGCGATCCGGACCACTCCGCCCGCCGCCTCCGCGCCCGCATCCACGAGCTCACGGGGGTCGACGTCGGCGTCATCGTCAGCGACTCCTTCGGCCGGGCGTTTCGGCGCGGCACGACAGACGTGGCGCTCGGCGTCTCCGGACTCGCGCCGCTCCGCGACCTTCGAGGACAGCGCGACTCGGCCGGCTACGAGCTCCACTCGACGGAGATCGCGGTCGCGGACGAGCTCGCGGGTGCGGCGGAGCTCGTGATGGGCAAGACCGAGGGCGTGCCGGCGGTCGTCGTGCGGGGAGTCGCGGTGGCGGGGGAGGGGAGCGGGGCAGACCTACTCATGCCGCGCGAGCGCGATCTCTTCCGCTAGCCTGCGTGCCGGAAATGCGGAAGCTCGCTCTCGTCCTCGCCGCACTCGCGGCCGCGGTCGTCGCCGCGAGCCCGGTCGGAGCCGCCGGATCGAAGACGGTCGTCACCGTGCGGTTGAAGGAGTGGGGGGTCCTGCCAACACCCCTGAAGACCAAGCACGGAGTCGTCGTGTTCTCGGTGAAGAACATCGGCAAGCTCGACCACGAGCTCGTCGTCTTGAAGACGAACGTCGCGCCGACCAAGCTGCCGGTCAAGAAGGCGAAGGCGCTCGAAACCGGCCGCGTCGGCCGCGTCGGCCCGCTCAAGCCGGGCACCTCTGCCACGCTGGTCCTGACGCTCAAGCCCGGCAAGTACGTGCTGATCTGCAACGTGCTGGGGCACTACAAGGCGGGGCAGCGGACCGGCTTCGGAGTCACGTAGGGCACGAGCCCGCGGCGCTAGCTGGACTAACCACACACCTGCAAGACGGCTGATTGCGTCCGGGCCTCCCGCGAGCCTTGTGGTCGACCAAGACCAAGCTCGCGAAGGAGGCCCAGATGCGTGAGGGAGTGTGCC
>JAHEXT010000008.1 GCA_023251945.1 Actinomycetes bacterium
CGCGCGAGGCGCACGAGCACGCCGAGTCGCCGTCGCGTCTGCCTCCACGACCAGTCCTCGACCTTCGCGCCTCGCTGGTCCGTCAGGTGGCTGCCGGCCTGCCAGACTCTCATCGAGCGGCCCTCTCACGGGGCACCCCAGCCCACCACCCGCTCTCAGCGTAACGCGGCGGGCCGCACGGGTGGGACACGTCTTCGAGCCGAGTGTGCGTCAACTGGCGGGCGGCCGAGTCCCCGGTCATCGGGACGTGCTCGGTCATCCCGCCACCACCTGCTGGAGAAGCCCGTGCTCGTGGATCTCGCGAAAGAGCGGACTCTCCACGAGCAGCTCGGCCTGGGTCCCCCGGGCTGTGATCCGTCCGCGATCCAGGACGACGATCTCGTCCGCCAAGGCAATCGTGGACAGGCGATGCGCGATGATGATCGTCGTCCGCCCGCGCATCGCCTCGCGGAGCCCGCTCCTGATCTTGGCCTCGGTCGTCGCGTCGACGGAGGCGGTCGCGTCGTCGAGGATCAGGATGCGCGGGTCGATCAGGAGGGCGCGGGCGATCGCGACCCGCTGCCGCTGCCCGCCGGAGAGCGTGATCCCGCGCTCGCCGACGATCGTGTCGTACCCCTGGGGGAGCTCGAGGATGAACTCGTGCGCCTGCGCCGCCTGCGCCGCAGCCTCGACCGCGTAGGAGGGCGCGTCGGGCATGCCGAAGGCGATGTTGTCGCGGATCGAGGCCGAGAACAGGAACGGATCCTGTGAGATGACGCCGATCTCGCGGCGGAGTGACCGCCGCTGGAGATCTCGGACGTCGATCCCGTCCACGAGCACGCGCCCGGCGGTCGCCTCGTAGAAACGAGGCACGAGTGCGGACAGGGTCGTCTTTCCAGACCCGGTGCGGCCGATGAGCGCGACCGTCTGCCCTGCCTCGATCTCCACGTCGATGTCCTCGAGCACGATGCGCGTGGGCTCGTATCCGAACTCCACACCCTCGAAGGTGACGCGGCCGGGGCCGGGCGGGAGCGATCGCGCCCCCGGACGGTCGGCGATCTCCTCCGGCTCGTCGAGGATCTCGAAGATGCGCTCGCCCGCGGCGATCGCGCGCTGCGCCTGCCCGACCCACATGCCGAGCATGCGGAGCGGCAGGACCAGCATTGCGAGCAGGAGGTTGAAGGCGAAGAAGTCGCCGATACTGAGGGAGCCGGAGACGACCATCCGCCCCGCGACGAGCAGCACTGCGGCCTGCGCGACGAGCGGCATGAACGTCAGCAGCGGGACGTAGAGCGCGCGCTGGCGATTCGCGAGCAGCGTACGGTCGAAGACGGAGTCGGCTGCGGCTGCAAAACGCTCGCTGCGGCGGTCCTCCTGGGCGAACGACTTGACGACGTGCACGCCGACGATGCTCTCCTCGGCGACCGTGGCGACGTCGGCGAGCTTCTGCTGAACGTCTCGGAGGATCGGGTGGGAGACGCGGCTGTACCGGTATGCAACGAGCACGATCGCCGGTGTGATCGCGAGTGCGATGAGCGCAAGCTGCCAGCTGTAGACGAAGAGCACGACCGTCACGACGGCGATGGTGACGACGTGCTGCGCGAAGAAGATCAGCCCGTAGCCGAGGAAGAAGCGGACGGACTGGAGGTCGATCGTCGCTCGCGACATGAGCTGGCCCGTCTGGCTGCGGTCGTAGAAGCCGAAAGAGAGACGGAGGAAGTGCGCGTACAGCTCGTCCCGGAGGTCGTACTCGACCGCGAGCGCCTGTCTCCCCGAGATGAGCCGGCGACCCACCATCAGGGCTCCACGCAGGACTCCGAGGGCGACGACGGCGGCGATCTCGAAGACGAGAAGCCGAGTGTCGGGATCGTCGGAGAGCTCGTTGATGACCAGGCCTGTCAGGACCGGGACGAGGATCCCTGCGACCTGGGACGCGATTGCGAGGAGCGATGAGACGATGAGCGAGGCGCGGTGCGGGCGAAGGAACGCGAGCAATCGGGCGAATGTGCGTCGACCGGAGCGTGGTCGGTTCGTGGCGTCCTCCTCGGCCCTCACGTGGTCGTAGGGTACGGGTCGTGCTCCAGGCCGTGCCGAACGTGTCCGAGGGGCGGGACCCGGCGGCGATCGCGGCGATCGGCCGGGCGTTCTCCACGAGCGCGCGGCTGCTCGACGTGCACTCCGACCCGGACCACCACCGGGCGGTCTTCACGCTCGCCGCTGACCGCGAGGACCTGACCGGCGCGCTCGTCGCCGGGATCGTCTGCGCGTGTGAGGTCATCGATCTACGCCGCCATGACGGCGTCCATCCGCGGGTCGGCGCCGCCGACGTCGTCCCGGTCGTGCCACTCGACCCGGAGGGCATGGAGATGGCGAAGGCCGCGGCGCTTGCCGTCGCGGACAGGGTCGGGCGCGAGCTCGGGCTGCCGGTGTTCCTGTACGGAGAGGTGGGTGGCGGACGGGTGCCCGCGTTCTTCCGCCGTGGCGGTGTCGGGGAGCTGACGCGGCGGGTCCGTGCCGGCGAGCTCGCTCCGGACCTCGGTCCGTCGGAGCTCGACGCGCGGTCCGGTGCGGTGCTCGTGGGGGCCCGCCGCCCGCTCGTCGCGTACAACGTCGACCTCGCGACCGACGACGTCGATGCCGCCAGAGCGATCGCGGCCGCTGTGCGCGAGTCGAACGGAGGAATGCCCGGCGTGCAGGCGATCGGTTTGCGGTTGCCGCGTTCGGGCCGAGTCCAGGTCAGCATGAACGTCCTCGACCTCGAACGGTCCCCGCTCCACACGGTCGTCGAGCGCGTGCGTCAGGAGGCTGCGCTGCGCGGTCTCGGCATCAGCGGCGGCGAGCTCGTCGGCCTCGTGCCGGCCCGAGTGCTCGAGGCGGCCACGGCCGCGGGGGTGCGGATCCCGGGTGTCGACGAGTCGCGGGTGCTCGAACGGGTGCTCTCGCTCTAGACTCGACTCGTGCCGCGCACGATCGACCTCACCGGGGAGGATCTGACCCTCGAGGACGTCTGGGACGTCGCCTTCCACGGGGCCGAGGCTTCGCTCACCGACCCGGCGCGGGCGCGAATGAGGGCTGCGCGAGCGCTCCTCGAGTCCATCCACGGCGAGCACACCTACGGGGTCAACACGGGCTTCGGCCGCTTCGTCTCGGCGCACATTCCGGACGAGCTCGCCGAGGAGCTCCAGCTCCGCCTGCTCCGCAGCCACGCCTGCGGCGTCGGCGACCTCTATCCCGACGAGGTCGTCCGCACCGCCATGCTGCTTCGCGCAAACGCGCTCGCGAAGGGCTATTCGGGTGCGCGGGTCGAGACGGTCGAGCTGCTCGTCGCGTGCCTGAACCGCGGAGTTCTCCCCGTCGTCCCCTCCCAGGGATCGGTCGGCGCAAGCGGCGATCTCGCGCCGCTCGCTCATCTTGCGCTGCCGCTCGTCGGAGAAGGCGAGGCTTGGGCCGAGGGAGAGCGGCTGGACGGCGCGGCTGCGCTCCGCCGCGTCGGGCTCGAGCCCATCCGCCTCGCGAGCAAGGAAGGACTTTCTCTCGTCAACGGGACCCAGTTCATGACCGCGATGGCGGCTCTGGGACTCGTGCGGGCCCGGCATCTCGCCGGTGCGGCCGACCTTGCGTGTGCGCTCTCGCTCGAGGCGCTGCAGGGCTCGCGAACGAGCTTCCAGCCCTCCATCCACCGCTCGCGGCCGCTCAAGGGGCAGCAGGAAGCCGCGGCGAACGTGTGGCGCCTGCTCGAGGGCTCGGCGATCATCGAGTCGCACCGCTGGTGCGACAAGGTCCAGGACGCCTACTCGCTCCGCTGTGCGCCGCAGGTGCACGGGGCGTGTCGCGACCTCCTCGACTACGTCGAGTCGACGGTCGCGGTGGAGCTCAACGCGGCCACGGACAATCCACTCGTCCTCCTGGAGGAACGCCAGATCGTCTCGAACGGAAACTTCCACGGACAGCCGCTCGCCTTCGCCCTCGACGCGCTCGCGATGGCGGTGGCCGAGCTGGCGAGCATCTCCGAGCGGCGTGTCGAGCGGCTCGTCAACCCGAGCCTCTCCGACGGGCTTCCCCCGTTCCTCGTGGAGGAGGGAGGGCTGAACTCCGGATTCATGATCCCGCAGTACGTCGCGGCCGCGCTCGTGTCCGAGAACAAGGTCCTCGCCCACCCGGCGAGCGTCGACTCGATCCCGACGAGCGCCGGGCAGGAAGACCACGTCTCCATGGGGAACGCCGCCGGCCTGAAGGCGCTGCGCGTCCTCGACAACGCGGAGCGGACGCTCGCCATCGAGCTCCTGGCGGGCACGCAAGCCGTTGAGTTCCTCGCGCCGCTTCGGCCCGGGAACGGGGTCTGCGCCGTGCACGACGTCGTCCGGTCGCTCTCGGCGCGCCTCGATGAGGACCGCTCCCTGAGCGGCGACATCGAGCGGGTCGCCGCGGCAATCCGCTCCGGCGAGATTCTCGCGCCGGTCCAGGAAGAGATCGGAGCGCTGGCATGACCGACGTCGCGTCGCTCGACGCCGCCGTGGAGGCGCTCTGCGGCGATCCGGCCCGGATCAGGGCGCCACGGGGCACGACGCTGAACGCGCGCTCGTGGCAGACCGAGGCGCCGCTGCGGATGCTCCTCAACAACCTCGACCCGGAGGTTGCCGAGCATCCCGAGAGCCTCGTCGTGTACGGCGGCACCGGGAAGGCGGCGCGGAATCGCGAGGCTCTCCGCGCCATCGTCCGGACGCTGCTTCGGCTGCGGGACGACGAGACGCTCCTCGTCCAGAGCGGGAAGCCGGTCGGGGTCTTCCGGACGACCGAGTGGGCACCCCGGGTGCTGATCGCGAACGCGCTGCTCGTGCCCCGGTGGGCGTCCTGGGACGAGTTCCGCCGGCTCGAGGCCGAGGGGCTGACGATGTTCGGTCAGATGACCGCCGGCAGCTGGATCTACATCGGAACGCAGGGGATCCTGCAGGGCACCTACCAGACGTTCGCGGCCGCCGGGGAGAAGCACTTCGGGTCGCCGGACCTGGCCGGCAGGACGATCCTCACCGCAGGACTCGGGGGAATGGGGGGCGCGCAGCCGCTCGCCGCGACCATGACCGGTGCCGCGATTCTGTGCGTCGAGGTGGATCCCTCGCGGATCGAGCGGCGGCTCGAGACGCGCTACCTCGACGAGGCAGCCGACTCCCTGGACGACGCGCTGAGTCGCGTCCGTCGTGCGGCGGAGGAGGGCCGGCCGCTGTCGGTCGGCCTGCTCGCGAATGCGGCGGATGTCGTCCCCGCGCTCGCCGCGCGCGGCGAGCACTTCGACCTCATCACGGATCAGACCGCGGCGCACGACCCCCTGAACGGCTACGTGCCGCAGGGCCTCGACGTGGAGCAGGCCGCGGAGCTGCGAGCTCGGGACCCGGACGATTACCTCCGTCAAGCCGGCTCGTCGATCGCCGCGCACGTGCAGGGCCTTCTCGAGTACGTCCGCAGGGGCTGCTACGTTTTCGACTATGGCAACAATCTGCGAGGGGAGGCGTATGAGGCCGGCGTAGCGGATGCGTTCACGTACCCGGGCTTCGTCCCGGCCTATATCCGGCCTCTCTTCTGTCGAGGCGTGGGGCCTTTCCGGTGGGCGGCGCTGTCGGGCGATCCGGCGGACATCGCGGAGATCGACCGGGAGCTCGGGGGACTCTTCCCGGACGACGCGCTCCTCCGGCGCTGGTTCGAGCTGGCACCCGAGCGGGTTGCGTTCCAGGGGCTTCCGGCCCGGATCTGCTGGCTCGGCTACGGGGACCGGGCCCGCGCCGGTATCGCGATCAACGAGCTTGTCCGCTCGGGTCGGGTCTCGGCACCCGTCGTGATCGGGAGGGATCACCTCGACTCCGGCTCCGTCGCCTCGCCGTTCCGCGAGACCGAGGCGATGCGTGACGGATCGGACGCGATCGCCGACTGGCCGATCCTCAACGCGCTCGTGAACGTCGCAGCGGGAGCGACGTGGGTGAGCGTGCACCACGGCGGCGGGGTCGGCATCGGCAACTCGATCCACGCTGGGATGGTCGTCGTCGCGGACGGGACCGACATCGCCGCCGAGAAGCTCGAGCGCGTCCTCACGACCGATCCGGGCACCGGCGTCATGCGCCATGCCGACGCTGGGTACGCGGAGGCATTGGAGACGGCCCGCGAGCACGGGCTCGACCTTCCGTCGGTCCCGGGCGGCGGCGCGTGACGTCGACCGACGCAGGGTCGCGCCGGCTCCTCATCCGAGACCTCGCCCAGCTCGTCAGCCCCGGGGGGCGCTCGGCACCGCTCCGCGGACGGGAGCTGGGAAGTGTCGACGTGATCTCCGACGCCTACGTCCTGTGCGAGAACGGGCGCATCGCCCGGGTCGGGCGCATGGACGACCTCCCGGCTCTCTCCGGCGATATCGAGGAGCTCGACGCGCGTGGCCTCTCGGCCGTCCCGGGCCTCGTCGACTGCCACACACATGCCTGCTTTGCGGGCGACCGGGTCGAGGAGTTCGCCCTTCGTGCGGCCGGGGCGACGTACGAGGAGCTCCACGCGGCCGGCGGAGGCATTCTGTCCACCGTCCGCGCGACCCGAGCGGCGGGTCAGGACGGGCTCGCTGGCGCCCTCGCGCGGCACGCGGAGTGGATGACGCGGGCGGGGACGACGACGTTCGAGGCGAAGTCGGGCTACGGTCTCGACCGCGAGACCGAGCTCGCGCAGCTCCGGGCCATTCGCGCTGGCGGTGGCATCCCGACGTGGCTCGGCGCGCACGCTGTTCCACCCGAGTTCGAGGACGAGGGAGCCGACGCGTACCTCGAGTTCCTCATCGCAGACGTTCTCCCCGAGGCCGCAGCGGTCGCCGAGGCCGCCGACGTCTTCCTCGAGCGCGGCGCCTTCGACGTCGCGCAGGCACGGCGCTACCTGAGCGCGTGCCGTAAAGCCGGGCTCTCACTGCGGCTCCACGGCGACCAGTTCACGGAGGCGGGGGCGGTGCCGCTCGGCATCGAGCTCGGAGCTCGCTCCGTCGACCACCTCGAGGTCACGGGCGAGCGCGGGATCGCGCTGCTCGCCGGGAGCGACGTCGTCGCCGTCGTGCTGCCGGCAAGCGCCCTCTTTCTCGGCCGCCCCATGCCGCCGGCGCGGGCGCTCGTGGACGCCGGAGCGGCGCTCGCGCTCGCGACCGATTTCAACCCTGGAAGCGCCTTCTGCGAGAGCCTGCCGCTCGTGTGCGCGCTCGCCTGTACTCAGCTGGGCCTGACCCTCGAGGAGGCGCTCGCAGCATGCACCGTCAACGCCGCCCACGTCCTCGCTCGGGCCGATCGCAAGGGGCGGCTCTCCCCGGGCTTCGACGCGGATGTCCTCCTCCTCGCGTCGGACGACTGGCGCCACCTCGCGTACCACCTCGGCGGCCCCGTGGTCCACACCGTCGTCCGTAGCGGCCGGATGGTGTGGGGCAGCCCGGCATAATCGCACCATGGCGACACGCAAGCAGCGACGACGCCGCGAGAAGGAGTTCCGGCACGAGTACGTGTGGGAGGACGCGGAAGGGAACGAGCTCGAGCCCGACGAAGTCCCGGCGCACAAGGCCGGCGCCACGCCCCCAAAGCGTGCATCCGCCCCCGCTGGGCGCGAGCCGCAACCCCCGTCGTGGCGCCGGACGCTGAAGCGCGGGCTCATCTTCGCGCCCATCATGTTCGCGACCGTGTTGCTGCTCTCTCCGAAGCTGTCCATGTCGGCAAAGATCGGCCAGACCCTGTTCATCGTCGCCATCTTCGTGCCCTTCTCCTACCTGCTCGACGGCATCTTCTTCCGCTCTGCGAAGAAGCGGCAGGCTCGGCACGAGCAGTCGAACGGACGACGCGGGAGCTGACGAAGGCTCCCGCGATGACGCTCCGGGTCGAACAGCTATCGCTCGGACCGATCGGGACGAACTGCTACGTCGTCCGAGCCGATACGTCGGCACCCGAGGCGGCCGTCGTCGATCCGAGCGGCGATGCGACCGAGCTCCGGCTTACCCTGGCGGGCCTCGGCGCGCGCTGCGCCGGGATCCTCGTCACGCACGGGCACTGGGATCACCTCCTGGGTGTCGCCGACCTCGCGGAGGGGGCAGGCGCGGAGGTGTACATGGCGGAGGGCGAGCGGACCCTGCTCGAGACTCCGGAGCGGTTCACGCCGGCGGGTATCTCGCTTCGTCCCCACACACCGGACGTCCTCCTCCAAGGGGGTGAGACGATCGACGTGGCGGGCATCACGTTCGACGTTCTCGCCGTGCCCGGCCATTCACCCGCGCACCTCGCCTACTACGCCGACGGCTGCCTCTTCTCGGGCGACGTCCTGTTCGCGGGCTCGGTCGGGCGCACAGACCTCCCTGGAGCGAACTGGGACACGCTCATGGCTTCGATCCGGTCGCTGGTCCAGGAGTATCCACCCGAGACCGCCGTCTATCCGGGCCACGGTCCGGTGACCACGCTGGGCGACGAGCTCGCTCAAAACCCGTTCCTCGCAGAGCTCCGCGCGGAGCGCACTGGGTGAGCCGCGGGCCGAGAATCGAGCGGCCCCGGGGTACGCACGATGTCGTCCCGGCCGACCAGCCCCTCTGGCGGCGCGTCGTCGTTGAAGCCGAGCGGCTCTGCGCGCTCTCCGGGTACCTGCCCATCGCCACGCCGGTTTTCGAGGAGACGGCCCTCTTCGAGCGGACGTCGGGTGCCGGCTCCGACGTCGTGCAGAAGGAGATGTACACGTTCCAGGATCGAGGCGGCCGGTCGCTCACGCTGCGTCCCGAAGGTACGGCACCGATCTGCAGGGCGTACGTCGAGCACGGGATGCACCGAGAGCCCCAGCCGGTGAAGCTCTACACGGTCGGGCCGATGTACCGGTACTCCGCGCCACAGCGTGGCCGCTTCCGGGAGCACTGGCAGCTCTCGGTCGAGGCCATCGGCTCCGACGATCCCGCGGTGGACGCGGAGGTGATCCAGCTCTACCACGCGCTCCTGGAGCGGCTTGGCGTCTCGGAGTTCGAGCTGGCTCTCAACTCGATCGGCTGCCGCGAGTGCCGGCCTGCATATCTCGAGCTCCTGGACGAGTGGCTCGCGGTGAACCTCGACCGCCTCGACCGGCCGACGCGCGAGAAAGCCGCGGCCAACCCGCTCCGAGTCTTCGACAACTTCGACGCGAAGCCGGCGCCCGTCCAGGCGGCTCTGCGCGAGGCGCCGACCATCGGGGAGTCGCTGTGCGATGCGTGCAGCGAGCACTTCGACGCCGTCCAGCGCGACCTCGACGCGTACGGCGTCTCCTACGAGCTCGTCCCGACGCTCGTCCGCGGGCTCGACTACTACACGCGCACGACGTGGGAGTTCGCCGGCCCCGAGAAGGGAGCGCAGAGCGCGCTCTCCGGCGGCGGGCGCTACGACGGGCTCATCGAGCAGATCGGCGGTCCGTCCACTCCGGGAGTGGGGTTCGGCGCCGGAGTCGAGCGGCTCGTGCTCGCGCTCGAGCACGCGAAGGTCTCTGCAAGCCCGCCGTCGGTCGACGTCTTCTTCGCACTCGCCGCCGGTGCTCCGCACGAGCGTGTGGTCGGGTGGCTGAGAGAGCTCCGCGCACGTGGTGTCGCCTGCGACACGGACTACGCCGGACGCTCGCTCAAGGGTCAGCTGACGCACGCCGCGCGGCTCGGAGCTGTCGCCACGGTGGTCGTGGGGCCCGACGGCGCGTCGATCCGACGGGCCGGACGGGCGGATGAGGACGTCCTCCTCGACGACGTGCTAGAGCGGGTGTCGCCATGACCTGGCGCGACCTCATGTGCGGCGAGCCGCGCACCGAGCATGTCGGGCAGACGCTCGCGCTCGCAGGCTGGGCGGCGCGGCGTCGAGACCACGGCGGGCTCGTCTTCGTCGACCTCCGTGACCGCACGGGACTGATGCAGCTCGTGATCAACCCGGAGCGCTCTCCCGCAGCGGCCGAGCTCGCGAAGGAGATCCGGAACGAGTTCGTGCTCCAGGCAACCGGAGACGTCGTCGCCCGCTCTCCCGAGACCGTGAACCCGAAGATGGCCACGGGGGAGGTCGAGCTTCACGTCGACGAGCTCACGATCATCTCACGCTCGACACCGCTCCCGTTCCAGCTCGACGAGGAGGGCGTGGACGAGACGCTGCGCCTGCGCTACCGCTGGCTCGACCTTCGCAGCGAGCGCATGCAGCGCAACCTGCGCCTGTCGGCCATCGCGGTCTCGGCGATCCGGCGGCGCATGGAGGAGCTCGGGTTCATCGATCTCTGGACGCCGAGCCTGACCAGAGCCACGCCGGAAGGGGCGCGCGACTTCCTCGTGCCGGTACGTCTGCAGCCGGGAACGTTCTTTGCACTTCCTCAGTCGCCGCAGCTTTTCAAGCAGCTGTTCATGATCGCCGGCTTCGACCGCTACTACCAGATCGCGACGTGCTTCCGCGACGAGGATCTGCGGGCAGACCGCCAGTTCGAATTCCGTCAACTCGATGTCGAGATGGCGTTTGCCCAGCGCGAGGACGTGCTGGATGTGCTGGAAGAGGCTGTACGCGCTGCCTTCGAGGCGCTCGATCGCGAGCCTCCGCCAGCACCGTTCGCGCGCGTGCCGTGGAGTGATGTCATGGCGCGCTACGGCTCCGACAAGCCCGATCTCCGCTTCGGGCTCGAGATCCGGGAGGCGACCGCCGTCACGCGGGACTCGGAGTTCGGCGTGTTCGCGAACGCGCCCTGCGTGCGATTCCTTGTCGCGCCCAAGGCGTTCTCACGTGCGGAGCTCACGCGCCTCGAGGAGCTTGCCAGGGAGTGGGGGGCGAAGGGGCTGGCGTACCTGATCGTCGACGAATCCGGCGAGGTGCGCTCGCCGATCGCCAAGTTCTTGTCGGATCGAGAGCTCGCGGCGTTCCGTGCCGAGCCCGGTTCGACCGTCCTCTTCGGCGCCGCCGAACCCGGTGCGGTGGCGCGTGTGCTCGGCCTGCTACGCCTGCACCTCGGCCGAGAGCTCGAGCTCATCGACGAGGATCGTGACGAGTTTCTCTGGGTCGTCGACTTCCCGCTGTTCGAGCTGGACGAGGAGACGGGTGGGTGGACGTTCAGCCACCATCCGTTCACGGGGGTCGCGCCGGGGCACGAGGAGCTGATCGAGAGCGACCCGGGGGCGGCCCTGAGCCAGGCTTACGATCTCGTCTGGAACGGCTGGGAGCTCGGGTCCGGCTCGATCAGGATCCATCGCCAGGACGTGCAGCAGCGTGTCTTCCGCGCGCTCGGGCTGACCGAGCAAGCTGCGAAGGAGAAGTTCGGGTTCCTGCTCGAGGCGCTGGAGATGGGACCTCCCCCACACGGAGGGTTTGCGCTGGGCCTCGACCGCTTCATCGCGCTGCTCGCTGCAGAACCCAACATCCGCGAGGTGACGGCGTTTCCGAAGCTCTCGAGCGGCTCCGACCCGCTGACCGGGGCTCCGGCGAGGGTTCCGGCGGAGCAGCTCGAGGAGCTCGGGATCCGGCTCCTCGAGGAACCCTCCTAGGCTGAGGGGCCCGGCGTTCCGCGCTCGGCGAGAGCGCTTCGAAGCTTGTCGGCGGATACGACGTTGCCCTTGCGCTCGAAGAGTTCGAGCGCCCGCTCCAGGAGCGAGACGGCCTCGGCTTCGCGGCCGGCGCTCCGAACGATCTCCGCGAGAGCGACGAGGACGCGGCCCTGCCGGTTGAGGTCATCCGTCCGCTCCACGGTGCGTACGGCATCGCGGGCGAGGGCCTCTGCGGACTCGAGCTCACCCTGTCCGGCGAGGCTCGCCGCTCGGACGATCTGCCACGAGATCTGAGCCGCAACGTCCTGCGGACGAGCGAGCTCCTCGGTCACCCGGGTGAGCCGCTCGGCCTCCTCGTACCGCCCCTGCGCGCAGACGGCGGACGCCAGCTCGGAGGCGACCGTCGCGAGCAGCCCTCGCTCACGCATTGCCCCGAGCGCCTCGGAGCCGCGCCGCAGCTCGCGCTCGGCAGCCGCAGGGTCGTCCGCGAGCATCTCGATGTCGCCGGCGAGGAGCGAGAACCCGGCGACCCAGACGCGGAACCCGAGCTCGTCCGAGATCGCTCTGCCCTGGGCGAGGAGGCGGCGCGCCTCTTCGAAGTCCCCCGCCAGCGCATGGAGACCCGCAAGGCAGACGAGCGCCGTCGTCTGCACGACCCTGGAGCTCTGGGCGCGCTCCAAGAGCTCCTCGGCCCGGGCCATCGCCTCCGTGACAGGCATGGGCCCGTAGTAGAAGGCCATCGGCATCCGCATGAGCGCTCCCGCCGCCTCGCGGGCGTCGCCGGCCCGTTGGGCGTGCTCGAGCGCACGCTCGAGCGCCTGTGCCTGCTCGCTCCACCGATTCGCCATCCACTGGACGTCGGCGATCCGCCGCCAGGCCTTGGCGAGGCCGAGCTCGTCGCCGAGCTCGTCGAGCTCAGGAAGGGCCTGCTCGACGATCCGGCGCAGCTCCTCGACGCCCTCGGGATCCCTGAGAGCGCGCAGGAACACCCGCTCCAGTACGGCGTGAAGCTCGAGGCGGCGGTTGCCCGACGTGGCGCCCGCCTCGATGGCCTCGGTCAGAACGGCGTCGGCCTCGACGAGCTCTCCCGCGAGGACGAGCGAAGACCCCAGCGCCCCGAGAAGATCCGCTCGAGCGGAAACGTCGCCCGGGAGGAGCGCGGCGGCGCGGCGCAGGAGCTTGGCGGCCGCGGTGGCGTCGCCCCGGGCGAGCGCACGCCGGCCGGGAGCCGCAAGCCGCTCCGCCGCCATGCCGGCTAGCCTTCGCGCATGCTCGTCCACCGGGCCGAGCTCGGCCCGGTAGCGGAATGCCTGCTCCAGGTGGTAGCCGAGGATCTCCTCGACCTCGACGACGCCGGTGCCCGCCGTTTCGTCGATCAGCCGAGCGAAGCGCTCGTGCAGGTCGGAGCGAGCCTGCTTCGGGATTGCGCCATACGCGGCGTCGCGGATCAGGAGGTGGTGGAACCGGTACCCGTCCTGGCCCGGAACGAGCGAGCGGTCGGGGCCGATGAGCTCCTTGCGTACCAGGAGTTGCAGGCACTCCACGACCTTGCCTCTAGCGCCCTCGTCGAGCAGCCCCTCTACAGCGGCCGTCCAGAAGCGCTTGCCGATGACGGCCGCCCGCTCGATGACCGCGCGCTCCTCCGCGCTCAGGCGGTCGAGCCGGGCGGCGAGCAGGGCCTGGATCGTGGGTGGGACCTCGACCTCGGCCACTGAGCCTCCCTCGGCGACCATGGCGACCATCTGCTCGACGAAGAGGGGGTTGCCGTCGGCGGCCTCGGCGATCTTCGTGCGCGCGGCCACGGGGAGTGCGACCGCGCCCTGCAGATGGTCGATGAGGACCCCCGACTCCGTGTCCGTCAGCGGCCTGAGGAGAACAGACGTCGAGCCGAGGTTGCCTCCGGCCCACGAGGGTCGTATCTCGAGCAGCTCTGGACGGGACAGGCACAGGAGGAAGATGGGTGCGTCGTGCGACCACTCGGCGACGTGCTCGACCAGGTCCAGGAAGGTCGGCTCCCCCCAGTGAACGTCCTCGAGCACGACAACGAGAGGGCGCTCCTGGGCAAGCACCTCGAACAGCTTGCGGACGGCCCAAAACGTCTCCTCGGCAGACGCGGCCTCGTGAGAACGGCCGAGCGCAACGGCGATCCGCTCGGCGATGGCGCCGGCCGCCTCCTCGCCCGCGACGAGGCGCGCGATCGCCGGCCGGGGGTCCTCGTCCTCACCCACGAGCTCGCGGACGATCTCGAAGAGCGGCCAAAACGTGATTCCGTCCCCGTACGGAAGGCAGCGGCCGGTGAGGACGCGGGCGACGTCCTCCGGGAGCGACGCACCCAGCTCCGACGCCAGCCGCGACTTCCCGATCCCGGCGGGTCCGAGCACCGTGAACAGGTACGCCGTCCGCTCCTGCACGGTGTGCTCGAACGCCTCCCGCACCTGCGTCAGCTCAGCTTGGCGTCCCACGAGGGGGGAGTCCAGCCTGCGCGCGAACGCCGGCGCCTCGGCGAGCACCTCGAGCAGGCGCCACGAGAGGACGCCGTCCTCCTTGCCCTTGAGGGAGATGGGCCCGATCAGCTCGACTCTGACGGCGTTGTGCACGAGACGCCGTGTCGCCTCGCCGATGATGATCTCGCCGGGCGCCGCGGCCTGCTCGAGACGGGCGGCGACGTTCACCGTGTCGCCGGTGACGAGCGTGTGCCCGTCCGCCGGGTCGCCCGCCACCACCTCGCCTGTGTTGACTCCCATGCGGAGCCGGAGCTGCACGCCCCGCTCCCGCTCGAGCTCGCGGTTCAGCACCTCGACGGCGTCACGCAGCTCGATGACTGCTCGGACCGCACGCAGCGCGTCGTCCTCGTGAACGGAGGGGATCCCGAACACGGCCATGACGGCGTCGCCGATGAACTTCTCGACGGTTCCCCCGTGCCGCTCGAGGGCCCGAGAGGCGGTCTCGAAGTAGCGCGACATGACGCGGCGGACGGCCTCGGGATCGATTTCCGCGCCGAGCTTCGTCGACTCCGCGACGTCCGAGAAGACGACGGTTACGGTTTTTCGCGCTTCAGCCGGAGTCGATCTCGCTCCTGGCAAGTGACCCTCCGCACCGGAGGCCCCCACCTCGTCGGATTCTGACACGTTCGTTGGAGACGAGTCTACGGAGGCCGGCCACACGCGCGCACTTGCCGGGGTTCAGAGGAGGCTGTCCACACGCTCTGCCGCGCGCTCCGTGATCGGATCGCCGTGCCCGACGCCGACGGCCGCGGGGTGCAGAGCGGCCATGAGGCGGAGCGACTCCCGCCGCTGGCGTTCGTTGAGCGTGAAGGAATCCCAGCCGGCGGCGAACTCGGGCCACGTCGTGATCGCGTCGCCCGAGAGCAGCACCTTGTGCTTCTCAGCCCAGAACGCGAGGTGGCCGGGCGTGTGGCCAGGCGTGTGGAGCACCCTCAGGCCGCCTTCCTCGTGCTCGTGCGTCAGGACGCCGTCCACCGGGCACGGCGGATGATCCCCGAGCCCCAGCGCGAGACCGATCTGGAAGGGGTAGTACGCACGGAGCGGACGCTTCGGCACGATGGAAACCCGCTGCGCCTTGCGGTCTCCCGAGACGATGTCCGCCTCCCACTCGTGCGAGCAGACCTTCGCACCGGTGAGCTGTCTCAGCTCGGCGACGCCGCAGAGGTGGGAGAAGTGCGCGTGCGTCAGCCAGATCCGCTTCAGGTCCGAGAGCGAGCGGCCCATGTGTCGGATCTCCGCCAGGATGGCGTGGGGGTGCGTGTCGCCGAGAGTGTCCACGAGCGTCAGGTCCTTGCCGTCAGCGACGAGGAACGCCCGCACGTAGCCGCGCGTCCGGTCTCCGATACTGACGATCCCCGGCGCAAGATCCACGAGAGGAAGTCTCCCAGCTTGACGGCCGTCTTGGAAGCGTGTTTTGATCGAAGGGAGCTTCGGCCCCCATGGGCGCTTCACGGATCCTCATCGCACTCTCATCGCGACTCGACCGGACGATCGGGTGGGACCGTCTGCCGCGCCCGCTCGGCCTCCTGACGCTGATCGGGCTCCGCGACCAGCTCCGCGAGCGCAACCTCTACGACACCGGGCTCGTGAAGCCCCCGCCGGCGCAGCCGACCGATCTCATAAGGCGCACCCTCGACGGCAGCTGGAACGACCTGCACAGGCCCGCGATGGGAAGCCTCGGCACCCGCTTCGGCCGCAACGTGCCGCTCGATCGAGCGTACCCCGAGCCGGCGCCGGACCTCCTCGACCCAAGCCCGCGTCTCGTGAGCCGTACGCTCCTCGCTCGCGAGCAGTTCATTCCCGCGCCGACGATCAACGTCCTGGCCGCCGCGTGGATCCAGTTCGAGGTCCACGACTGGGTGAGCCACGACACGGACGCGTCGAGACCGATCCGCGTTCCGCTCGAGAAGGACGACCCCTGGCCCGAGCCGCCGATGGAGATCGCCCGCACGGTTCAGGATCCGTCCGCGAGCGGCGACGGCGCGCCGCCGCCGTTCTGCACCTCTGACACCCACTGGTGGGACGGCTCGCAGGTCTACGGGAACGTGCAGGACTTCCAGGGCGTGGTACGCACCGGCGTGGGCGGCGAGCTGGCATTCGACCAGCAGGGGCTCCCTCCGCCTGCGCTCGACCCCTTCCTCGACCCCGTGGGCCCTCGCGGGAACTTCTGGCTCGGCCTCGCGCTCCTCCACACGCTGTTCATGCGGGAGCACAACGCGATCTGCAAGACGCTTCGGGAGAACGAGCCCGGCGACTGGAGCGACGACAAGCTGCACGACACGGCGCGGCTCATCAACGCCGCCGTCATGGCGAAGATCCACACGGTCGAGTGGACGCCGGCGATCATCGCTCACCCGACGACCGAATGGGGCATGAACGCCAACTGGTACGGCCTCCTCGGAGAGCGGTTTCGAAAGCGGGTCGGGCGCGTCGGTCGCAGCGACGTCCTGAGCGGCATCCTGGGCTCGCCGACCGATCACCACGGGGTTCCCTACTCCCTGACGGAGGAGTTCGTCGCCGTCTACCGCATGCACCCGCTCATCCCCGACACGTACACGTTCCGGGCCGTCAAGGACGACGGGTTTCTGAGCGAGCGTGATTTCCTCGAGCTCGGGCCGGGGGGCAAGTGGCGCAAGGCGCTCGGGGAGATCGGGCTCGCCGACGCGCTCTACTCCTTCGGGACCGCCAACCCCGGGGCGATCGCGCTCCACAACTACCCTGCCTCGCTGCGAGCGTTCAGGCCGGACGCGCAGGGGCCGCTCGTAGACCTCGCGACGATCGACATCCTCCGCGATCGCGAGCGCGGAGTCCCGCGGTACAACGAGTTCCGGACCCTCATGCACCGCAAGCCCGTCTCGTCGTTCGAAGATCTGACCCGAGACTCCCGGACGGCTGCCGAGCTCCGCGACGTCTACGGTCACGTCGACCGGCTCGACACGATGGTCGGCCTCTACGCGGAGCCGCGCCCACAGGGGTTCGCCTTCGGCGACACGACGTTTCGCGTCTTCCTCCTCATGGCCTCCCGGCGGCTGAAGAGCGACCGCTTCTTCACGACCGACTACACGCCCAAGACGTACACGCGAACGGGCCTTCAGTGGATCAACGACGCGACGATGTCGAAGATCCTGCTCCGGCACTACCCCGAGCTCGAGCCCGCCCTGCGTGGCGTGGACAACGCCTTCAAGCCCTGGCACCGCGTCAGCGGCTGAGAAGCGGGCGCTGCTCTCAGGCCGTCGGGACCACCCGCGGAACTACTCGGCGAGTGTGTTCCGGTCGCGGAGCAGCATCCCGACCCCTCGCACCATCCCGAAGCGCTCGTAAAAGGGCACGAGATCCTCGTCGCAGGCGAGGTCGATCATGTAGTGGCCCTCGAGCAGCTCGAAGAGCCGCCGGACGAGCTCGGTACCGACTCCCCGGCTCTGGTAGGCGGGCAGCACCTCGAGCAAGGGAATGTACGCGCTGAGGACGCCGTCGCCGTGCGCGCTCACGAACCCCACGATCCGGCCCGACTCCGAGTCGCGCGCGACGATGACGTAGTCGCTCCCGCGGAGGAGCGCGAGGTGCCGATCCGGCGACGGTGCGATTGGCCAGCCGACGAAGAATCCGACGAGATCCTCAGCGCGGACACCGGAGACGTCGGTCTCGTACGCGATCACGCACCGCACCGTAGCCGCTCCGTGGGCCACACTTCGGCACGTGACGCCGTCGTTCCCGGAGCGCCTGGTCGTCCTTGCCGCGGTCGCCCTGCTCGGCGCCGTGGCCGCCCTCGCCGTCGTCGAGCGTAGCGAGCAGGCCGCGAGCACCGCGCCGCTCGTGAGCGCAGCTGCGCCGGCCGGCTGGAACAGCGCCTTCGCAGGATCACGCGGCCCGGTGGGAGATGCCCAGCGGACGACATGCGGGCAGGTGCTCGCACCGGAGTCGCTCGGCGTGACACACCCCGTCCTTCCCTGCGGCGCCAAGATCGTCCTCCGGCTTGGGGGGACGCAGGTCCTGACCGAGGTGATCGACAACGAGCTCGTGGAGCCGGGTCGCCAGCTCGAGGTCACGGAGGGGCTCGCGCGCATTCTTCACCTCGAGGACACAACGGAGATCGATTGGCGCTTCGCCACCGAGGCGGGCGGTTAGGATAAGAGCGCTCGACCCTGTGCGTGGCACCGGCTCTAACGTGAACCAACACACAAGCGAAGGGAGCCGGCGTCGGGGATAGGCGTTGCCGACGCCCCGCACGGTGCCCACCTGGCAAGCCAGGTTCGCAACGGCCGGAGCTTCACCGGCAGGGTGGAGCACGTCCGAGGACACCGATCATCTAGCCTGACCCGGTGGCAACTGTCGAGGTCCTGGGCGACGCGACGCGCGGCGGGGAGTGGGCAGCCGTGCGCCTTCTCGTAAACCACGACCGGATCGTCGAGGCCGACGCTGACGGCCTCGATCGCGCTCTCGTCGGACTGACCCTGCTCGAGGCGGCGGCCGTCGGGGGCGATCCGCTCGCGGTCGAGGCGCTCGCGTCGGCGCTCGGCCAGGTGTTCAGGGCCGACCCGGACCCCGCCCGCGTCGCGGTCGCGATGAGCGGGGGAGTGGACAGCGCGGTCGCGCTCCTTCGAGCGCTCCCGAACGCGCTCGGAGTCACGCTCCGTCTGTGGCAGGACCCGGCCGGGCCGTCGGCCGAGCGCGCCTGCTGCTCGCCGGCGGCCGTGTCCGCGGCAAGAGAGACGTGTCACGCGCTCGGACTCCCGCACGTGACCCTCGACCTCCGCGAGGAGTTCCGGCAGGCGGTCGTAGACCCCTTCGTGGCCGGCTACGCGGCGGGAGACACGCCCAACCCGTGTACCCGTTGCAACGGCGCCTTCCGTTTCGACGCGCTCCTCGCCTTTGCCGCTCGCGCCGGCGCCGCCCGCCTCTCTACCGGCCATTACGCACGAGTCGTCGCGCGGAAGGGAACACGTCTCCTCGGCCGCGCAGCCGACGCCGAGAAGGATCAGTCCTACATGCTCGCGACGCTCGACCCGAGCCTTCTCGAGCAGATCGAGTTCCCGCTCGGAAGCCAGTCGAAGGACGACACGCGGGCCGAGGCCGCCCGGGCCGGCCTCGCGGCCGCTTCCCGTGCGGAAAGCCAGGAAGCTTGCTTCCTCGCAGGCGGCGACTATCGTCGCTTCCTCGAGCGTGAGGGCCTCATCGGCGCCGACGGCGAGATCGTCGACGAGCACGGACGGGCACTGGGCCGGCACAGCGGCTACTGGCGCTTCACGCCCGGACAGCGCCGTGGGCTCGGGGTCGCCGCGGGTCGACCTCTCTACGTTCTGCGCACGGACCGCTCGACGAACGCGGTCGTCGTCGGGCCCTCCGAGGCGCTCGCCGTGACGACGGTCGAGGCGCGGGGTCGCCTCTACGTGCCGGTCGAGCACGCGGAGGTGAAGCTGCGGTACCGCTCGGCCCCGGTCTCGGCGTGCGTCGCGTCGTCGAACGGAGGCTTCTCACTCGATCTCGAGGCACCTGTGCGCGCGGTCGCGACAGGTCAGGTCGCGGCGCTGTACGACGGCGACGCCGTCGTGGGCGCGGGTGTCGTCACCCGCGTTGCCTGAACGGAGCGTCTAGGATCATCCGTATGACGCTGGCCTCTACCTCGGGCGACATCCTCAACTACGCACTCGCCGCGTTCTTCGTCGGGACCGGCGCGTTCCTCTCGTACATGCTCCTCCGGCTCGGAGGGACGTTCGCGCGACTCTCCTCGTTCATCAAGGGCTCGGAGCGTGATCTCCTGCCGGTGATCGTGAAGGCGGGAGGGACGGTCGACCGCGTGAACGACCAGCTCGACAAGCTCGACACCGTGACCGACAGCGCGGTCTCGATGGCCGACAGCGCCGATACGGCGGTCCGGGCGGTGTCGACGGCGATCACGACACCCGTGAAGAAGGTGACCGGGCTCGCGGCAGGGATCTCGCACGGCATTGCAGCCTTCCGGGCTCGCCACGATGTCGGCGACGCCTTCGACGTCGCGAAGGAAGCCGCCGCCCGGCGGGAGGACGAGCTCGACGAGGAGCTGCGCAGTGCCGGCCGCTCCTCCTCCGACGGAGCACCGCCGGAAGCGTAGGCGCCGCCGGCCGTCGGGTCCCCGCACGGCCCGCTCGTAGAATCCAGGCATGCGGACGTCAGCCGAGCTGCGCGAGGGATTCCTCGCCTTCTTCGAGGAGAAGGGCCACCTGCGCGTGCCCTCAGCGTCGCTCGTGCCGCGCGCAGACGATCACTCGACGCTGCTCACGAGCGCCGGGATGCAGCCGCAGATGCCCTACTTCCTCGGACGCGAGCCACCGCCCGCGCCCCTGGCGGCCACGGTGCAGAAGGTCTTTCGCACGCCCGACATCGACGAGGTCGGCCTCGACACATACCACCTCACCTTCTTCGAGATGCTCGGCAACTTCTCGTTCGGCCAGTACTTCAAGGAAGGCGCCATCGACCTCGCGACCGAGTTCGTGCGCGAGCGGCTGCGGCTCGACTGGGATCGGGTCTGGGTCACCGTGCACGCAGGAGACCCGCAGCTCAAGCTCGGGCCGGACGAGCTCACGATCGAGCTCTGGGAGAAGGTCGGGGTGCCCGCAGAGCGGATCGTCCCACTGCCCACCTCGGAGAACTTCTGGTCGGTCGGCGGGCCGGGGCCGTGCGGGCAAGACTCGGAGCTGTACTACGACTGGGGCGAGGAGGTCGGCTGTGGCCAGCCGGACTGTGCGCCGGCGTGTACGCGCTGCGAGCGCTTCCTCGAATTCTGGAACCTGGTCTTCATGGACTTCGAGCTGCACCCCGACGGGACGCTGACCCCGCTGCCGACGCAGAACATCGATACGGGCCTCGGGCTCGAGCGGACTGCGCGGATCCTCCAGAACGTCCCTTCCGTGTACGAGACCGACGGCTTCCAGCACATCATGGAGTGGGTCGCAGCCGAGTCCGGCGTTGCCTACGGCGACTCGCCGGCGGCGACGAAAGCTCACCGCGTCCTCGCCGACCACGGGCGGGGGATGACGTTCCTCGTCGGGGACGGCGTGACCCCTTCGAACGAGGGCCGTGGCTACATCCTGCGGCGGATCATCCGGCGCGCGGTGCAACAGGCACAGCGCATCGGCCTCCACGACGTGTACCGGCTACCCGCCGTGGTCGTCGAGCAGATGGGCGGCGCGTACCCGGAGATCCGCGAGCACGCCGGCGAGATCGAGAGGGTCGTGAAGGCCGAGGAGCAACGCTTCCTGGAGACGCTCGAGCGCGGCCTGACGCTGTTCGAGGAGCTCGCCGACCGTGAGGTGATCTCCGGGGAGGAGGCATTCACGCTCGCGGCGACGTACGGCTTCCCGCTCGAGCTGACGGTGGAGCTCGCGGAGGAGCGGGGCCAGGCCGTCGACGTCGACGGTTACGGAGTGGAGATGGACCGCCACCGGGAGATCTCCAGAGCAGGAGGCGAGACAGAGGTGCAGCGCGCTGCCGACTTCGCCCGCGCAGCGGACTTCGAGACGGAGTTCGTCGGCTACCGCAAGACCGATGTGCTCACGCAGATCGGGGCGCTCGAGGAGCGCGGCGACGGGCTCTTCCTCGCGAAGCTCCGCGAGTCGCCGTTCTACCCGGCGGGCGGCGGCCAGGTGACCGACCAGGGGTACGTCGAGCTCGACGACGAGTCGAGGACGCGGGCCGAGCTCGTCGAGGCGTACCGGTTCGACGACGACCAGGCGCTCCTCCTGAGCGGATCGGGATTCGCGGAGGGTGACCGCGTGCGGGCGGTCGTGCCTTGGAGCGTCCGCTTCCCGACGATGGCGAACCACACCGGGACGCACCTTCTGCACAAGGCGCTCCAGGAGGTCCTCGGCGACCACGTGCGGCAGGCGGGCTCGGCGGTGCGGCCGGACAAGCTGCGCTTCGACTTCACACACCCACAGGCGCTGACGCCCGAGGAGCGGGAACGCGTCGAGCGCATCGTCAACGAGAAGATCTTCGAGAACCTCCCGGTGCACGTCTTCGAGACGCCGATCGACGAGGCGCGCCGCCTGGGCGCGATGATGCTCTTCGGCGAGAAGTACGGCGGGATCGTGCGCGTCGTCGAGATCCCCGGCTTCTCGATCGAGCTCTGCGGAGGGACGCACGTGGGCTCGACCGCGGCGATCGGGGCGTTCGTGATCCTCTCCGAGGGGTCGGTCGGCGCCGGTGCGCGCCGGATCGAGGCGGTCACGTCCGGCGATGCGTGGGCCTACCTCCACGGCCGCTCGCGCGAGCTGGACGAGCTTCGCGCCGAGCTCGAGAGGCTGCGCAAGGAGCGCAAGCGCAAGGACGTGGCCGTGCGCACGCCGGCGGCGGAGGCCAGGGCGAAGTCGGTCGCCGGGATCAACGTGATCGTGCAGGAGGTCGGGGATCACGATGCCGACGCGCTCCTTGAGCTGTCCGACCGCTTCAAGCAACGGCACGCGCCGGCGGCGGTGGTCCTCGGCTCGCAGGAGGACGGGAAGGTGCACCTCGTCGCCAACTTCGACGCGTCGGTCGCGGAGCGCGTCAGCGCCTCCGACGTCGTCAGGCAGGCGGCGGCGATCGTGGGCGGAGGAGGAGGCGGCCGGCCGACGATGGCGCGCGCCGGGGGAAACGATCCGGAGAAGCTGCCCGAGGCGCTCGCGGAGGCTGAGCGCCTCATCCTCGCCGCGCTGTGACTCACGTCCCTGGACGCCTCCGACTCCCGCCTGGCAAAGCCGGGCTCCGCCGGAGGCTGACGCCGCTCGCGGCAGGATGCGTCGCGCTCGGCGCTTGTCCGTACCTCATGTACTGTCCTGCGCGCCTCGCGCTCGCCTCCTTTGCGAGGGTTTTGGGGGCCCCAGACAGTGCGAAGCACTTTCTGGGGTTGGGCGCCCCAGGAACATGAGAGTCATCGCTTTGGATTACGGCGCCGCCCGGACCGGCGTCGCCGTCTCGGACGCGACGGGAACGATCGCGCGGCCGCTCGAGGTGGTCGAGCGAGCGGCGACCCAGTCCGGTCTCGGGCGAATCCGGGAGATCGTGCGCGACCAGGAAGCCGAACGCGTGGTGGTGGGCCTGCCGCTGACGCTCCGGGGCGAGCGAGGCCGGCAGGCGCGGGAGACCGACGAGTTCGTCCGCACGCTTCGGCAGGCTCTCGACGTTCCGGTGGAGACGTACGACGAGCGCTTCACGACGACGCTCGCGGCGAGCGGGCCGGGCGACGCGCCCGAGGACGCCCGCGCCGCGGCGCATCTCCTGGAGAGCTACCTCGCATGGACGAGCGCGCACCGGAAGTAGCCCCGACTCCGCGCGGGCCGAGCCGTACGCACATCTGGGCGCGGCGGGCGGTCGCGGCCCTCGTCGCCGTCGGCGCGCTCGGAGTGGCCGTCTGGGCCGGCGCCTCGCTGGTCAGGGACGAGGACCCGCCGCCGCCGCCGACCGAGACCGTGCCGCCGCTCGCGCGGCTGCGCATCATCTTCCCCGAGGGATTCACGCGGCGTGAGATGGCAGACCGGGTCGCTGTAGTGCGTGAGATCGCGATCGACAGGCGCGGGGTCACGCCTCGTCTTACGCGCCAGGCGTACCTGCAGGCGACCTCGAGCGCGAAGCCGCCGGCCGAGTTCCGCAAGGACTGGGCAGGCCGGTCGATCGAGGGGTTCCTCTTCCCGGCCACGTACGAGTTCAGCCAGTACACGTCGTCCGCGAAGCTCGTCCGCGACCAGCTTGCCGCCTTCCGGAAGCGGTGGAGGAAGGTCGACCTGCGGTACTCGAAGTCGAAGAACCTGACCCCGTACGACGTCCTGATCATCGCGTCGATGATCGAGAAGGAGATCGTTGCGCCAGAGGAGCGGCGGCTCGTCGCCGCGGTCGTCTACAACCGGCTACGGCGCGGGATGCCGCTCCAGATCGACGCGACGATCCGCTACGGGCGGAACGTGCCCGGGACGAAGCCGCTCAAGCAGTCGGACCTCGAGAGCAACGACCCGTACAACACGCGCAAGCGGCTCGGGCTGCCGCCGACCCCGATCGCGAACCCGGGGCTCGCGTCGAGCCAGGCGGCGGCGCATCCTGCGCGGGTCGACTACCTCTTCTTCGTCCGCAAGCCGGACGGGGTGCACCACTACTTCACGGCGAGCGAGTCGGAGTTCTTCCGCAAGAAGTGCGAGTACGGCTTCGGCTGCTGACTTTCCTCCGGACACGTCCGAAAGAGCGCGTTTCGCACTCGCATCGACGCAACTACCGTCGCGGGTGCGGAGAGTGAAGGCGCGTGGTGCGCCACCCGATTGACAGTCGAGGTGTCCGGTTGCCACCGGATCCGGTTCGAGTCCGGCGCCCTCCGCCCAGGCATCGCGTCGGCCTTGAGGGTCACGGTGTGGCGACCTGCTGTCAGGCCTTCAGAGCCGGCGCGGTTGCCGTCCGCAGGTTGAGTGGGCTATGGTGAGAGCGACTGTCAATCGGGCGCAAGCGGGGTGGCTTTCCCCGCACTCGCGACTTCACCTCAGTCGGCCCGCTTCGGCGGGCCGTCGCTTGTCGGTGGTAACCGCGTGACGTTCGCGTCCTGGGACTTGATTCTCTTGCCTCCGGTGTTAGGGTCGGCCCGACAGAACGAGATGGGCTCAGTCTGGGTCGAGCTGCCGATCCTGTAGCCCTCGGCCGGTTCATCGCGTTAGCCGGCCCGAGCAAGCAGGTGCGCCGCAACGATCGCAGCCTGAACGCCTCGCGCTCCAGAGACTGCCTCGACGACTTCCGCCGGCAACCAGCGTGTGAGGAGGTTCTTCATGCAAGGCAAGAGCGGGAGCCGGTCCGGAGTCCTGCAGTGGGTCGTCGTGCTCGTGGTCGGCGTCTTGGTCGTGACCGTCGTCCTCGGCCTGAATCTGATTCCACGCCTGAACGACGGCCAGAACGTCCTGGACGCGGCCAGGCCGGCGTTCGCTCCTGAGCGTGTCGCAGGCGCCCGAGCCGGCATCGACATCATCTCGGCCGACGTCGACGTCGCGGATCCGATCGGTACCTCATCGGGCACGGGTGCAACCGAGGTGCCGAAGCTGATCGCGTTCGTCTCACAGCAGACCGGGCTTTCTGAGGCCGAGGTCGTCGCCGCGCTGCAGGAGAACTTCCCGCACACGACCGCGCTCCTGCAGACGATCCCGCTGTCATCCGTGACGGCGGAGCTGCCCGGCCTGCTCGCGTTCCTCGAAAAGACACTCGATGTGTCGGAGCCCGAGCTGCTCGCGGCGCTCCAGGCGAACTTCCCGCGGCTCACCCAGTCGATCGTCAACCTGCCGACGGTCACCAACGGGTGGGACAACATCCAGTCGATCGAAGGGGCCTCGCGCTTCGACGGCACGCCCATCAAGACCGTGCCAGACCTGAGGACGTACTTCAGCTCGGATCTGATCCCCATCTTGGAGACCCAACAGAGCAACTTCGCCAGTCTCGACGGGACATCTACCGTGAACTGGATCGCACCCCTCCTGTTGATCGTCGGGCTGGTCGTGATCCTGTTCGCGGCGCTGATGATCGCGCTGAATCTCAGGGGACCGGTATCGCGCGGGCTTGCCATCGCGAGCGCGTCGGTCGTCCTTGTCGTCGGTGTGGGAGTCGTGGCACTGGTTCTCGCGGTGTCGCTGGTCCCGCGGGTCGACAACGGACAGACGCTGCTCGACGCCCTACGTCCTGCCAACGACCCCGCACGGGTCGAGGGCGACCGCGACGGGATCACCATGGTCTCCGCGATCGTCGACATGGAGGACCCGATCATGACCTCGCAGGGCGGGGCCGCGGCCGAGGTGCCGAAGCTGATCGCGTTCGTCTCACAGAAAACCGGGCTTTCGCAGGCCGAGGTCGTCGCCGCGCTGCAGGAGAACTTCCCGCACACGACGGCGCTCCTGCTGGCGATCCCGCTGTCGTCGGTGACGGCTGAGCTGCCCGGCCTGCTCGCGTTCCTCGAGAAGACGCTCGATGTGTCGGAGACCGAGCTGCTGGCGGCGCTGAGCGCGAACTTCCCGGGGCTCGCGCAGTCGATCGTCAACCTGCCGACGGTCACCAACGGTTGGAACAACGTCCAGTCGATCGGCGGGGCTACGCGCTTCGACGGCACGCCCGTCAAAACCGTGCCCGACGTCCGTACGTACTTCGCCTCGGACGTGATCCCTGTGCTAGAGACCCAGCGAGGCAACTACGAGAACCTCGTTTCGACCTCGAACATCGACTTCATCGGGCCTCTGGTGCTGATCGTCGGGATCATCGTGATCATCTACGGGCTGCTCATGGTGCTCCTGGCATGGCGTCTGGAGCCCAGCACGAGCGGGGCCACCAGACCCTCACCGATACCGGCGACGTAGTTCCACCAGCAAACGCAACAACGAGACTTGGAAGGGACGCGAGATGACCAGACGGGTTGAGGCTCCCACAGCTTTCCAACAGCACGTTGTCGCATGCTCACGCTGATCGCGTCATCAGGCTGGTGGCAGGTCGGGATCGCGCTCGAGATCGCGGTGATCGCGGTGGCCGCGGTGATCGTGATCGTGATCGTCTGGCTGGCGATCAGGATCGCCAAGCAGGCCTCCACGGCCGAGCAGGCGGTCGAGGTGGTGCGCCAGCAGACCGCCGAGCTCGGCGGCATCGCGCGGATCAACGACTCGGGGGTGAGGATCCTGCACGCCGCCCGGTCCCTTCGAAAGGTGGCGGTCGGAAAATGACAGCCCCACTTGCTGCACTGTCCTTCAACGAGTATTGGGCGATAGCCCTGAGCATCGCCTTCGGCTCGGCGGTGATCGTCGCGATCCTGCTGACGGTGCTCCTGGAGGCCGTCGGGAGCATCGAGAGGTCGGTCGACGGCTTGCTGGAGATCGCGGGCCAGGTCGGCTCGAACACGGCAAACATTCCGCAACTCGAGGCGACGGCGCCCGTGCTGGCACTGATCGTGGAGGAAGCTGTGGTCCAGGACGGCTACATGAACGCGCTCACCGACGGGTTCGGTGGAAGATGAGCAGCACCCACGCACTCGTTCTCCTGTCCGTCGTGCTGGCGGCAGGCGTCGTGCTTGTGCTGGCCGTCGCGCTGATCGAGGTGCGCAGGGGCCTGACGAGGATCTCGGAAGGGCTCGCGACGCTGTCATCCGCGCTGCAGGGCGTCGAGTCCGAGCACCTGCGCCCGCTCGAGGGCGCGGTCAAAGCGATCAACGGGCAGTTCGACATCATCCTCGGCGCGCTGCCGGGGATCGCCAGCAAGGCGGCGGTCGTCGCCGAGAGGAGGCCGCGATGATCCTCTGGTGGATTGGAGACCTTGTTCTGCTCGCGGTGGTCCTTCCGGTCGTCGTGCACCTGCTCCGCGGTGTGCTGGGCGCCGCCAAGAGCATCGTCCCCAGCGTGCAGGAGATCGCGAAGGCGGCGGCCGCGGGGTCGAAGGACCTCGATGCCGCCGCGCTGCTCGAGACGACGCAGGACCAAGTGACCAAGACCGTTGCGGGAGTCGCGAACTACGGCGGCTCCCTCGACGTGATCCTCGACGACGCCTGATGGGAGGAACCATGGCACCGGTGTTGGCATTCGCGGCAGCGGGCGCGGTCACGATCCTCGCCGTCGTGCTGATCGTCGTCGCCCTCGTCTTCTACCTCGTCTCGGTGATCGCGCAACTTCGAAAGATCACGACTGGCCTGGACGAGACCATCGCCAGCGTGGGCGAGATCGTGCAGAAGAGCGCGCCGGTCAACGACGTCGTGACGACGATCAATCAGCAGCTCGACGCAGGCGTCGATCTGCTCGAGGGCCTGCTCGTGAAGAAGGCCGGTATGAGAGATGCCGTTGGCCTCGTCGACGGCTTGTACGCAGGCGCGGCCGCCGCCGGGTTCAGGAACTTTCCGGAGAGCCCCACGACCAAGGCGCCGCGCATCGGCGAGGTCTACACGAGAGGCACGCTCACGCTCGCACGGCTCGGCCGGGAGGCGCCGATAGCCGCCGGGAACCCGGCAGGTCCTGCCCTCCGGGACGTCGAGCGAGGAAGCCTTGCGGCGCGGCAGCTGTACCCGGAGATTCGTCAGACGAAGCCGAAGTCCCTGGCCAGGTCTCCGGTCATCGGCACCGACGCGCCCGTGCAGTACGAGCAGCGGGAAGACATCGGGGCACCGCGCAAGCGGCTCCCCGGCCGCGTGGCGACCGCGGGGCCGGGAACGGCCTCGTCCAAACAGCCCCGCGATGACTGATCAAAGCTGACCGCGCCGGTCCGAATGCGCTCAGTCAACCGAGAACTGCCGCGGGTCAGAGTCGTCGACGGAGACGATGCACGACGGAGGACAGCCGACCGGCAGCTGCAACTGGCCGCTGGCCCACCACCAGCTCTGGACTTCGACGACCGCGGAGTCCGGCACATCCAGTTCGATGACGACACAGGCATCTGCACCAAGCGTCATCGCCCTGTGCCATGCGTACTCGCCCGCCAGCGCGTGGCTCCGTGTGACAAACGATCGCGGCCGCAGCCCTTCTCGACGGATCGAGTCCAGGCAGTCGACGGTTGTTCCGTGGAAGATGATCACGTCTCGACCCGCAGGAAGACAGCTTGCCACCTCGGGCTGCGCCCGTTGGCCCGGACCCGTCACGGGAGAGTGACCGGTCCCCCTCTGTGTGCAACGATGTTTGCCGCTTCCTGATACGAAAGGAGCCCTGTGCAGACCCCTGCGTCATTCGAGTACGAGCGCGCGACCAGTGTCGAGGGCGCGATCGCATCGCTTCAGAGGCTTGGCTCGGGGGCGCGCATCATCGCGGGCGGGCACAGCCTGCTTCCGATGATGAAGCTCCGACTTGCGAACCCAGAGCACCTGATCGACATCAACGATCTCGCGGAGCTCTCCTACATCCGCGAGCAGGGCGACGAGCTCTCGATCGGGGCGCTGACCCGACACGTGGAGCTCGAGAAGTCCGAGCTGCTGGCCCGCCACTTTCCGCTGTTTCGCGACGCCGAGAACGTGATCGCCGACCCGGTCGTGCGCAACCGCGGCACGATCGGCGGCTCGCTGTGCCAGGCGGACGCGGCCGAGGACCTCTCGGCCGTCTGCTCGGCGGTCAAGGCGAAAGCCGTGATCCGCGGCGCGGGCGGCGAGCGCGTGGTCGGGATGGAGGACTTTCACATCGGGCCCTATGTGACCGCGGTGGGCGAAGGCGAGATGCTCACCGAGGTCCGGATTCCGTTGCGTCCGGGCGGCGGCAGCGCGCACGAGAAGGTCGAGCGCCGTGCCGGCGACTGGGCGATCGCCGCCGCGTCGGCGGCCGTTTGGATCGAGGGCGGCAAGATCGCCGACGTGGGCGTCGCGCTCGGCGCGGTCGGGCCTACGACGATCCACCTCTCGCGAGCCGAGGAGCTTCTGCGAGGGAAGGCTCCGTCGGAGGGACTATTTGCGCAGGCAGGCGAGATCGCCTCGGCAGACTGCTCTCCGAGCGCGGACGGTCGTGGGCCGATCGACTACAAGCGCCATCTCGCGAGCGTCCTCACGACACGCGCCCTGAGCCGCGCGACCGCACGCGCCCTGCACCAGGAGGCCTGATCATGCACGTCTCGATATCGGTAAACGGCGAACAGGTCTCCCGTGAGATCGAGCCGCGTCAGTTGCTCGTTCACTTCATTCGCGAGACGCCCGACCTGACCGGCACGCATTGGGGCTGCGATACGTCCAACTGCGGCGCCTGCGTGGTGCAGATGGACGGCCAGCCGGTCAAGTCGTGCACGATCCTGGCGGCGATGTGCGAGGGTCATGAGATCCGCACGGTCGAGTCGCTCGAGGTCGACGGCCAGTTGGACCCGATCCAGATGGGCTTCCACGAGCAGCACGCCCTCCAGTGCGGATTCTGCACGCCGGGGATGTTGATGACGGCTCGCGCCCTGCTGGATGAGAACCCGAATCCAACCGACCTCGAGATCCGTACGGCTATCTCAGGGGGCATCTGCCGCTGTACGGGATACAAGAACATCGTCAGCGCCGTGCGCTGGGCCGCTGAGTACGAAGCCGCCGCAAAACAGGAGGTATGAGCATGGCCACGGTCGAGAACCTTCCGAGCGCCCAGACCGAGCGACCGATCGGCTTCGGTCGTCTGAAGCGCAAGGAGGACGCTCGCTTCATCCGCGGCAAGGGCACCTACCTCGATGACATCCGCCTGCCGGGGATGGTCCACGGCGCCATGCTGCGCAGCCCGTACGCGCACGCGCGCATCCTCTCGATCGACACCTCGAAGGCGCTCGCGCACCCCAACGTCGCCGCTGTCGTCACCGCCAAGGACCTCGAGACGCTCGGGCTGGCGTGGATGCCGACGATCTCGTACGACACGCAGGCCGTGCTCGCGGGCGACAAGGTCCGATTCCAGGGCCAGGAGGTCGCGTTCGTGATCGCGACCGACGAGTACTCGGCAAACGACGCGCTCCAGCTGATCGATGTCGAGTACGAGCCGTTGCCGGCGATCGTCAACGCCCGCAAGGCGCTGGACCCTGACGCGCCGTTGATCCGCGACGACAAGGCCGGGCAGCGCGACAACCTCGCAAGCCCGACCTGGGAGGCCGGCGATCAGGCGGCGACGGACCGCGTGTTCGCCGAGGCCGACACCGTCGTCAAGCGCGACATCATCTATCCCCGCTGCCATCCGGCGCCGCTCGAGACGTGCGGCATGATCGCCGACTTCAACCCCGAGACCGGCCAGCTCGACATCTACAACGGCAACCAGGCGCCGCACGCCCACCGCACGGTCTACGCACACGTCGCGGGGCTCGCGGAGCACATGATCCGGATCAAGTGCTCCGACATCGGCGGCGGCTTCGGCAACAAGGTTCCGGTCTATCCGGGTTACGTGTGCGCGATCGCCGGTTCGATCGTGGCCGGCGTACCGGTCAAGTGGGTCGAGAACCGCGACGAGAACCTGATCTCCACCGGGTTTGCCCGCGACTACGTCATGCACAGCGAGATGTGCGCGAAGAACGGAAAGATCACCGGCCTGCGGGTAGACGTCATCGCCGATCACGGCGCGTTCGACTCGACCGCGCAGCCGACGAAGTTCCCGGCCGGGTTCTTCCACATCGTCTGCGGCTCGTACGACCTCGAGGCGTCGCACGTCAAGGTCAAGGCGGTCTACACGAACAAGGCGCCGGGCGGTGTGGCGTACCGATGCTCGTTCCGCATCACCGAGGCCGTCTACCTCGTGGAGCGGATGGTCGACGCGCTCGCGCTCGAGCTGAAGGTCGACCCGATCGAGCTGCGCATGCGCAGCTTCATCGCCCCCGAGCAGTTCCCGTATGAGACCACGACCGGTTGGACGTATGACTCCGGGAACTACGCCGAGACGATGCGCGTGGCGATGGACATCGCCGGCTACGAGGATCTGCGCCGCGAGCAGGCGGAGAAGCGCGCCCGCGGCGAGCTGATGGGCATCGGGGTGTCCTTCTTCACCGAAGGCGTCGGCGCGGGCCCGCGCAAGCACATGGACATCCTCGGACTGGCCATGAACGACGGCGCCGACCTGCGGGTGCACCCGTCGGGCAAGGCGGTGGTCAGCATCAGCGCCCAGACACAGGGGCAGAGCCACGAGACGACGTTCGCGCAGATCGTCGCCGAGGAGCTCGGCATCCCGCCCGAGGACGTCGAGGTCCGCCACGGCGACACGGACCGCTCGCCGTACGGGCTCGGCACCTACGGCAGCCGCTCGACGCCGGTGTCCGGTGCCGCGGTCGCGGTCGTCTCGCGCAAGGTGCGCGACAAGGCGCGTCTGATCGCGGCGACGATGCTCGAGACCAGGCCGGAGGATCTCGCGTGGGAGAAGGGCCGCTGGTACGTCAAGGGAGACCTCGAGAAGGGCGCGATGATCGAGGAGATCGCGGTGCGGGCGTACAGCGGCGAGCCGATGCCTACCGGGATGGAGGGCGGACTCGACGCGCAGGTGATCTACGACCCGCCCAACCTCACCTATCCGTACGGCGCCTATATCGCCGTCGTCGACATCGACCCCGACACCGGCCAAGTCACCGTCAGGCGCTTCATCGCGGTCGACGACTGCGGCGTGCGCATCAACCCCATGGTCGTCGACGGCCAGATCCACGGCGGCCTCGCCGAGGGCGTCGGCATCGCGCTGATGGAGGTCCTCACGTTCGACGAGGAGGGCAACTGCCTCAACTCGTCGTTCCTGAACTACCTCATCCCGACCGCGCTCGAATGTCCCGACTTCGAGCTCGGCGAGACGGTCACCCCGTGCCCGCACCACCCGCTCGGGGCCAAGGGCGTCGGCGAGTCGCCGAACGTCGGGTCGCCGCCGGCGATCGTGAACGCGGTCATCGATGCGCTGCACCAAACGCACGGCGTCGACCACATCGACATGCCCTGCACCCCGGCCCGTGTCTGGGCGGCGATGCAGGGACGTCCCGAACCGCCGCAATGACCGCCGGCGCTGTGTCGCCGCTAGCGCAGGAGCTCGCCGGACAGGGCACGGCGTTCGTGATCGCTACGGTTGTGCGCGCACAGCGCCCGACGAGCGTGCAGGCGGGGAACGTCGCGCTCGTGCTCGACGACGGCACAATCGAGGGGTTCGTGGGCGGCGTGTGTGTGCAGCACAGCGTGCGCGTGTACTCGATGACCGCGATCGAGACCGGCGAGGCGGTGTTGCTGCGAATTCTTCCCGACGGATCAGTCGGCGAGGGCGACGGCGACGACCAGGAGGTTTCGAGCGAGGAGGGAGCCGTGACGGTCCAGAATACGTGCCTGTCGGGCGGCGCAATCGAGGTATTCCTCGAGCCGGTGCTCCCGGCGCCGCGCGTCCTGGTCGTAGGCGACACGCCGATCGCGGCCGCGGTCCTGTCGCTCGGCGCGGAGCTCGGGCTCGACCTCGTGGCCGTGGAGGGAGGGGCGCCCGATCCGTCTCCCGACGATCTCGCACTCGTCGTCGCGTCGCACGGGCGGGACGAGCTGCACACGCTGCGCCGCGGGC